>NZ_CP107558.1:3545000-3845000 GCF_026427715.1 Methylocystis sp. MJC1 | reverse complement strand
ATTGCGGCTTGGCGGCTTTTTCGCCGCGCGGCTTATTGAATTTCGGTTTGTCCGAATCGAATTTCTTGGGCGCGCCGTCGCGCGCGGCGGTCTTGGAGTCGCGGCGGCGCATGGGGCGGTCGCCGCCGGGCGCGCCGGAGCGCTTGGTTGGTTTTTTGTCGGCCATGATCTTTGATAGCAGGCGCCGGGATGGCTTTGAAGCGCGATCGACGGAGATAAACGAAATGAAGGCGGGTTTGAAGGCGACGTTTTCTCCGCCTCATGCTGCGGAGGCCTGGATTTGACTGTCGACCCCTTCGCAGCCGCCTTCGACGCCGCCCGCGCGGCCGCCGCCGCCGAGGAAGTGCCTGTCGGCGCGGCGATCTTGCGCGCCGGCCAGATCATCGCGACCGCCGGCAATCGCACGCTCCGCGACAGGGACCCCACGGCGCATGCCGAAATGCTGGCGATTCGCGCCGCGTGCGAGGCGATCGGCAGCGAGCGGCTGATCGACTGCGATCTCTATGTCACGCTGGAGCCCTGCGCCATGTGCGCCGCCGCGATCTCCTTCGCGCGCATCCGGAGGCTTTATTTTTCGGCCGACGATCCGAAGGGCGGGGCAGTGGAGCATGGGCCGCGCTTTTTCTCGCATCCGACCTGCCATCACGCGCCGGACGTCTATGGCGGCCTTCGCGAGAGCGAGGCGGCGACATTGCTGCGCGACTTCTTTCAGTCGCGGCGCTGAGGTTCGAGCCGCTCGGCGGCCTTCAACAGCCCCTCGCGCAATTTGTCGCGGCAGGCGTCGCCCGCTGCAAAAATGCGCGACGCCTTGAAGAGATCGAGCGCCAGATATTGATGCACGCCCGGGGCAAGCAGCACGTCCGGCGGGTTTTCCTCGATCATGCGGGAACTGATGGAGTTCATGAGGATCTGGGTTGCGACGATCATCGTCTGGAAGGGCGAGGGCGCGCGGGTCTCGCTTTCCATGCCCGAATTGCCGGATACATTCACCGCGACGATAATGTCGGCCTTCCCCTGCAGATGGTCGTAGGGGAGCGGATTGACGAGGCCGCCGTCGACGAGATAGCCGAGCTCGCTTTTGGGCGGGCGCACCACGCCGGGGATCGCCATCGAGCCGGCGATGGCCGTGCGCAGCGACCCTTTCGAAAACACCGCCTCGCAGCGGCGACGGAAGTCGGTCGCCACCACGGTCATGGGTATGTCCAGATCCTCGAAACGTTCCGGCATGCCCTCGGGCCAGAAGGCGTCCAGAAAACGCACGCCGTCGAAAAGCAGCGGATGCGCAAGACGCGTCAGAAGCGGCTGGCGGCGCCGCGCCCGCGCGTAAAGCAGCTTGCGCGCAAGGCCCAACCGGTTGCGCAAGATCGCCTCGGTATGCGCGCGCAGCTCCGCGCCGGAGAAGCCCGCGGCATAGGCGGCGCCGATAATGGCGCCGATCGAGGTTCCCGCCATGGCGACGGGGCGCACGCCCAAGTCGTCGAGCGCCTGCAGCACGCTGATATGTGCGAGGCCGCGCGCGCCCCCGCCGCCGAGCGCCACGGCGACCGTCTTGCCGCCGAGAACGCCGCGGCGCTTCATCAGAGGAAGCGTTCCAAAGCCTGCGGCGTCGCCTCGGGCGCTTCCTCCATGGCGTAAAGACCGGCGTCGACGGCGGTCCCGGTGACGTCGTCGCCCCATTCCTTCCAGGCGTCGACAAGCGAGGGGCCGTCGGCGGGGAAGGTCGTTTCGCCGTAGAGGATGAGCGTGGGCGTCATGACCTTCTTGCCCGCGGCCTTGTCGGCGAGCAGGGCTTCCTTGTCGAGGGTCGCGCCCGCGCGGAAGTCCTCGCAAAAGGCGTGGATGCGCGCGGGGTCGTTAAAGGCGGCGCGATAATGCGCCAGCGCCGCCGCGCCGAAGACGTCGAGCGATTTCTCCTTCGTCGAGCTTTTCAGCGCGTCTTCGAGGAAGTCGTTGGGGTCGAGGGCGATCAGCTCCTCGGGGCGCGGGGCCTCGGTCGCGAGAAAGCGCGCGCGGCCCAAGCGCCAGAGGTCGCCGGCGCCGAAATTGTCGTCGATCGGCGCGATGTTGATCAGCGCGAGCTTCGTCAGGCGCCCGGGATGGTCGAGCGCCAGGCGCAGGCCGACGCGCGCGCCGCGGTCGTGGCCGACAAGCGCGAATTGCACATGGCCCAGCGCCTCCATGACCTTGACCACGTCGTCGGCCATCTCGCGCTTCGTATAGGCCTCGCCCTTCTCGCTCTCGGGCGCCGCCGACCAGCCATAGCCGCGTAAATCCATGGCGACGACGCTGAAGCGCTCGGCGAGCTTCGGCGCAATGTTGCGCCAGGCCACATGCGTTTCGCCGAAGCCGTGCAGCAGGACGAGCGCCGGTCCGGCGCCGTGAGACCGCGCGAAAATTTTGCCTGCCGGCGTGTCGATCCAGTGCGATGCGAAACCGGGGAAGAGATCAGCAAGTTCAGACATTTGCTAAACCATGTTCAGATGGGCCGTGGCAGCCCTTGGGGTGGATGTTATATTGTAACAACCATCGAACTGCCACGTTTTTTCTTCTCTATGCGCCGACCGGGGACTTTGTCACGGAAACAATATTCCTTATTTGCTTGAATGAAACGCCGGAGCGCCGTGCGAACGGGCTTGGGCGAAGCGAAAAATCAGAACAAGCTTGTTTGGCTTGTGGGAGAAAATGATGAGCAAGATCGTCGACGAAGTTTTGTCCGCCAATGCGGCTTATGTATCGGGCTTCGGCTCGAAGGGCGATCTCGCTTTGCCGCCGGCGCGCGGTTTCGCGATTCTGACCTGCATGGATGCGCGTCTCGACCCGGCGAAATATGCGGGCCTTTCCGAAGGCGACGCCCATGTGATCCGCAACGCCGGTGGCCGCGCGTCCGACGACGCGATTCGTTCGCTGGTCATTTCCCACAAGCTGCTCGGCACGAATGAGTGGTTCGTGATCCATCACACCAATTGCGGCATGGAGCTTTTCTGCGACGAGGTGATGAGCGAGCTCCTCGACGACAACCTCGCGACGGCCGCACTCGACATGGCGACGTTGAAATGGTCGAACCCGCAGCATGGCGGCGGCTGCTCGGCGGGTCATTTCATTAAATGGCACACGATCAAGAACCAGGAGGAGAGCGTCGCCCAGGACGTCGCGCGCATCCGCTCGCATCCGCTGGTTCCGAAGAACATACCGATCTACGGCTATATCTATGACGTGAAGACCGGCAAGCTGAACGAAGTGTCCAGGGCGACCGAAATCGGCCGCGCCGCCTGATATCAGGTAATCTAAGCCGGCCCCCTCCCTGTCCCTCCCCCGCTGACGCGGGAGAGGGGATGCTCATGACCAGCACTGGGTATGAAGGCCTCGATCTGCTCCCTCTCCCGCGAAGCGGGGGAGGGTTGGGGAAGGGGAACCGCGTTACGCCTGCACCGCGCCGCCGCGCGCGCGCCAGCCGCCGGTGCCCGGCGCATAGTGGCGCACATTCTTGCGGCCGGCCTGGATCGCCTGCCCCAGCGCCTTGGCCGAGCGGCCGCCCGCCTGGCAGATGATCACGCAATCGCCCGCCGGCAGCTTCGACGGATCGAATTGCGAGAGCGGCAGATTGCGTGCGCCCGGCACATGGCCGGCGGCATATTCATGCGGCTCGCGCACATCCACGATGGCGCAGGAGCCTTCCTTCACGAGGCGGGCGAAATCCTCGTGCTCGATCGTCGGTAATTCGCCGCCGCCCCCGGTGAGCTTGGACATCAGGCCTGACAGCATTTTCTTCTTCCTTTCTTCTTGCTCAAGCGGTCTGGGCTTGAGGGGCTTGCGCGCTGGCGGCTTCGCCGCCGGCAAATTGGTTGAAAGCCGAAAGCGCATGGCTCGCGTACATCACCGAGGGGCCGGCCCCCATGTAGATCGCCATGCCGAGCGTCTCCAAAATCTCCTCGCGCGTCGCGCCGCGCTGGGCGGCGGCCTTCGTGTGGAAGGCGATGCAATCGTCGCAGCGCACCGCGACGCTCACGGCGACGGCGATCAGCTCCTTCGTCTTGGCGTCGAGCGCGCCGGGCGCGCCGGCGGTCGTCGCCATGGCGGAGAAGGTCTTCATCACGTCGGGCGCGCCGACGCGCAGATTGCGAAGATCGGCAGAGAGCGCCTTGGCGAGTTCGGGCCAATCATTGGTCATGCGAGCTTCCCTCCTTCCGGCGCGTTCGGCGCCGCTGGGCGTTGGTCGTCGCGCAGGACGACATAGATGGCGGGGATCACGAGCAGCGTCAGCGCCGTCGAGGACGCGAGGCCGAAGACGAGCGAGATCGCGAGACCTTGGAAGATCGGGTCGGTGAGAATGAAGGCCGCGCCAATGATCGCCGCCGCGGCGGTGAGGAAGATCGGCTTGAAGCGCACCGCGCCCGCCTCGACCAAAGCTTCGCGTAGCGACATGCCGCGCTCGCGCAGATGGCGGATGAAGTCGACGAGCAGGATCGAGTTGCGCACGACGATGCCGGCAAGCGCGATGAAGCCGATCATCGATGTCGCCGTGAAGGCGGCGTTGAAGAGCAGATGGCCGAGCACGATGCCGAGGAGCGTGAGCGGCACGGGCGCGAGAATGACGAGCGGCAGCTTGAACGAGCCGAATTGCGCGACGACGAGCAGATAAATGCCGAGCAGCGCCACCATGAAGGCCGCGCCCATGTCGCGGAAGGTCACATAGGTCACCTCCCACTCGCCGTCCCAAAGGAAGGTCGGCTTTGCGTCGTCGAGCGGCTGGCCGTGATATTTGATCGTCGGCGCGCCGGAGGGGCCCCAGTCGATCTTGTTGATCTCGTCCTCGACCGCGAACATGCCGTAGATCGGCGCCTCGAAACGTCCGGCGACCTCGGCGCTCACCATTTCGGCAAAGCGGCCATTGTGGCGGAAGATGGGATAGGAGCCGAGCTCGCGCGTCGCCTTCACCACATCGCCGAGCTCGACATTGGCGCCCTGGCGCACGGTGCCGCCGGCCGGGAGCGGCGTCGAGAGAATGCGTTCGCCAGGCGTCATCTGCGCGTGCGGGAGAGCGACGGTGATGTCGATCGGCTTGGCGCCGCCGCCTCTTTGCGAGAAGCCGATCTTCACGCCGCCGACGAGAGCGCCGATCGTGTCGTAGACCGCGCGTTCCTCGACGCCGTGATATTCGAGCGCCTCCTGATCGATCGCGAAGCGCAGCCGCTCGGCGCGCTGGCCGAATGAATCGTCGGTGTCCACGACGAAATCGACCGCGTCGAAGGCCTTGCGCAGCTTGGTCGCGAGATCGCGCCGCGTCTGCGCGTCGGGCCCATAGACTTCGGCGAGAAGCGTCGAGAGCACGGGCGGGCCCGGCGGCACTTCGACGACTTTGATCGCCGTATGCTCGGGCATCGGCAGGCCCTTGAGCTTCTCGCGAATCTCCAGAGCAATCGGGTGGCTGGCGCGCTTGCGCTCGTCCTTGGGCAGCAGGTTGATCGCGAGATCGCCCATCTCCGGCGCCGAGCGCACATAATAGTGACGCACCAGGCCGTTGAAGTTGAAGGGCGCGGCCGCGCCCGCATAGGACTGGATGGAGGTGAGTTCCGGAATGTCCTTGAGGCGCTCGGCCGCGGCGGTCAGCACGCGATCCGTCTCTTCGAGCGAGGCGCCGCGCGGCAGATCGACGACGACCGCGACTTCCGACTTATTGTCGAAAGGCAGCAGTTTCACGCGCACGCTCTTCGTGGCGAAGAGGCCGAGCGAGAGCAGCGTCGCCACGCCCACGGCGGTGAGAAAGCGTTGCGAGCGCTTGCGGCCCTGCAACAAAGGCGTGGCGATGCGGGCGTAGAAATTGCCCATGGCGCCGCGTTCGTGGGAGTGGTCATGGCCCGCGCCACCTTCCTGTTCGAAACGCTTGCCGGCGATCTTCAACAGTAGCCAGGGCGTGATCGTCATGGCCACGAAGAAGGAGAACACCATGGCCAGCGAGGCGTTGGCCGGAATGGGGCTCATATAGGGCCCCATCAAACCCGAAACGAACATCATCGGCAGAAGCGCGGCGATGATGGTCATAGTGGCGACGATGGTCGGATTGCCGACCTCCGCCACGGCCTCGACGGCGGTGTCGATGAGGCTGCGCGAACCGCGCATCTGCCAGTGACGGACAATGTTCTCCACCACGACGATGGCGTCGTCGACGAGAATGCCGATTGAGAAGATGAGCGCGAAGAGGCTGACGCGGTTGATCGTATAGCCCATCAGCCAGGAGGCGAAGAGGGTGAGCAGGATTGTCGTCGGGATAATGACGAAGACGACGACGCCCTCGCGCCAGCCGACCATCACGACAATGAGCAGAACAATGGAGACAGTCGCGAGCGCGAGATGGAAGAGAAGCTCGTTGGCCTTTTCCGTGGCGGTCTCGCCATAGTTGCGAGTGACGGCGATCTCCAGGTCTTCCGGAACGATGCGGCCTTTGACGGACTCCAGCCGATGCAGCACGTCCTCGGCGACGATCACCGCATTGGCGCCCTTGCGCTTGGCGATGGCGATGCTGACGGCCGGGCGCTTCAAGAGCTCCCCGTCCTTCTCCTTCGTCATCGTCCAGCTACGCTTGTCGGGCTCGGCGGCGCCGACGATGACATTCGCCACATCCTTCACATAGACAGGCCGTCCGTCGCGCGTCGTCAGCAGCAACAGGCCGATGTCGGGCACGCCCTGCAGCGTCTGACCCGCGACGACGGGGATGGAATGGTTGTCCTCGCGGAAGGCGCCGACCATGAAGGAACGGTTGGCGTTGGTCAGCTTGTCGATGAGCTGGTTGAGCGTCACGCCATATTGCGACAGGCGCTCCGGATCGGCTTCGACGCGGATCTGGTTGGGACTGCCGCCGACGATATAGCTTAAGCCCACATTCTCGACCTTGGTCAGGTCGTGTTGCAGCTCCTCGGCGACTTGGTAGAGCCCATTGTCGGTCCAGCCGTTGGCGCGCTCGGGCTTTGCGGACAGCGTCAGCACCACAATGGCGACGTCGTCGATGCCGCGGCCGATGATGACCGGCTCGGGAATCCCTTTGGGCAAGTCCAATATGTTGGCGCGAATCTTGTCGTGCACGCGCAGCACGGCGTTGTCCTGCGGCGTGCCAACGAAGAAGCGCGCCGTCACCATCACCTGATCGTCGCGCGTCTGCGAATAGACATGCTCGACGCCATTGACGCCCTTGATGATGTCTTCGAGCGGACGGGTGATGAGCTCGATCGCATCCTCCGCCTTATAGCCGTTCGCCTGCACTATGATGTCGACCATGGGCACGGAGATTTGTGGCTCCTCCTCGCGTGGCAGCGCTTGCAGCGCGATGAGGCCGACGAGAATCGAGGCCAGCAGCAGAAGCGGCGTCAGCGGCGAATTGATGAAGGTCCGCGTCAGCGTGCCGCTGATGCCGGGGTGGAATTGCTTGGCGTTTTCCTTTTCCTGGCTCATGGCGTGTGCACCACATCGCCGTCATGGAGACCCGTGAGAATCTCGATCGTCTCGCCATGCGCGTCGCCGGTCTGCACGACCACTTCGGCGCCGTCCGCGAGGCGAACGAAGTCGACGCCGGCGCGCCGATAGACGGCGGATTTCGGTGCGAGGATCGTGTCGCGCTTGCCGGTCGTCACATAGACGCGGGCGCGCTCGCCGACGAAATAATTATCCAGCCCCTTCACGTCGACGTCGGCGATCACGCGGCCGCCTTGAATCTCAGGATAGACGATGCGCACGCGCCCTTCCTTGCGGGCGCCGGCGCCGGTGTTGACGCCGCGTTCGCCGATCTCGACGCGATCGCCGGCGCGCATGAAGCGGGCGTGGCGCTCCGGCAATTGCAGGCGCAGGATGTAATTGTTCTCGGCGAGAGTCGCGATCGTTTCGCCGGGCATCACCACACGGCCGACGGAGACGGGGATGGTCAGAATGCGGCCGGCGCCCGGCGCCTTCACCGAGCCTTCCGCCGTCTGCTGCTCGATCACGCCGCGGTCGGATTGCAGCGCGGCGAGATTGCGCTCTGCGACGTCGAGCGCGGTCTTGGCCTGATCGAACATGACCTTGGTTGAGGTGCCGCGGCGCAGAAGCTCTTGCGCGCGGTCGAAGTCGCTCTGAGCCTTGTCGCGCTGCGCCTGCTGGGCGCGAATGCGCTGATCGAGCGACTGCATTTGCAGAAAAAGCTTTTGGTCGGCGACGAGCGCAATCTCGGCCCCGGCGGCCACCGTGTCGCCTTCCTTGATCTTGAGCGTCGTCACCGTGCCGCCAATGCGGGCTCGGGCCATGAGTTGGTGCGCGGGTTCGACAGAAGCGACGACCGCCTTCATATCGTCGATCGGCGCAAGGCGGACGGCCGTTTCGCCCGCCCAGGCTGCGGACGGCGAGGCCAGGGCGGCTAAAAGAAAAGCGAGTCGGAAGCGATTCATGAGAAGTCTCCCACGCTGACGCATCCAGATATATTCGATATATGTAAATTAGCAAGTACGAATTTAAAAACTGCTGCGTTGCCGCTTCATTCGGAACGACCCGATCCCGCTCGGCGAATGTAGCACGAGCGGGCCATGAGGATTTGATGCTTGACACTTATATTCGTCAAACTTAATTTAGTCACTATGAATATAAATCCGGCAGACCTCGCGCCAAAAGCCGAAGAGGCTGAAAGCTTCTTGAAGGCTCTCGCCAATCGCCACCGGCTCATGGTCCTGTGCGAATTGCACAAGGGCGAGCTGTCGGTGAACAAGCTCCAGGAGACGATTGGCCTCAGCCAGTCCTCTCTCTCGCAGCATCTCGCCCGGCTGCGTGATGACAAGCTCGTGAAAACGCGCCGCGAGTCACAGTCGATCTTCTATTCGCTCGCCGATGAAAACGTCTCTCGTTTTATCGGCTTGCTTTACGAATTGTTCTGCGCGGACGAATGCAATGCGCGGAGCCGACCTAAGAAGCGCCCGCGGGCGCGCAACTGATGGAGCGTTCCATGAACGTCGATCGAATGGTCATGGCTGTCGCCGGCGCGATGGTGCTGTCGAGCGTAACGCTGGCTTATCTGTTTTCGCCCTGGTGGATGGCGCTCGCCGCTTTCGTCGGGGCGAATATGTTGCAGGCCTCTTTTACCGGCTTTTGCCCTTTGGCCTTGATACTCAAGCGCATCGGCGTAAGACCGGGATCGGCCTTCTGATCTGCCCGGGTTCACGGCGTCGCGGCGCCGTTGCCTTTGGCGGGTTCGACGTGAGGACCAAAAATGGCGTCTGACTGGATCGAGGATGTCCCCCTCCTGCGCGCGCTCGACGGGTCGACCAAGACGATGCTGCGCGACTCGGCCATCCGAAAGCAAATTCCGCGCGGCGCTGTGCTTTTCCGTCCCGGCGACCAATGCGTACAGTTTCCCTTGATCGTCTCGGGAACCGTCCGCGTCCAGCGCGTCACTGAGTCGGGGCGCGAGATCGTGCTCTACCGCGTCTCGACCAATGAGACCTGCATTCTCACGACCGCTTCGCTGCTCTCCGACGACGCTTATGCGGCGGAAGGCGTCGCCGAGACGGATGTCGTCGCTTATATCGTGCCGGCCGAGCGCTTCGCCGCCTTGATGAATGCTTCGGAAGGCTTTCGCGCGCTGGTTTTCGACGGCTACAGCCGCCGCATCGCCACGCTGATGTGCCGCATCGAAGAGATCGTCTGCACGCGCATCAATGTGCGGCTCGCCGAGCGGCTGCTCGCCTTGCGCGGCGTAGACAATCGCATTTGCGTCACGCAGCAGGCGCTCGCGGCCGATCTCGGAACGGCGCGGGAAGTTGTGGGGCGCACACTCAAGACTTTCGAACGTTCGGGCTGGGTCAAACTATCGCGCGGAGGAACAGAAATCACCGACGCAGGGGCCTTGCGCGCGCTTTGCGATGCCGAGCGTGACTAAGTCGCTGTGAGCATCTCCTAATTTAGATAGTTCGAATATAACGAGCGCGCGGCAGTCTGCCGCGACTATGGGAGGATGTCAGATGGCTCACGTGGTGGTTCTCGGCGCCGGAATCGGCGGCGTCGCGGCAGCGATCGAAGTGCGCGAATCCTTGAAGAAGGAGCACAAGGTCACTGTCGTTTCCGATTTGCCGAACTTTCAATTCACGCCGTCAAATCCCTGGCTCGCGGTCAATTGGCGCAAGCCCGAGGAATTGAAGGTGCCGCTCGCGCCCGTGTTCAAGAAAAAGAACATCGGCTTCACGGATGCCGGCGCCAAGCGCGTGCATCCAGCGGAGAACCGCATCGAGCTCAATAATGGCGAGAGCATTTCCTATGACTATCTCGTCATCGCGACGGGGCCCAAGCTCGCCTTCTCAGAAATCCCGGGGCTCGGCCCGCATGGCGGCCATACGCATTCGATCTGCACGCTGCAGCACGCCGAAATCGCGTCGAAGGCCTGGGAAGAATTCTGCGCGGATCCCGGACCAATCGTCGTCGGCGCGTCTCCCGCTGTTTCCTGTTTCGGGCCCGCTTACGAATATGCAATGATCCTTGTGTCAGACCTGCGCAAGCGCGGCATCCGCCATAAGGTGCCGATCACTTTCGTGACGTCGGAGCCCTATATCGGCCATCTGGGCCTCGGCGGCGTCGGCGACACCAAGGGCATGCTCGAGTCCGCTTTCCGCGATCGTGACGTCAAATGGATCACTAACGCGAAGACCACCTCGGTGGAGCCGGGCGTCCTCAAATGCCAGGAGTTGAACGACGACGGCTCGTTGAAGAAAGAACACGAGCTTCCCTTCAAATTCGCGATGATGATGCCGGCCTTCACGGGCATCGACGCGCTGATGGGAATCGAAGGTCTCGTCAACCCGCGCGGTTTCGTCGTCATCGACAAGAACCAGCGCAATCCGACCTTCAAGAACGTCTTCGGCGTCGGCGTCTGCGTCGCCATCCCGCCGGCGGAACCGACGCCTGTTGCGACAGGCATGCCCAAAACGGGTTATATGATCGAATCAATGGTGACGGCGACCGCGCACAACATTGCGGCGGTCATCAACGGCAAAGAGCCGAAGGAAGAAGGCACATGGAACGCCGTTTGCCTCGCCGATTTCGGCGATCGCGGCGTCGCCTTCGTCGCTCAGCCGCAAATCCCGCCGCGCAACGTCAACTGGTCGAGCCAGGGTCGTTGGGTGCACTGGGCGAAAGTCGCATATGAGAAATACTTCTTGCGTAAGGTGCGTAACGGACAAAGCGAGCCGGTTTACGAACGCTACATCATGAAGCTGATCGGAATCGAACGCTTGCGCCGCGTTCTCTGATACAGCCGGCCCGGCGCGACCATCGGCCGCGCCGGGCCGCTAACGCTTGAGGATTCCACGTAAAATGCCGCGCAGCACCCTTCGCCGCGAACTAACGCTCGCGATCACTGTCAAAGTAGCGGCAATTTTCTTGCTGTATTTCCTGTTCTTCAGTCCGGCGCATCGCATCCATGTGTCGCCGGCCGACATGGCTGCGGCGCTCTTGGAGAAGCCGCACGCGCGTTGAACTCGAATTTTGCGGTGTCTCATCGCTTCCATGAGCCAAGAGACCTCGCAAGGGTGCCGAGCAGGCTCTGACCGGAGGGACGTGTCCCTTTTCCGGCGGGCTTGCGCCAAAGCAGGACAGTCGCAATGGACTTTGACGTCGTCACACTTTCCCGTCTGCAATTCGCGCTGACGGCCCTATACCACTTTCTCTTTGTGCCGCTCACTTTGGGTCTCACCTTGCTGCTCGCCATCATGGAGAGCGTCTATGTGATGACGGGGCGCGAGATCTGGCGGGACGCGGTCAAATTCTGGGGGACGCTCTTCGGCATCAATTTCGTGATGGGCGTCGCCACCGGCATCACGATGGAATTCCAGTTCGGAACGAACTGGGCCTATTACTCCCACTATGTCGGCGATATTTTCGGCGCGCCGCTCGCCATCGAAGGGCTGATGGCCTTCTTCCTGGAGGCGACTTTCGTCGGCCTCTTCTTCTTCGGCTGGAAGCGTCTCACCAAGGTGCAACACCTTCTCGTCACCTGGCTCGTCGCGTTCGGCTCCAACTTCTCGGCGCTCTGGATTCTTATCGCCAACGCCTGGATGTCCAATCCCGTCGGCGCCGCCTTCAATCCGCAGACGATGCGCATGGAGCTCAGCTCTTTCTTCGAAGTGATGTTCAATCCGGTGGCGCAATCGAAATTCGTCCATACGGTCAGCGCCGGCTATGTGACCGGCTCCATGTTCGTCATGTCGATCGGCGCCTATTACATCCTACGCAAGAAGCACGTCGAAATCGCACGCCGCTCGCTGACTGTCGCCGCGAGCTTCGGTCTTGCGTCAGCCTTGTCGGTCGTCGTGCTCGGCGACGAGAGCGGCTATACGGCGGGTGAAAACCAGAAGATGAAAATCGCCGCCATCGAGGCGATGTGGGAGACGGAGCCCGCACCGGCTTCCTTCACGCTCTTCGGCCTGCCCGATCTCCAGACCCAGACGACCAAATATGCGGTCGAAATCCCCTATGTCCTGGGCCTTATCGCGACGCGCTCCTTCGACAAACCCGTCGAAGGCATCAAGCCGCTTGTCGAGCACAATGCGGCGCGCATCCGCAACGGACTTCCCGGTTATAAATGGATGACCGAGCAAGGCGGCCGCGTTGGCGTTTCCGTGCCGCCGCAGCTCGAAGGCTCGATGCGCGACGTCGGCCATTCGCTGCTGCTCAAGCGCATCCGCCCGGACATCGAGAACGCCACCGAGGACGAGATCAAGCAGGCGGCGCTCTCGACCATCCCCGATGTGCCGGTCCTCTTCTGGTCCTTCCGCATCATGGTGGCGCTGGGCTTCTATTTCATCGTGCTCTTCGGCGTCGCCTTCTATCTGTCGAGCCAGCGGCGCTGCGGCCAGCCGTGGTTTCTGCGGCTCACCATGTTCAGCCTGCCCCTGCCTTGGATCGCCGCCGAGCTCGGCTGGATCGTCGCCGAATATGGCCGCCAGCCCTGGATCATCGACGGCGTGATGCCGACCTTCGTCGGCGTGTCGAGCGTGCCCGCCTCCAATGTCGCGGCGAGCCTCGCGGCTTTCGTCATCTTCTACACGGCGCTTGCGGCGGTCGATGTAGGGTTGCTCGTCAAATATATCCGCAAGGGACCGCATCCCGCGCCGGCATCCCCGCCGCTTGCCGGCGCGCTTCCGGAAGCGCAGCCCGCCTTCGACGCCTCGCGCTAAAAGGAACGCCACATGTTCGATTATGCGACCCTGCGCTTCATCTGGTGGGCGCTCCTCGGCGTGCTGCTCGTCGGCTTCGCCATCTTCGACGGCTTCGACCTCGGCGTCGCTATGCTGCACCCCTTCGTGGCGAAGAAGGATGTCGAGCGCCGCGTGTTGATCAACACGATCGGCCCGGTGTGGGAAGGCAATCAGGTCTGGTTCATTCTGGGCGGCGGCGCGATCTTCGCCGCCTGGCCGCCGCTCTACGCCGCCTCCTTCTCCGGCTTCTATCTCGCGATGTTGCTGGTGCTGATCGGCTTCATTCTAAGGCCCGTCTCCATCACCTTCCGCAGCAAGCGGGAGGAGCCGCTCTGGCGCGCGACATGGGACTGGCTCTTTTTCGTCTCGGGCGCCTTGCCGTCGGTGTTGTTTGGCGTCGCTTTCGGCAATCTGCTGCTGGGCGTCCCCTTCCATTTCGATCCGTCGCTGCGCTTCCAATATGAGGGCGACCTTCTCGGCCTGCTGCGCCCCTTCGCGCTGCTCTGCGGACTTGTGAGCGTGGTGATGCTGTTCATGCAAGGGGCCGCCTGGCTCGCGGGCAAGACCGAGGGCGAGATTAGCGCTCGGGCGCGCGGTATCGCCGCCGCCGCCGCCCTGGCGCTCGTACTACTGCTTCTGGCGGGAGGGCTCTGGATCGCCACCGGAATCGAAGGCTATCGAATCGAGTCGGACGTCAATTACGCCGGCCCGTCGAACCCCTTCGGCAAGACGGTCGTGGCCGGCGCCGGCGAGTGGCTTCTCAATTATGCGCGGTTTCCGCTTGCCGCGCTCGCGCCCCTTGCCGCCCTTCTCGGCGCGCTCGGCGCCGCGATCCTGCTGGCGATCGGTTCGCCGCTCGCGATCTTGGCGTCGAGCGTCTCTGTCGCAGGCGTCGTGACGACGGCGGGCTTCAGCCTGTTTCCCTTCCTGCTGCCATCTTCTTCGCATCCGGGCGAGAGCCTGACCGTGTGGGATTCGTCGTCGAGCCAGGCCACGCTCGGGCTCATGCTCGTCGTAGCCCTCTTCTTCCTGCCGATCGTGCTTACCTATACCTCATGGGTCTATTGGGTGTTGCGCGGCGCGGTGCGCGAGGCGGCGATCGAAAAAGGCGACGATCACTATTACTGAAGGGAGAGACGGCATGTGGTATTTTTCCTGGATCCTCGGCCTAGGGCTCGCCTGCGCCTTCGGCATCCTCAACGCCATGTGGCTTGAGCTCGACGACGACGACGAGCGCCGCAAGTAACGCGCGACGATGCGCCGCGGCCTTTTGGCGACAAAGTCGCTGATGGCAATGGCCGCGGCGACGCATATCTTTTGGGGCACAACACCAAGGGAGGGTCGTGATGGAAGCGAATATCGGCCAGACGGATAAAATCATCCGTATCGTTGCAGGGCTGGTGCTGCTCAGTCTCGCCTTTATCGGTCCGAAGACGGCTTGGGGCTTCATCGGACTCGTGCCTCTCGCAACCGCCTTCATCAATTTCTGTCCAGCCTATAAACTTCTGGGCATGAATACGCTCGGCAAATAGCAATTCGTTTCAATCGACGCCGGCGGCGAGGCGTGGATCTTGGGCGATGAGACGGTTATTTTTCGCGCCCATGGCATGCACTGTCATGGGTGCGAGCATATTATCGAAAGGAGTCTGCGAAGACTTCCTGGCGTGCGCCGCGCCGTCGCCAGCTATCCAACCGAAACCGTTACAGTCGACTTCGACCCTCAGGCGGTCGGCCTCGACGCGATCTATGAGAGCGTCGAGGAAAATGGCTATCGCGTCGAATTAGGCGAGCGGCGCGAAAAGCCGCTGCTGCAGCGGCTAGCATTGTTTGCCGTGGCCGCCGTCGGTCTCGCAGGTCTGATCTACATCGACACCAAATGGATCAGCGCTCACGGCTCTCCCGACATTGCGCAGCATATGAGCCTCTGGCTTATCTTCCTGCTCGGGCTCGTGACGGGCTTCCACTGCATCGGCATGTGCGGCGCCTTCGTGGTGAGCTATACGACCGCGGATGCGCGCGCCAACCGCTCGTCGCGCCTTTCGCATCTCGCTTTCGGCGCCGGCAAGACGCTCTCCTATACAGCGATCGGCGCCGCCTTCGGCGCGCTGGGCGCGATCATCGCTTTCACGCCGCTGCTGCGGGGCGTGGCGGGCATGGCGGCGGGGGCCTTTCTCATCATCTTCGGGCTCAACATGCTGGGCCTGTTCGCGCCGCTGCGGCGCTTTCGCCTTTCCCTGCCGGCGCCGCTCGAACGTTGGGTACATCGTGAAGCGAACGGACGGCATCGCCCCTTTGTCATCGGGCTCCTCAATGGCTTGATGATCGCCTGCGGCCCTTTGCAGGCGATGTATGTGATGGCGGCCGGAACCGGCAGCGCCATCGAAGGCGCAAAAATGCTCCTGGCTTTCGGGCTTGGCACGCTGCCGGTCATGCTCGCCTTCGGCGTCATCGCCTCGATGCTCTCGAATGCGCTGACGCATCGCCTGCTGAAATCCTCGGGCGTGATCGTCGTCGCGCTGGGCGCGGTGATGATCAACCGCGGGCTGATACTAACAGGCTGGGGCGTCGATCTCGGCTCGATCGTGGCGCAGATGCAGCAAAGCGACGCGCCGATCGCAACGAGCGCCCCGCCGCCCGCGCGCGCCGTGCAGACCATCGAGATGGAGGCGAATGCGCTCGGTTATGCGCCTTCCCGCTTCACGCTCATTCGCGGCGCGCCGGTCAAATGGGTGATCAACGCCACGCGGATCACGCAGTGCAATCATCGCATTGTCGTCCCCGCCCTTGGCCTCGAATTCGATTTGAAGCCCGGGCTCCAGACCATCGACTTCACGCCACAGAATGCGGGCCTGATTCCGTGGAGCTGCTGGATGGGCATGATTCGCGGCGAATTCGACGTGGTCGAGCCCGGCGCGCCGCCGCCGGCGCCGAAAGAAGCCGCGCCGCCCTCTGCGGCTTGCCCGGTGGAGGCGGAACCGGCGCCGGCGCCTGTCGAAACATATGTCGTCCAGCGCGGCGATACGCTGATGCGCATCGCGAAGAAAAAATATGGCAATGTCGCGCGCTGGCGCGAGATCGCCGCGGCCAATCCGGGCGTGCATGTCGGGAGACTGAAACGGGGTCAGGTTCTGACACTGCCGCCAAAAGCGCGGCCATGACAATTTGCTCTGGCGCGTCTTCGACAAAGCACGCTAGGCTCAGCCATTCGAGTGGGGAGAAATGAGATGCGGGTTCTGTTCCCTGTTGCAATGATTTGCGGCCTGTCGCTTCTCGCCGCCGGCGCCACGGCGCAGGATCATCACGATCACATGCAGATGATGTCGAAGATGGCGAAGGACACGCGCATCGAGGTCGACATGCCGCCGCCGATGAAGGCGCATATGCTCACGAATATGCGCGGGCATCAGCAGACGGTCGCGGAAATTCTGGCGGCGCTCGCCAAAAGCGACGGCGAGGGCGCGGCGAAAATCGCCGAGACGCGGCTCGGCATGGGCTCGCCGGGTTCGGCCGCCTGCAAGCCGAACGCAAAATCTGGCGGTCTCGGCGAGATGCCGATGATGATGGCGAGCCATATGCCGGAAGCCATGCAGGGGCTCGGCATGGCCATGCATGCGCAGGCGTCGAAATTTGCCGAAGAGGCGGCAAAGTTGAAGCAGGGCGGCGATCCGCGTCCCGCGCTTGCCGAGCTGAGCCAGGTCGTGCAAGCCTGCAACGCATGTCACGCCGCCTATCGGCTGCAATGAACGAATGAGCGAGGCGCGCCTCGCACTAGCGGGAGCCTCTTTTTGCGCATCGCGACTTGGAACGTGAATTCCGTCCGGCAGCGGCTCACGCCGCTTCTGTCCTTTTTGAAGGAGACCACGCCGGACGTCCTCTGCCTGCAGGAGCTCAAATGCGAGGAAAACGCCTTCCCGCGCATGGAGGTCGAAGACGCGGGCTATAATGTCATTCTGCATGGGCAGAAGACCTTCAACGGGGTGGCGATCCTCTCCAAACATCCGATCGAGGAATCGCGCGTCGGGCTTCCCGATTTCGACCACGAAGGGCAGTCGCGCTACATCGAGGCGGTGATCTCCCACGATGGCGGGGCCCTGCGCGTCGCGAGCATTTATGCGCCCAACGGCAATCCGGCGGACACGCCCAAATACGACTATAAGCTCGCCTTCATGGAGGCGCTGACGCGCCACGCCGCTGCGCTCCTGCAGCTCGAGGAGGCGACGGTGCTCGCGGGCGATTACAACATCATCCCGGAGGCTTGCGACGTCTATGACCCGGCCGCCTGGGCAAGCGACGCGCTGTTCCTGCCGCAGAGCCGCAAGGCCTATCGGCGGCTCCTGAACCTTGGCTATGCGGACGCGCTCCGCGCCGTCACCGACGACGCGGGGCTTTACACCTTCTGGGACTATCAGGCGGGCGCCTGGCAGAAGAACAAGGGCATCCGCATCGACCACCTGCTGCTCTCGCCGCAGGCCGCCGACCGGCTGACGGGGGTCGAGATCGTCAAGGCAATGCGGGCGGGGGAGAAGCCCTCCGACCATGTGGCGATTTTTGGGGAGCTGCGCTGATTACGTCAGCGCCCCGACCGACCGCCAGATAACGTAAAGCGCAACAGTGACGACGATTCCCGCAAAGGCCGTCGCCAGCGTGCCGCGCTGGGCGGAAAGGCGGCGCGCGGTCGCCGCGCCGATCATGCCGCCGATGACGCCGCCGCCGAGGATCCCGCCGGCGAGCGCCCAGTCGACGAGGCCGGAGGCCGCGTAATTGACCGCCGTCGTCACGCCGAAGGCCGTGACCGAAACAAGCGAGGAGCCGATCGCGTTGAGGATCGGCAGATTGGCTGCGAACATGAGGGCCGGAACGATCAGAAAACCGCCGCCGACGCCGAAGAACCCGGAAAGCGCGCCGGTCGCGGCGCCCGTTGCGGCGAGGCGCGGGAAATTTTCGCGGCTCAGCCGCACTTGAGGATGCCCCTGCCCACGGCGATTGAGGAACATCAGCGCGCCGACGACGAGCATCAAAAGGCCGAAGAGAGCGAGGAGCTTCTCACCATTGATAAGCTTGCCGAGGGTCGAGCCCACGAAGGCGCCGAGCGCGCCGAAAAGGGCGAAGACCGATGCGCAGCGCCATTTGATCGCGCCCGATCGGGCGTGGTTGACGAGGTTGAAGACAGCGTTGACCGACACAGCGACGGAACTCGTGCCGATGGCGATATGCGGCTCCGGCACGCCGACGAAATAGACGAGAAGCGGCACGGCGAGGACCGAGCCGCCGCCGCCGATGAGTCCGAGCGTAAAGCCGACGAAGACGCCGGACAGCGTGCCGGCGGCGAGTTTCATCACAAAGGGCGTCAGCATCGGCGATCCTCTGGATCACAACATTAGATATTGCTTATTTAGATAAGTTGCATATATCGTTGCGGCAAGCAAGCGCGCGACGGAGAGAAAACATGTCGGCGACGATCAGGGGCTTCTTCGACGAAGCCACCTTCACCATCACCTATCTCGTTTCCGATCCAGCGACCAAATTGGCCGCGATTATCGACCCTGTGCTCGATTTCGAGCCGGGCGGCGGAGTTGCCGACACCCGTTCGATCGATACGGTCTTGTCGGTCGCGCGCGAAGAAGGCTTGACCGTCGCGTGGGTGCTCGAAACCCATGCTCATGCCGACCATCTCTCGGCGGCGCCGGTCGTGAAAGCCGCCACCGGCGCGAAAGTCGGGGTCGGCGAGCATATCGTCGCGGTCCAGGAGATATTCCGCCCGGTATTTTTGGCCGACGACATCGCCCCCGCGGGCCGCGATTTCGACCGCCTGTTCAAGGACGGCGACCGCCTGCCGCTGGGCGGGCTCGACATAGAGGTCATGTATACGCCGGGACATACGCCCGCCTGCGTCTCCTATAAGATCGGCGACGCGGTCTTCGTCGGCGACACTCTGTTCATGCCGGATTACGGGACCGCCCGCGCCGATTTCCCGGGGGGAGACGCACGCGCGCTTTACCGGTCCATCCGCCGCCTGCTGGCCCTGCCGCCCGAGACGCGGCTCTTCATGTGCCACGACTACAAGGCGCCAGGCCGTGATTTCTATCGTTGGGAGACAACGGTCGCCGAGGAGCGGGCGAAAAACGTGCAGATAAAGGACGGGGTGGGCGAAGAGGAGTTCGTTGCGGATCGCCAGAAACGCGACAAGGCGCTAGCGGCGCCCCGCCTTTTGCTGCCGTCCATACAAGTCAATATCCGGGCTGGGCGCTTCCCGCCGCCGGGACCCGATGGCGTGCGCCGGCTTCTTGTCCCGGTAAAATTCAAAGGCGCCGCAGCGCCCGGGCATTAAGCGCAATCCAAAGTCGCCGTCATTGCGAGCGGAGCGAAGAATCCAGGGCCGCAACACGGCTCTGGATTGCTTCGTCGCTTACGCTCCTCGCAATGACGGCGGGCGCTCAGTGCGCTAGGCGAGCGCTATTCTTCAGTTGCTCCGCTCGCGCAGATAGTCTTCGAGCAAAGCGACGGCGGCCTTGCGTTCCGCTTCGTTGGCCGTGGCCAGCGCCTTCGCGTGTGAGTCGACGATCCACTGCTCATTGACCCCGCCGCCCGTCGCGGCGTCGCGCGCGAGCGTCAGATACATCAGCCCGCGCGCTTTCTGCGCGCCGCCGCCGGCCTCGCCGTTGAACATTAGTCGGCCGAGCATCGCTTGCGCCTGCGCGTGGCCTTTGCGCGCGGCAAGCTCGAGCCAATTGACGCCCTGCCGCATGTCTTTCTTCACGCCCGCGCCGTCGAGATACATGCGGGCGAGATAAAACTGGGCGTCGGCGTTGCGGAAATAGGTCGCGGCGTAGCGGAAGAGTTCGAAGGCGCGGTCGAGATCGGGTTCGATCTTGGCCGAGGTCAGACCGTCGCGCAGGTAGAGGCCGACCGCCACAAAGGCGTTCGCCGCCATGGAGCGCTCGCGCGGGTCCGGCTCCTCCTCGGCGAAATGATCGACGATCTTCGAGAAGTAGTCGTAAGCCTTGGCGTCGTCCCGGCGGACGCCATCGCCATCGGCGTACATCCGGCCGAGCTTCCATTGGGCCAGCGCCTCGCCCCCCTCGGCGGCGTAGCGCAGCGCGGCGACAGAGGTGGCCGCGTCGCCGGCGTGGTAGCTTTCCAGCCCGGCGCGCAGAGCGGCGCGGGGATTCTTGAAGATAGGAAGCGGCGTCGTCTCCGGCGCGCGCGCGGACGGCGCGTCGAGCGCCGGGGCGGGGGCGACGAAGGCGGTCACGAGCATGGCGAAGCTCGCCGCGAAGAGGCCGGTCGGAAGCGCCACGCGCTTGGTCTTTTGCTTTGCAGCGACAGAGATGTATTTTTGCGCGGATCCGACCATAATTATCCGACTTCCTCGACCCAAGGCGCTGAGCCAGCGCCTGAACGCGACACAAGGCACACTGCCGACATCCTCGTGCGCAACGAAAAATAGGAGAGCGCGCCGACGGGGCGAGGTCGCCGCCGAAGGTGTCTTCCCGCGTCCTGGATGAGCAAGTGACAGGGGGGAGCTTATCTCAGCTTTTATGGCTGAAAAGGGGCTTCTGAGCCGTGTTCGCGGCTCTTAAATCTAATCTTCCGCACCTGTTGCAACAACAACACAACTACTGTTGCAAATTTGCAGCAGGAGGCCGGCTTAGGCCCTGCAATTCGTGTCGGATCTTGCCGAAAGATTAACGCGGGCGCGGTTTCTCGCGTCCTGGGAGTTATGCTTACATCGCATGTGGCCGGGGCGAATCGAAACCTGAGGCCGCCTTACAAGGATCGACGCATGGCATCATACTCACGCGCCCCAGGTTTCATCAGCCTCGCTGCGAGCGCCGCGCTTTTCGCTGCGCCTGCTTTCGCCGGGGATGCGCAAAAGGGCGCGGTCATCGCCAAGCGTTGGTGCGCGAGCTGCCACGTCGTCTCCAGCGACCAGACGACGGCCGTCGCCGACGCGCCATCCTTCTTGGACATCGCAAAGCGGCGGCCCGATAAAAAGCAGATCGGCAACTTCCTCATCGATCCGCACCCGCCGATGCCGGACATGCATCTCTCGCGCAGGGAGATCGACGACATCACGAGCTACATCCGCAGTCTCGATCCGAGCCCTCAGCCGCCGGAGCAGAAGGACAAGGACGATGCGTTGCCGAAGAATGGGTGAGTAGGACGGAAAGCCGGTGAGTTACGCCGTCAAGGAAGCTTTCAAGACGCTGCAAGGCGAAGGACGGCACGCGGGCCGCGCCGCCGTCTTCTGCCGCTTCGCCGGGTGCAACCTGTGGAGCGGGCGGGAGCAGGACCGCGCCGCAGCCGAATGCCGCTTCTGCGATACGGATTTCATCGGGACGGGCGGCGAGGGCGGCGGCAAGTTCGGCGACGCCCAGGCGCTCGCCGCGCATCTTGCCGCGCTCTGGGGGGCGGGCCGCGAGGGGCGGTTCGCCGTGCTGACCGGCGGCGAACCCATGCTTCAAATCGACGCGGCTCTCGTGGACGCGCTCCATGCGGAAGAGTTCGAGATCGCGGTCGAGACCAATGGGACGCTCCCCGCAACGCCCGGCTTGGACTGGATTTGTGTCTCTCCGAAAGCCGGAACGACGCTGGCCCAGACGCGCGGCGACGAAATGAAGCTCGTCTACCCGCAGGAAGGAGCCGATCCGGCCTTATATGAAAGCCTCGACTTCCGCCATTTTCTGTTGCAGCCCATGGACGGCCCGGAGATTCTGCGTAATACGAGGGCCGCGGTCGACTACTGCCTCGCCCATCCGCGCTGGCGGCTGTCGCTGCAGACGCACAAGATGATCGGGGTGAAGTGACGGTGGCGAGTTTCGAGGTCTTCCGCGAATTCTATTTCGAGGCGGCGCACGCCCTCTACGACCCCGAGGCAAAGGACGGCGGCAAATACCGCAACCTCCACGGGCACTCCTTCCGTGTGCGCGTGACCCTGCGCGGCGAGCGCCACGGCGAGGAGCAATGGGTCATGGACCTGGGCAAGCTCGGCCGCCGTCTCGCAGAGCTGCGCGAGAAGCTCGACCATTCCTTCCTCAATGATCTGGAAGGCCTCGGCAAGCCGACGCTCGAAAACCTGTGCCTTTATATCTGGCGCGACCTCGCGCCCGCGCTCCCTGGCCTCTGCGAGATCGGCATTTTCCGCGACAGTTGTTTCGAGGGCTGCGTTTACAGGGGCGACTAGGCTCAATCCAGGAGGGCGGGCGCTTCCGCGACGAGAAAGTCGATCGCCCGCCTGACGCGCATCGGCATTTGCGGCCCTTGCGGCCAGAGCAGCATGATGTCGAACACGACGGCCGGCTCGCTTGGCATTACCTCGACCAGAGCGCCGGCCTCCAGCCATTTCTTCGCCAGGTAGGAGGGGAGCCAAGCAAGGCCAAACCCCATGACGGCAGCGCCGGCGAGCGCGTCGAGATCGTCGAAACGCGCCCGGGCCTTTGTCGCGAAGGCGGGGACGCGTCCGCAGGCGTCGGGAAAACGCCAGTGACGCATGGCGTTGGCGCGCGTATAGATCAGCAGATCGTGGCTTTCGAGATCGGCCGGCGTCGCCGGCGCGCTGCGCCGCGCGAGATAGTCGGGCGCGGCGCAGATAGTCATCCTTTGCGCGCCCAGGCGCCGGCCGGCGACGCCGGTCGAATCCAGACTCGCCGCGATGCGGACCGCCAGATCATAGCCTTCCTCGATCAGATCGACGGGCCGATCGGTGAAGGACATTGCGAGCTCCAGGCGCGGATGCGCCGCGGCAAATCTTAAAAGCAAAGGCGCGATGCAGTGGCGGCCGAGGCAGACCGGCGCCGTGACCCGCAGGACGCCGGCAGGCTCCCGCCGACCCGAGGCCATCGCCCCGCGCGCCGCATCGAGCTCGGCCATCGCGCGCCGCGCGTGCTCATAGTAAAGCTGGCCGTCTTCCGTCAGGCTCTGGCTGCGTGTGGTGCGGTGGAAGAGGCGGACGCCGAGCTGCGCCTCGAGTCGCGCGACGGCTTTGCCTACTGAGGATCGCGACAGGTTGAGAGCCCGGCTGGCGGCCGAGAAGCCGCCCGCCTCCGCGCAAGCCAGGAAAATGGACGTGAGGCTGATAGGGTCCATTAGCGCCTCATTGGCTCTTCAAACGATACAATATGCGGAAAGATCGGCGCAACTGTAGCGCCTCTGGCGCATTTATCGTTTCAGCTCCGCATCGAGACAGGAGCATTGGAATGAGGGCTTGGACGATCGATTCTTTCGGCCGCGATAATCTGAAGTTCGTTGAAATGGCGCGCCCCGAGCCGGGCCCCGGCGACGTGCTGGTTCAGGTCGCGAATGTTTCCCTGAATTATCGCGACCAGCTCGTCATCGACGGGAAGTTCGGCGGCGGCTTCGACTTTCCCTTCACGCCCGGCTCCGACCTCGCCGGGAGGGTGGCCTCCTGCGGCGCGGGCGTCACGCGTTTCAGCGCCGGCGACCGCGTCTTATCGAGCTATGTGCCCGGCTGGATCGACGGACTGCCGCCGGGGTCGGCGGCGCGGCCCTTTTCGACGACCATGGGCGGGCCGCTGCCCGGCGTGCTGGCGGAGTTCGTCGCTCTGCCCGCCGATTGGCTGGTTCGGGCGCCGGGGAGCCTCTCCGACGCGCAGGCGAGCACGCTGCCGGTCGCCGGCGTCACCGCCTGGGCCGCGCTCATCGAAGCGGGGCGGCTTCGCGCCGGTCAAACCGTCCTCGTGCAGGGCACTGGCGGCGTTGCGCTGTTCGGCGTGCAGATCGCGCGGGCGCATGGCGCAAAGGTCATCGTCACGTCCAGCGACGACGCCAAGCTCGAACGGGCCAAGGCGCTCGGCGCCGATATTGGCGTCAATCGCAACGTCGGCGACTGGGCGAAGGCGGTGATCGAAGTCACGGGCGGGCGGGGAGTCGATCACATCCTCGAAATCGCGGGCGGCGCCAATCTCGCGAAATCCGTGGAGGCGGCCGCCGTGGGCGGCCAGATTTCGGTCATCGGGATCATCGAGGGCCTCGATCTCTCGGCGCCAGTTCTCCCGCTCATGCTCAAGCAGCTCGTTGTCAGGGGCGTTTTCGTCGGTCACCGCCGCGCCACGGAAGACTTCGTCACAGCCGTCGAAACGATCGGCCTGCAACCCGTGATCGACCGGCGCTACCCCTTCGAGGCGCTGCCCGAGGCGATGGCGCATCTCGCAAGCGGGCCCTTCGGGAAGATCGTCGTCGACGTCGCGCCTGCGCAAAATGGCTGACCGGCGCGCGCTTGCGTCATGGGCGCGCGGGTCGATCCCCGCGCGCCATTCATAGATTTGTCCTCTCCGCCTATCCGAAAAGAGCCCTAGAATTCATGCGGCATCGTCGCTATTGCGCTTCCAAGGCGCGGTCTCTACGCTTGCGCCCATCATTTCAGCAAAAAGTCCGCCGAGGCGGCCGCAGCCGGCGCCGCTTACAAGAGCGGAGTCGAGGGGAACCCACAGGAAATGGCGAATAACAAGGTCATCAGCGCCGACGAGGCGATTGCGCTCATCCGCGACAATGATGTCGTGACTACCACGGGCTTCGTTCAAAGCTGCATTCCCGAGGCGCTCCACGCCGCGCTGGAGAAGCGTTTCGTCGAGTCCCAGCACCCGCGCGACCTGACCTTGATCATGACCGCCGGCGCCGGCGACTCCAAGGGCCTCGGCACCGGCCGCTTCCACCACGAGGGCCTGCTCAAGCGCGTCATCGCCGCCAATTTCGGCCGCATGCCCAAGGTCGCCCAGGCCGCCCAGGAGAATAAGATTCTGGGCTACAACCTGCCCCAGGGCGTCATCTCGCAGCTCTACCGCGCCTGCGCCGCCGGCCAGCCGGGCCTGTTCTCGAAAGTCGGTCTTTATACTTACGTCGATCCGCGCTTCGGCGGCGGCAAGGTGAACGACGTCACCACCGACGACATCGTCAAATATCACAACATCCAGGGCGAGGAGTGGCTCTTCTACATCTCCACCAAGATCGACGTCGCCTTCATCCGCGGCACCTCGGCTGACCCTTCGGGCAATATCAGCATGGAGAAGGAGGCGCTGGTTCTCGACAATCTCGCCCAGGCCATGGCCGCGCATAATAATGGCGGCCTTGTCATCGCGCAGGTCGAGCGCATCGTCGAGCAGGGTTCGATCAAGCCCAAGGACGTGCATGTGCCGGGCATTCTGGTCTCGGCCGTCGTGGTCGCCGATCAGCCCGAGATGCACCGTATGAATTACGGCGTCATGTATAATGCGGCGCTCGCCGGCGAAGTCCGCGTGCCGGTCGAGAAGCTCTCGAAAATGCCGCTCGACGAGCGCAAGGTCATCGCTCGCCGCGCCTCCTTCGAGCTACCGCCGAATGGCGTCGTCAACCTCGGCGTTGGCGCGCCGGAGGGCATCGCCGCCGTCGCCAATGAAGAAAAGCTCACGCCCTATATCACGCTGACGACGGAAGCCGGCGCGATCGGCGGCGTGCTGGCCTCGGGTTCGAGCTTCGGCGCGGCGACCAACGCCGACAGCATTATCCAGCAGAACCAGCAGTTCGATTTCTATGACGGCGGCGGTCTCGACATGACCTGCCTCGGCATGGCCGAATGCGACCTGCAGGGCAATGTCAACACCTCGAAATTCGGGGGGCGCCTCAACGGCTGCGGCGGCTTCATCAACATCAGCCAGAACGCGCGTCTTGTCGTCTTCGCCGGCACCTTCACCAATGGCGGCCTGCGCGTCGAGATCGCCGACGGCAAGGTCAATATCCTTCAGGAAGGCCGCAACAAGAAGTTCCTGAACTCGGTCGAGCAGACGACCTTCTCGGGCAAATTCGCGCAGAAGCGCAAGCAGCCGGTCTATTACGTCACCGAGCGTTGCGTCTTCCAGCTCAAGGAGAATGGTCTGGAGCTGGTCGAGGTCGCGCCCGGCATCGACATCGACAAGCACATTCTGCCCTTCATGGACTTCAAGCCGATCATCAATGATCCGCAGCTTATGGACCGTCGCATCTTCATCGACGAGCCCATGGGGCTGATCAATGATCTGCTCAACCTCAATCTCGATCAGCGCATCAGCTACGACGCCGCGCGCAATATTCTCTTCCTCAATCTCGAGGGCTGGAATGCGCGCACCAAGAAGGACGTCGACGAAATGCGCCAAGCGCTCGGCGCCGCCTGCCAGAAGGTGGGCAAGCGCGTGAATTCCGTCGTCAACCACGACGGCGCGCGGATCGCCGAGGCGCTCTACGACGACTACGCCGAGATGATCGAATATCTGAGCCAGCATTATTATCTGACGACGACGCGCTATGCGACGAGCGCCTTCGCCCGCATGAAGATGAAGGAAGCCATGGCCAAGCGCGGCCTGCAGCCCCACGTCTTCGAGCGCCGCGAGGCCGCCGAGACCTTCCTCGAAGTGGTCGCGGCCGAAGAGGAAAAGGCGCCGGCGTAAGCATAGGGCTTTCGAGCTTCTGACGGCCGCCTTCGGGCGGCCGTTTCTTTTTGGAGGCTTATCAGGGGCCGTCATTGCGAGGAGGCGAAGCCGACGAAGCAACCCAGAGCCCCCATAGCTGCCCTGGATTGCTTCGCTTCGCTCGCAATGACGTGGCGCTAAAACAGCGAAGGCCCCGTCGCCTAGTGCGAACGGGGCCCAATGCTTCTCTCGGAAGCTGCTGGTATGGTCCAGTTTCGGGAAAGAACGCCCGCTGCTTGGCCTTCGCGGCGAGCCTTCTTCAAATGGTAGGGAATTTTTCGGAACGGGACATGTCAGGCAGCGCTGAGCCTGGCTTCCCGCTTTGACCGGAACCAAACGCCGGTCAAATGATCTGACCCGGTGGCGTCATGCTCCTCCGCAACTAAAGTTGCTCGACCGCTCCGCCGGTGACAGGGAGTACGCCGGCGTCTCCTGTATCGCTGCCGCGTCGAGGTCCCGCCCGAGCGATCCCGCTTCATTTGCCGAAGCGGTTGCGATGTAAGGGAAATGTTGCTCCCGTTTCCCGTTTCCGTCAAGCGACAAGTTGAAGCAGACGGCGGGATGTCCCTGTTCGTTTTGCGGGGCTTGCAGCTTCTGCGATCAACGCATATAGATATCTTTATATCTCGCAGTAGAGGCCGCATGACCGCCCCCAATTCCCTAAGGCTGGACCCCGCGCTCGCGGCGCTCAATGCAGCCGCGGAAGAGACGCGGCTGCGGCTGCTCGCTCTGCTTAACCAGTCCGAGCTCACCGTCAGCGAGGTCGTCACCATCCTCGGCCAGTCGCAGCCGCGCGTTTCTCGCCATCTGAAGCTCCTCGTCGAGGCCGGCCTGGTCGAGCGCCGCCGCGAAGGCGCCTGGGCTTTCTTTCGACTGTCGCCGACGGGACAGGCGGGCGCCATGGCGCGCGACATTGCGGCCTGGCTCGATCCCAATGATGCGGTTCTCGCCGAGGATCAGGCGCGCCTCGAAGACGTGCGCCAGGCCCGCGCCGAAAACGCCGCCCGCTATTTCGCCGCCCACGCCGCCGAATGGGACGATATCCGCTCGCTGCATGTCCCCGAGGCGCGCGTCGAGGACGCCATGCGCGAGGCCGTGGGCGATGCGCCGGTGCGCACCCTGCTCGATCTCGGCGCCGGCGCCGGCCGCATGCTGGAGCTCTTCGCGCCGCTCGCGGAACGCGCCATTGGCGTCGATCTTTCGACCGCCATGCTCGCTGTGGCGCGCGGTCGCATGGAGGAGACGGGGCTACGCAATGTGCAATTGCGCCAGGGCGACATTTACGCTTTGCCGATTGAGCGCAATTCCGTCGATCTCGCGATCATGCATCAGGTCCTGCACTATCTTGACGATCCGGCCCGCGCGCTGCGCGAGGCGGCGCGCGTATTGGCGCCCGGCGGGCGGCTGCTCGTCGTCGACTTCGCGCCGCATCAGGAAGAGGCCCTGCGCGACAAGCACGCCCATCGCCGCCTCGGCTTTTCCGAAAGCGAGATCGCCGACCTTCTCGCCCAGGCGGGCTTGGAGACGGTGATGCACCGCGCGCTTTCGCCGGCCGCCGGCGAGGGCGCGAAGTTGACTGTTTCACTGTGGCTCGCGCGCGATCCGCGCACGATCGCCGATCCGATTCCTGCTTCTTCCTATGAGACCGCCTGATGTTCAACGCGCTGCATCCGACCGCCTCCGGCTCGCGGTTCAATATCTCTTACGAATTCTTTCCGCCCAAGACGGCGGAGATGGAGACGCAGCTTTGGGCGTCGGTGAAGCGCCTCGAAGCCTTGCGGCCGCATTTCGTCTCCGTCACCTATGGCGCGGGCGGCTCGACGCGTGAGCGCACCCATGCGATCGTCGCGCGCATCGCCCGCGAGACCGTCATGAAGCCGGCGGCGCATCTCACTTGCGTGTCGTCCTCGAAAGAAGAGATCGACGAGATTCTTCACGCCTATTGGGAGGCTGGCGTGCGCCACATCGTGGCGCTGCGCGGCGATCCGCCGACAGGCGTCGGCACGGCGTTCGAACCCAACCCCAAGGGCTACGCCAGCTCTTCCGATCTCGTGCAGGGCATTCGTCGGCTGCATGATTTCGAGATTTCGGTGTCGACCTACCCCGAGGGCCATCCCGAAAGCCGCTCTATCGAACAGGATCTCGACGCGCTGCAGGCGAAGATCGACGCCGGCGCGACGCGCGCCATCACGCAGTTCTTCTTCGACAACGACGTCTACTTCCGCTTTCTCGACAAGGCGCGCGCCCGCGGCATTACGATCCCGATCGTACCGGGCATCATGCCGATCCGCAATTTCAAGCAGGTCGCGAATTTCGCGGCGAAGGCGGGCGCGAGCGTGCCGCGCTGGGTCGCCGAGCGTTTCGACGGCCTCGATGAAGATCAAGAGACCCGCGCGCTCGTCGCCGCGACGACCGCCGTCGAGCAGGTGATGGGCCTGGCCCGCGCCGGCGTCGAGGAGTTTCATTTCTACACCAACAACCGCGCCGATATGGTCTTCGCCATATGCCACCTGCTCGGCGTTCGTCCCCTTCGCGAGAAAGTAGACGCATGACTTTCGACAAAGCTCACGGCCCGAACATTCTGAAGGCGCTGGAAGAGGCGGCGAGCAGTCGCATCCTCATTCTCGACGGCGCCATGGGCACGATGGTCCAGCGCCATAAATTCGAGGAAAGCCACTTCCGCGGCGAGCGTTTCAAGGATCACCCTAAGGATCTGCGCGGCAATAATGATCTCTTGATCCTCACCCAGCCCGAGGCGATCAAGGCGATCCACGTCGCCTATCTCGACGCCGGCGCCGATATCATTGAAACCAACACCTTCAGCGGCACGACCATCGCGCAAGCGGATTACGGGCTCGAATCGATTGTGTTCGAGCTCAATTGCGAAGGCGCTAAGCTCGCGCGCGCGGCGGCCGACGAAGTGGCGTCGAAAACCGGCGTGCGCCGTTTCGTCGCCGGCTCGATGGGGCCGACCAATCGCACGGCGTCTATTTCTCCCGACGTTTCGAATCCAGGCTTCCGCGCCGTCACCTTCGACGAGCTGCGCGCCGCCTACAAAGAGCAGGCGCTGGGCCTAATCGCCGGCGGCGCTGACATCATGCTGGTCGAGACGGTCTTCGACACGCTGAACGCCAAGGCGGCGATCTATGCGCTTGAAGACGCGTTCGAGGAAATCGGCACGCGCTTCCCGATCATGATCTCGGGCACGATCACCGATCTTTCCGGGCGCACGCTCTCCGGCCAGACGTCGGTCGCCTTCTGGAATTCGCTGTCGCACGCCAAGCCGTTTTCCATCGGCTTCAATTGTGCGCTCGGCGCGCGGGAGATGCGCCAGCATATCGCCGAGATCGGCCGCGTGGCCGACACGCGCGTCTGCGCCTTCCCCAACGCCGGCTTGCCGAATGAGTTCGGTCTCTATGACGAGAGCCCGGAATATATGGCCGAGCTCGTCGGCGAATTCGCCGCGGCGGGGCTGGTGAACGTTCTCGGCGGCTGCTGCGGCACGACGCCCGATCACATCGGCGCCATTGCGCAGAAGGTGAAGGGGATGAAGCCCCGCGCGGTCCCGACGATCGAGCCGCTGCTGCGTCTTTCCGGGCTCGAGCCCTTCGCGCTCACCAAGGATATCCCCTTTGTGAATGTCGGCGAGCGCACCAATGTCACGGGCTCGGCCAAGTTCCGCAAGCTCATCACCAATGGCGACTACACGGCGGCGCTCGACGTCGCGCGCGACCAGGTGGCGAATGGCGCGCAGGTGATCGACATCAATATGGACGAGGGCCTGCTCGACTCGCAGCGCGCCATGGTCGACTTCCTCAATATGCTCGCCGCCGAGCCGGACATCGCCCGCGTGCCGGTGATGGTCGATTCGTCGAAATTCAGCGTCATCGAAGCTGGCCTGAAGTGCCTGCAGGGCAAGGGCGTGGTGAATTCGATCTCGCTGAAGGAAGGCGAAGAGAAGTTCGTCGAAGACGCCAAGAAAGTGCGCCGTTACGGCGCTGCTGTTGTCGTCATGGCCTTCGACGAAACGGGTCAGGCTGATACGCTTAAACGCAAGACGGAAATTTGCGCGCGCGCCTACAAGATTCTTATGGAAGAAGTCGGCTTCCCGCCGCAGGACATCATCTTCGATCCCAACATCTTCGCGGTGGCGACGGGCATCGAGGAGCATGAGAATTACGGCGTCGACTTCATCGAGGCGACGCGCACCATCAAGCGCGACCTGCCTTACGCCCATGTCTCGGGCGGCGTGTCGAACCTCTCCTTCTCCTTCCGCGGCAATGAGCCGGTGCGGGAGGTGATGCATTCAGTCTTCCTCTACCACGCCATTCAGGCGGGCATGGATATGGGCATCGTCAACGCCGGCCAGCTCGCGGTCTACGCCGAGATCGACCCTGAGCTGCGCGAGCTTTGCGAAGACGTGGTGTTGAACCGCCGCAAGGACGCGACCGAACGGCTGGTGGAAGCGGCGGAGAGATTCAAGGGCGCCGGCGCCAAATCGGCGGAGAAGGACGCCGCCTGGCGCGACAACAGCGTCGAGAAGCGCCTCGAATATGCGCTCGTGAACGGCGTCACTGAATATATCGACGCCGACGTCGAGGAAGCGCGTCAGAAATCGACGCGCCCGCTCGACGTTATCGAAGGCCCGCTGATGGCCGGCATGAATGTCGTGGGCGATCTCTTCGGCGCCGGCAAAATGTTCCTGCCGCAGGTCGTGAAATCCGCGCGCGTGATGAAACAGGCGGTCGCCTATCTCATGCCCTTCATGGAGGAGGGGAAGGATGCGCGCTCTTCCGCCGGCAAGATTTTGCTCGCCACGGTGAAGGGCGACGTGCACGACATCGGCAAGAATATTGTCGGCGTTGTGCTCGGCTGCAACAACTTCGAGGTGATCGACCTCGGCGTCATGACGCCGGCGGCAAAGATTCTCGAAATCGCGAAGCAAGAGAAGGTCGATCTCATCGGCCTCTCCGGCCTCATCACGCCCTCGCTCGATGAAATGTGCTTCGTCGCCTCCGAGCTGGAGCGCGAAGGGCTCGACACGCCGCTGCTGATTGGCGGCGCGACGACGAGCCGGGTGCATACGGCGGTCAAGATCAGCCCGAATTATCGCCGCGGGCAGGCGGTCTATGTCACCGACGCGAGCCGCGCGGTGGGCGTCGCGCAGGCGCTCGTCTCGCAGAGGACGCGCGGCGATTACATGGCCGAGACGCGCGCGGAATATGAGCGCGTCGCGGATGCGCATGCGCGCGCGCAGGCCGATAAGCAGCGCGTGCCGCTCGCGCAGGCGCGCGCCAATCACTATAAGATCGATTGGGCGGCTTATGAGCCGACGAAGCCGAGCTTCATGGGCGCCCGCGCTTTCGCGAGCTATGACGTCGCGGAGCTCGTGCCCTATATCGACTGGACGCCCTTCTTCCAGACCTGGGAATTCAAGGGCCGCTATCCCGCTTTGCTCGACGATCCCGAGCGCGGCGCGGCGGCGCGCCAGCTGTTCGATGATGCGCAGGCGATGCTGAAGCGCATTGTGGAAGAGCGCTGGTTCACGCCCAAGGCGATCATCGGTTTCTGGCCGGCGAACAGCGTCGGCGACGACATCGCGCTTTACGTCGGCGAATCGCGCAGCGAGCCGCTCGCGACTTTCTTCACGCTGCGCCAGCAGCTGGGCAAACGCGACGGCAAGGCGAATATCGCGCTTTCCGATTTCGTCGCGCCAAAGGAGAGCGGCAAGGCGGATTACGTCGGCGCCTTCGTCGTCACCGCCGGAGCGGAGGAAGAAAAGATTTCCGCCCGCTATGCGCGCGCCAACGACGACTATGGGTCGATCATGGTGAAGGCGCTTGCGGACCGCATCGCGGAAGCTTTCGCCGAGCGCATGCATGAGCGCGTGCGCCGCGAGTTCTGGGCCTACGCCAAGGACGAAGCCTTCGCGCCGCAGGAGCTGATCGCCGAACCCTACGCCGGCATCCGCCCGGCGCCCGGCTATCCGGCGCAGCCCGACCACACCGAGAAGGCGACGCTCTTCACGCTTCTCGACGTCGAGAAGCGCACGGGCGTGAAGCTCACGGAAAGTTTCGCGATGACGCCGGCAGCGTCGGTCAGCGGCCTCTATATCGGCCACCCGCAGGCGCATTATTTCGGCGTCGCCAAGGTGGAGCGCGATCAGGTCGAGGATTACGCGCGCCGCAAGGGCATGTTGGTTGCGGATGTCGAGCGCTGGCTCGGGCCCATTCTCAACTACGAGCCCGCGACGGCTGAAGCTGCGGAGTAGAAAAGAAAGATGCGGCCGGCGCTTGCGCCGGCCGCGCATCCTGGAAAATAGCGAAAAATGAAAGAAAAATTGAATTTATGTTGATCTTTTATTGAATAAAATACCGGATAAATCAATATAAATACATAGCAATCAAATATATAACCTGAAAACCATCGTATACATTCGAAGGTTTGATTTCCGAAAAATTGACTATGCTCGTTTCGCGGCATGACGACGCGGACCTTTCCAGGGCCCGCGTCTTTTTTTTGGGCGAGCAAGATGAAACCATCGGCAGGACTGAAAGCGCTTTTGGCGCGAGGATCGTTCTTTTCCAACGACTCCGGCACGGCCGGTGTGATCTTCGGTCTGGCCTTCATTCCCGCCTTTCTGATGGTGGGCGCGGCGATCGACTACCGCAACGCCACAGTCATGAGATCCCGGCTGCAGAGAGCGGTTGATTCCGCCTCGATCGCGATTGCGCAGTCAGATCCGACGGCCTCGCTGGCGTCGCAGCAAGCGCTTGCGCAAAACATCGTCAACGCCGAGCTCGGCGCGACGGCGACCGCAATCGGCGTGACTGTGGCGGCGAATGATCAGGCGGGCGGCTATTTGGTGACGGCCGCCGCGAATGTTCCGACGATCATTATGAAACTGGCGCAGGTCAGCGCGATCCCGATCTCTGCTTCGGCGACGGCGGCGCAGACCCAGGTGAGCGTCAGCGGCGGCGGCGCGGGCTGTGTTCTGTCGCTCGACCAATCCGCCGTCGAGGCGCTCGACTGGACCGGCAACGCCAATGTCACGCTCAACAACTGCGACATCTACGGCAATTCGGGCGCGAGCGATGCGCTCGAGGTAAGCGGCTCCGCGCAACTGACGGCGCGGATGGTCAGCGTGAACGGCAATATCGTCGTGCAGGGCGGCGGGACGCTCAACGCCATCCAGATGACGGGTCAGGCGCGCCTGCCGGATCCCTATCAGTCTCTTCCGCTGCCGAGCTTCTCGGGCTGCGACTACAACGGATTTTCGACCAACGACGGCGGCCAGCTCAACCCCGGCGTCTATTGCAACGGCCTGTCGATCAACACCAACAGCGGGTCCAAAGGGCCCGTGACGTTGAATCCGGGTCTCTACGTCATCGATGGCGGGCAACTCGTCATCAACAGCCAGGCCCAGGTGACAGGCCTTGGCGTGACGATCGTCTTTACGCAAAGCTTGGGGAGCGGCTGGGCGAATGCGACCATAAATGGCGGCGCGCAGGTCGATCTCGAGGCGCCCTTGCCGGGCGCAGCCGCGGGCATCCCTGGCGTCGTCTTGTATGGCGACCGCGCCATGGCGACGGGAACGCTCTTCAAATTGAACGGCGGCTCCTCGCAAACCTTCAAGGGCGCGGTTTATCTTCCCGAGGCGGCGCTTTTGTTCAACGGCGGCGCGACGACGTCGAGCGGGTGCATGCAGCTGATCGCCGATACGGTGAAGTTCACGGGAGATTCCAACATCGACATTACCGGGTGCGGTTCGTTCGGCGTGACAAGCTTCGGCTATAGCCTTCAGCGCACCGTGCGATTGGCCTTCTGACGGCCATTCCGCCGGAGGGGCTTTAGCGGCGCATGTTTTCGTCGCTTGCAGGTTGAAGCGCGTTCGGCCGTCTCTTAAGGTGCCGCCTTCTCTGGCCGCGCCGAAGAGACCGATCTCGCTTGGGGGGCGCTTGGGCCGCGACTGCGAGTATGTGACATGTCCGTTTCAATTGCCCGGGGGCGCGCTGCCCCCGCCGCCTTCGGTTGGGCCGCCGTTTTCGCCCTTGCGCTTTTTTCGCTCTATACGCTTGCGAGCGCGCGCGGCGAGCCGGTCAACGCCATGTGGTTTGTCACCGCGGCGATTGGCGTTTACGCCATCGGCTATCGTTTCTATTCGCGTTTCATCGCGGACACTGTGCTGCGGCTCGACGCCAGCCGCAGCACGCCCGCGCACCGTCGCAACGACGGGCTCGATTATGTGCCGACCGATAAATGGGTGCTGTTCGGGCATCACTTCGCCGCCATTGCGGGCGCAGGCCCGCTGGTCGGTCCCGTGCTCGCCGCGCAAATGGGCTATCTGCCCGGAACGCTCTGGCTTTTGACCGGCGTCATTCTCGCCGGCGCCGTGCAGGATTTTCTCGTCCTCTTCATCTCGACGCGGCGCGACGGCCGCTCGCTGGGCGATCTCATCAAGACGGAGATGGGCCCCATCCCCGGCGTCATCGCCATGGCGGGCATTCTCTCCATCATGATCATTCTGCTCGCGGTGCTGGCGCTCGTCGTGGTGAAAGCGCTGGCCGATAGCCCCTGGGGCTCCTTCACCGTTTTCGCCACGCTCCCCATCGCTGTCTTCATGGGCGTCTACGGCCGCTACATCCGGCCCGGCCGCATCGGCGAGATGTCGATCATCGGCTTCGTTCTGCTTCTGGCCAGCATCGCCTTCGGCCGCACAGTCGCCGAGAGCGCGACGCTCGCGCCGCTCTTCACCTATAAGGGCGAGACGCTGGCCTTCATGCTGATCGGCTATGGCTTCGTCGCCTCCGTTCTGCCCGTGTGGCTGCTGCTGGCGCCGCGCGACTATCTTTCGACCTTCTTGAAGATCGGCACGATCCTGTCCCTGGCGCTCGGCATCTTTGTCGTCTGGCCGGATTTGAAAATGCCGGCGGTGACCCGCTTCATCGACGGCACGGGGCCGGTCTTCGCCGGCAGCGTCTTCCCCTTCCTCTTCATCACCATCGCCTGCGGCGCGGTTTCGGGCTTCCACGCGCTCGTCTCCTCCGGCACGACCCCGAAGATGATCGCCGATGAGACGCAGACGCGCTTCATCGGCTATGGCGCCATGCTGATGGAGAGCTTCGTCGCCATCATGGCGCTGATCGCCGCGAGCTGCCTGGAGCCCGGCGTCTATTTCGCCATGAACAGCGCCCCGGCTGTGATCGGCGCGACGCCGGAGGCGGCGGCGGCCGCCATTTCATCTTGGGGATTTGCCGTGACGCCGGAAACGCTCGCGGGCGTCGCGCATGACGTCGGTGAGAAGAGCGTCCTGTCGCGCACCGGCGGCGCGCCGACGCTCGCTGTGGGCATGGCGACCATCCTGTCCTCAGTCATCGGCGGCTCCGCCGCCATGTCCTTCTGGTATCATTTCGCGATCCTGTTCGAGGCGCTGTTCATTCTCACGACGATCGACGCCGGCACGCGCGTCGCGCGCTTCATGATTCAGGATCTCGTCGGCACATTCGTTCCGGCCTTCCGGAACACTCATGCCTGGGGGCCCAATCTCGCGGCGACGGCGATCGCCGTCACCGGCTGGGGCTATTTCCTCTATCAGGGGGTCATCGATCCCTTGGGCGGGATCAACACGCTGTGGCCCTTGTTCGGCATCGCCAATCAAATGCTGGCGGCGATGGCGCTCACGCTCTGCACGGTCGTGCTGTTCCGCATGAAGCGCGAGCGCTACGCCTTCGTCGCGATCATCCCCACGACCTGGCTCTACATCTGCACCATGACGGCAGGGCTCGAAAAAATCTTCCACGACGATCCGAAGATCGGCTTCCTCGCCCATGCAAAGAAATTCGCCGCCGCAGCCGATAAGAACGAGCTTCTGGCGCCGGCCAAGACGCTCGATCAGATGCATCGCGTGATCTTCAACGATTACGTCGATGCGGGTCTTTGTGCGATTTACATCGTGCTCGTGCTGTCGATTTTGGGCTTCGCCCTTTCGTCGATAAGACAGGCCCGCGCCGTCGAGAGCGCCACCACCCGGGAGAGCGAAGATGACCTGCTGCCTGCCCGGGCTTGATCTCGTGAAGCTCGCGACGAAGCTGCGCGACGGCGCGCGGCTGATGGTCGGGCAGGGCGATTACGACGCTTATATCGCCCACGCGCGCGCCAAGCACGAAGGCCAGCGCATCATGACGCGCGAGGAGTTTTTTCGCGCAAGGGAGAACGCGCGTTTCGGCGGCGCCGGAGAACGCGCGTTCCGCTGCTGCTAAGAAGCTCCGTCATTGCGAGAAGCGAAGCGACGAAGCAATCCAGAGCCGCGACTGCTGCTCTGGATCGCTTCGCTCCGCTCGCAATGACGGCCGCCGTCAATTGGGCTAATCTCCTTTGATGGCCATGATCCAGACGCCCGAAACGCGCGCGGCGCTCCTCGCGCTTCTCGACTGGTATGTCGAGAGCGGGGTCGATGCCATGCTCGACGCCGCGCCACATGATCGTTACGCCGAGAGCCTGAGGCCGGTCGAAACGCCGATCGCCGCTCCCCCGCTCGCGCCATCCCGCTCGCCGCCGCCGGCGCTCGAGGCAACGACCCGTCCGCGCGCAGCCCCCGCCATCGCCGCGCCCGACGAAGCCGCGCGCGCGGCGGAGGAAGCATCGGCGAACGCCAATACGCTCGAAGAACTCGCCGCCGCGCTGGCCGGATTCCCGCACGCGCCTTTCCGAGACATGGCGCAGCATTTTCTTTTCAGCTCGGGGGCCGCCGGCGCGCCGCTGATGATTTTCGATGGCGCGCCGGGCGTGGCCGAAGAAACGACGGGCGAGCCCTTCTGCGGCGAGCAGGCGCGGCTTCTCGACAATATGCTGAAGGCGATAGGGCGCGGGCGTGAGAGCGCTTATCTGGCTTATGTCTCGCCCTGGCGGCCGCCCGGCGTGATGTCGATGACGCCGCAGCAATTGGCGGTCTTCGCGCCCTTCGCGCGCCGCCATGTGGAGCTGGCGCGGCCGGAGGTTCTGCTGCTCTTCGGCGAGGCTCCGGCGCGGGCCTTGCTCGCGACAAACGAGCCGGTGGGGAAGTTGCGCGGCAAGCCGTTCGGCGTCGCTTGCGGCGCACATACTGCCAGTGGTTTCGTTTTCTCGGGCCTGGACTCGATGCTCAAAAGCCCCGCGTTGAAGCCGGCGGCCTGGCGGGATTTGCGGGCAGCGGCGGGACTCCTGCGATCCTGATCCCGTCATTGCGAGGAGCAAAGCGATGAAGCATTCCAGGGCCGCGACTGCTGCTCTGGATTGCTTCGCTTCGCTCGCAATGACGTTATATTACTCGGCCGCTTCGCCTTCCTTCACGCCGCCATAGCGACGCGCGACATAATCGTCGACGATGCGCGTGAACTCCTCCGCGATGCCCTCGCCGCGCAGCGTCATCGCCTTTTTGCCGTCGATGAAGACGGGCGCGGCCGGCGTCTCGCCGGTGCCGGGGAGCGAAATGCCGATGTCGGCGTGCTTCGATTCGCCGGGGCCGTTCACGATGCAGCCCATCACCGCGACATTGAGGGTCTCGACGCCAGGATATTGCGCCCGCCAAACCTGCATGCGCTCGCGGATGTGCGATTGAATATCGCGCGCCAGCTCCTGGAACACGGTCGAGGTCGTGCGGCCGCAGCCCGGACAGGCGGCGACGAGCGGCACGAAGGTGCGAAAGCCCATGGTCTGCAGGATTTCCTGCGCCACGCGCACTTCGAGCGAACGGTCGCCGCCGGGCTCGGGGGTGAGCGAGACGCGGATCGTGTCGCCGACGCCGTCCTGCAGCAGCACGCCGAGCGCGGAGGCCGAGGCGACGACGCCCTTGGTGCCCATGCCCGCCTCGGTGAGGCCGAGATGCAAGGCATAGTCGCTGCGTTGCGCCAGCATGCGGTAGACGGCGATCAAATCCTGCACGGCCGAGACTTTCGCCGAAATGACGATGCGGTCTTTGGCGAGGCCGATCTCCTCGGCGCGGGCGGCGGAGACCAGCGCCGAGCGCACCAGCGCCTCGCGGGTCACGGCGCGGGCGTCGATCGGCCGATCTGACGCCGCGTTGATGTCCATGAGATGGGTGAGCAGCTCCTGGTCGAGCGAGCCCCAATTGGCGCCGATGCGCACGGCCTTGCCGTGCTTGGCGGCAAGCTCGACGATCGCCGCGAATTGCCGGTCCTTCTTGTCCTTGAAGCCGACATTGCCGGGGTTGATGCGATATTTGGCGAGCGCCTCGGCGCAGGCCGGATGATCGGCGAGGAGCTTGTGGCCGATGTAATGGAAGTCGCCGACGAGGGGCACGTTGATCCCCTTTTTGTCGAGCTTCTCGCGAATATGCGGCACCGCCGCCGCCGCCTCGTCGCGATCGACGGTGATGCGCACGAGCTCCGAGCCGGTCTGGGCGAGGGCCGTGACCTGCACCACGGTCGAATCGACGTCGGCCGTGTCGGTGTTGGTCATCGATTGCACGACGACGGGCGCGCCGCCGCCCACCGTAACGGCGCCGGGGCCCTCGCCGATGCGCACGGCGCAGGTTTTCTTGCGCGGCGCCGGCTCGGCGGCGATGGGGTCGGGCAGGCGGGTTTCGACGGCGTCGGTCATGGGTCTCGTCGCGGCTCCGTTGGACTTTGGCCCTAGGTCGCGCGGAATTTGGCGCGGGTCAAGGTGAAGTGCAGGCGCGCGCCACTACGTAATGACGTCTGCGTTACATTGTGCTATGAATTTGAGATGTCGTCCAAGGCGCAACCTGCAAAGCGTGAAACGCTCAATCTCCGCATCAAGCCGGATGACCGGTCGCTGATCGACCGGGCGGCCAAGCTCGTCTCCAAGAGTCGCACGGATTTCGTCCTCGACGCCGCGCGCAACGCCGCCGAGGAGGCGCTTCTCGACAAGCGGCTCTTTCGGGCGGATGCGGCGGCCTATGCGGATTTTGTCGCGCGGCTCGACGCCCCGCCTAACCCAAATGAGAGGCTGCGCCGGACCATGAAAACGCGCGCGCCCTGGGAGTGACGCTCGCCGCACCGCGTCCGATCTCGGACGCCGACGATATTTCTGGCTTCGATTGCGGCGTATTGGCGCTGGACGACTGGCTGAGGCGGCGCGCCCGCGCCAATCAGGCGAGCGGCGCCTCGCGGACCTATGTGGTCTGCGAGGGGAACCGAGTGGTCGCCTATTTCGCGCTGGCGTCGGGCGCCGTCGATCTCGATGAGGCGACAGGGCGCCTGCGCCGCAATATGCCCGATCCGGTTCCCGTCGCCGTTTTGGGGAGGCTGGCGATCGACCGCGCGTGGCAGAAAAAGGGGCTCGGCCGCGCTCTTGTGAAGGATGCGCTGTTGCGCGTCCTTCTGGCGGCTGAAACCATCGGCATTAGAGGCATGTTGGTTCACGCCCTGTCGCCGGAGGCCGCCGCATTCTATGAAGCGGTCGGCTTCGAGCCCTCGCCGCTGGAGCCGATGACGCTCATGGCGACGCTTGCCGATTTGCGCGCCGCGCTGGATTAACCCATTTTCCGGCGCGGGTCGTAGCCGTGCCGGTCGCGAATCTCCCGCATCTTCGCCTCAAAATCAGCGTCGGGCTCCTCCGGCAGCATGACTTTCAGCACGACATACAGGTCGCCCGCCGGCTTGCCGTCGGTTGCGGGCAGGCCCTTGCCGCGCAGGCGCAGCACGCGGCCGCCGTTGGAGCCGGCCGGCACGCCGAGCTCCACCTTGCCGTCGAGGGTGGGCGTCTGCACCTTTGCGCCGAGCGCCGCCTCATAAAGCGCCACGGGCAGCTCGACCCTGAGGTCGCGCCCTTCCACCTTGAAATAGGGATGCGGCGCGAGCTTCACGGTCACCAGCGCATCGCCGGGCTCGCCGCCGCGCAGGCCCGGCTGGCCCTGGCCGCGCAGCCTGATCTGCTGGCCGTCCTCGACGCCCGCCGGAATTTTCACCTCAAGCGTGCGGCCCGAGGGCAGAATCACGCGGGCCGAGCCGCCTTTGGCGATGGTCTCGAGCGGCACGGTCGCCGTTGCGACCACGTCGTCGCCGCGCGTGGGCGTCGCCTGCCGGCGCCGGCCGCCGAAGAGATCGGCGAAAAGATCGCTCGGATCGAAACCGCCCGCGCCGGCGCCGGGGCCCTGCTGTCCGCCAAAGTTGAAGTCGTAATGCTGATCGCCCCCCGGCGCGCCCCCGGCCGTGCGCCATCCGCGCGTAAATCCGCCGGGGCCTGCACCGAATCCCTCGAATCCGCGCGGCTTACCGTCCGGCCCGATCTCGCCGCGATCAAATTGGGCCTTTTTCTTTTCGTCGCCGACGATTTCATAGGCCGTGTTGATTTCGGCGAAGCGCTCCTTGGCCTTCGTGTCATCCTTGTTACGGTCGGGATGGTATTTTTTCGCGAGCTGGCGGTAGGCCTTCTTGATGTCGGCCGCGCTCGCAGACTTGGTGACTCCGAGAACGTCGTAAGGGTCGCGCATTTTGTCCAATCAGCCCATGGGAGCGCCCGCCCGCAATCGGCGCGAGCGCATATGTCTGACAGACTATTTGGGAGAAGCGCGCTTCCAACGCAAGCGCCGGCGCGGGCGAATGTTTAAAGCTTCGTCGGCGCCTTTTGGAAATCGGTGAAGGCCTTGCCCTCGGGGTCGAGCTTGGCGAGCGCCTCGTTGACGGCGTCGATCTGGCTTGCTTCGCCTCCACCCATATTTTCTTCGGCGGCGCGCAAAAGGGCCCGGGCGTCGAGTTCCCAGCGCTTCAGAATCTCGATCTTCATCAGCTTGGCGAGCGCCTTGCTCTCGACGACTTCTGAAGGGATGTCGAACACGGAGGCAGGAGAGATGAGGGCTTTTTCGATTTCTACCGAGCCGAGGTTCGCGACTTTCATGGATTTGCTCAGGTTTGGGTTCTTCAAGGATCGAACGCGCGCCGCCCGCGCCTTGTTCCGTTAAAGCGATGGCGCTACCCATCGGGAGTAGCTCCGGAAACGATTGCCCCAGCTGGGCTGAGATCAGCCAGGCGGGAGCGCTTTCATGCAAGCGCTCCAACGATCGCGTCCCAAACCAGCTTCGCATTCAACCCGACGATCAGGGCCGCTATCGCGCCGGCGAGCAAGGTCGTGCGCCGCGGGGCGACAAGCGCGCCCATGATCCCCCGCCTTGCGGTGAAGATGATGAGCGGAAGCATTGCGAAGGGCAGGGTCAGGCTCAGAACGACCTGGCTCAGCACGAGAAGGCGCGCGGTTGCGCTTTCTCCAGCTGAGAGGGTCACGGCGATGGCCGGCGCGATGGCGAGGGCGCGCGTGACAAGTCGCCGCGTCGTGGGCTTGAGACGCAGGCGGATGAAGCCCTCCATCACGATCTGCCCCGAGAGGGTCGCCGTCACAGTGGAGTTCAGCCCGCAGGCGATGAGCGCGACCGCGAAAAGCGTTGCGGCGAGGGGTTCGCCAAGCAGAGGCGCGATGAGGCGATGCGCTTCGCCAAGTTCCGAAACCTCGGTCAGCCCATGTGCGTGAAACGCGGCCGCAGCGAGGATCAAAATGGCGCCATTCACGAGCATCGCGAAAAGCAGCGCGATCGAGCTGTCGATCACGGCGAAGCGCACAGCTTCCCGCTTCTTTTCCGTCGAGACGCCCACCGCGCGCGTCTGCACCACGAAGGAATGCAAAAAGAGGTTATGGGGCATCACCGTCGCGCCGAGGATGCCGAGCCCGAGATAGAGCATGTCCGGGTCTGTGAAAAATTGGCGGCTCGGGATTAGCCCCTGCGCGACGGCCCTCATATCCGGGCGCGCCAAGGCCAGCTGCGCCGCGAAGGACAGGCCGATGAGCAGCAGCGTCGCGACGACGAAGAGCTCGAGCTTGCGAAATCCCAGCCGCTCGAAGGCGAGCACGAGAAAGGCGTCGAGCGCCGTCACAAGGATTCCGATCGCCAGCGGCAGACCGAAGAGCAGCTGAAGCCCGATCGCCGTGCCGATCACCTCGGCGAGATCGGTCGCGAAAATCCCCGCTTCCGCCAGGAGCCAGAGTCCGACCGCGACGGGAAAGGGCGTATGCGCCCGGCAGGCTTCCGCGAGATCGAGCCCGGCGCCGACCCCGAGCCGCGCCGAGAGCGATTGCAGCACGATCGCCATGAGGCTGGAGAGAACGGCGACAAAGAGGAGGGCGGCGCCGAATTTGGAGCCCGCCGCCAAAGCGGTCGCCCAATTGCCGGGGTCCATATAGCCGGTGGCGACGAGATAGCCCGGCCCAAGAAAGACGAGGAGTCGTCTAAGCAGCGCGCCGCCTTCGGGAACCGCGATCGAGCGCCGCAGCTCGGCGCTGGCTCTCGCGGGGGCGGTCGGCGTCACGCGTCTCCTCCAGCCTGGCCGGCCCGCCGGGAGCGCGACCTTCAGGTACTGACCTTCCGAATTAGCGCTGCGAGCGCTTCCGGGAAGATCAATTCGTCCGATGCCGCGATGGCGTCGGCGGACCACCAGCGCCAGCCCAGCGTATGAATCTTTTCCTCGGGCGTCAGCAATTGCGGGCGAGGCTCGAAGCCTTCCGTTCTTACGAGGAAATATCGCTCGATCGCCTGCTGCCAATCTTCGCCGATCTCGATCGGGAAGTCGCGGGTCGCCACGACAGGCCCCGGATCGCCGGCGAGGATGAGCCCCGTTTCTTCGCGCAGCTCGCGGCGTAGCGCGGTTTCGAAAGTCTCGTCTTCCTTGAGCGCGCCGCCGGGCGTCGCCCAGAAATGATGATGGCCGAGCGCCAGAAAATGCGGCGAGAGCCCGCCGGCATATTGCATGAGCAGCGCTTCGCCCTTCGGGTTGAGAATCAATGCGCGGGCGGCTTCGCGCCGGGGCAGGACGAGCCCGTCCCAAGGCGCGGCGATCTCGGGCCGCCCCTCGGCCTGCGCCCAATCGACGAGCGACCACTTCCCGTCCTCAAAGGCGATCCAATTGGGCGTGGCGTTGAGCACGGGATGCTCCCGCTTCTCCGAGAGGCCCTTGCCCGTCGCCATGCGCCAGGCGATGTCGAGCACGCCGGCATGGGCCAGGACGAGCACTGTGAGCCCGGCGCTCTCGCGTGCGATGTCGGTCAGCACCGAGCGCACACGGCGTGAGAATTCGTTCAGAGTCTCGCCTTCGATGGCGGCGAAATCCGGGTCGCGCGTCAGGTAGTGCTGGTAATCCTCGGCGTATTTGGCCTGCACCTCGGCGTGGGTGTGGCCCTGCCAGACGCCGTCGTCCTTTTCGCGCAGACGTTGGGTCGCGAGCACTGTGAGACCTCGCGCCTCGGCGATGGGCGCGACGGTGTTCATGGCGCGGCGCAGGTCGCTCGAATAGACGCGGTCGAAATGGGCGTTCGCCAATTCGTGGGCAAGGGCCTGGGCCTGGGCGCGGCCGCGGGCGTTGAGCGCAATATCGAACTGCCCCTGAAAGCGCCTTTCAATGTTCCAATTTGTCTCGCCATGGCGGGCGAGACAGATGATCGTGCGGGTCATCTGGTCTGGGGGCGGCGAAGGCCGATAGGCGCGCGGGCCTCGCGCAAAAATCGCCCGCCGCGCCGAATACGCCGGGCACTTGTGCCCGAATTCGGCGCAAAAGTCAGTCCGCTTTTGTAAAAAGCCGGAGACCGGGCCTTTTCAGTGGCGCGACGCGCAAGTGAATTCGCCGGCGCGTATTTTGCCCGGCAGGGCTTCGGCAAGCTTGACGACCGCCTCTTCGCCATAGGTCGCGACGAGCTCGCGCAGCGAGGCCATCAGCGCGGCCTGAGCAAAAGAATCGCTTTCGATCCCCGCCAGAATGGCCTCAGCGAAGGCTTCGGTGACATAGGCGAGCGCCGCCTGGTGCTCACCGTGGGTCTCGTCGAAAGAGTCGAAAGGCGTCTGCGTCATGAGAGACACATTAGACAAGCGGGACGCGCCGCGCGACACGCCTCTTTCCAAAAGGTTAATCCGCAATTGAAAAGATTCTCTACGGGCTGCCGAATCGATAGGTCAGATCGCGGGAAATCCTGGCTGCTTCGTCGAGGTAGCGGGCGGTCGCAGTCTTGGCGTTCGGCGTGCAAACCCGATAGGTTAGCTCATAGCCGCGAAAGCCACGGTTGAAGGCCGAGACATATTTGTCCCGGCGGGGCCCGCTCGGCGCATCGGCGTCGAGGAGGGCCGACATCTTGCCGCGCCACTCCTCCCCGTCCTTCTCTCCGCAGAGGTCGCGCAGAAAGGCGAGGGCGCCGATAATTTCCGATAGGCGCATGAGCTGCCCCTCATAAGGCGGGGGCGGCGCCTCGGCCCCTTGGGGCGCCGGCTTCGCTGCTTCCGGCTGGCCTTTCGCGGCGTCGTGCTTCTTCAGCTTGGTTTCGCGCTTCTTCTCGGCGCGCGGAATGTCGCGGGCGGGACGCGGGGCCGCGCGCACAGGCCGGTCGGGGGCGAAGAGGTGGTCGAAAATCCCCTGCGCGCCGGCGTCGAAGCTGAAAAGACACGCTCCCGCCAGCGCGGCGGCGCGAGCGGCGCGCCTCATGCGCCTCATGGATAGAGCCGATCCTTGCGCCAGTCCTGGCCCGGCGCGTCGCGGAAAAAGCGCACCCGGTCGTGCAGGCGGAAGGGCTTGTCCTGCCAGAACTCCATGGCGATGGGCGCGATGCGGAAGCCACGCCAATAAGCCGGGCGTGGGATGTCTCCGATTGCATATTTCGCGGCGTAGGTCGCGACGGATTTCTCCAGCGCGAAACGGCTTTCGAGCGGCCGGGATTGCTGGCTGGCCCAGGCTCCGATGCGCGAATCGCGCGGGCGGCTCTGGTAATAGGCGTCCGATTCGGCCTCGCTCACCGGCTCGACGGGGCCGCGCAGCCGCACCTGCCGGCGCAGGGATTTCCAGTGGAAGAGCGCCGCCGCCTTCGGATTCTCGGCGAGCTGCCGGCCTTTGTCGCTTTCGGCGTTGGTGTAGAAGACGAAGCCTTCGGGACCCCATTCCTTCATCAGCACCATACGCGCGTCCGGCAGGCCGTCGGCGCCGGCGGTGGCGATCGCCATCGCCTCAGGATCATTGAGCTCTTTGGCTTTCGCCTCCTGGAACCATTTGCCAAACAAGGCGAAAGGCTCCGCGGCGTCGACGAAGTCACCCGACGTTAACGCGTTCAAGCGAAAATCCTTTCCTGAGGGCGCTCAATGGGCGCGGGCGTTTGTAAGGTGGCGCTTTGCTGTTCTTGTGTATGAGACATATCGCTGCTGAAGGCTTTGCTCAATTCCCGCCCGCCGGCGTCTTTGTCTCCCTGATCGCCGCCTGCGCGCTTTCCGGCTGCTCGATCGCCATCCCCATGAGCGCCTCGTCTTCGTCGGCGATGTGGCAGGGCGCGCCCGAGGATATTACGGGCTCCATCGCCAAGCCGCCGCTCAAGCTTTCCCGCCATATCGACGGCGAAGACATGCGCCGCGCCAACGCCGCGCTCGGCACGGCGCTCGATCCGCAGGGCAGCGGCGCGAGCGTTCATTGGGACAATCCGCAATCGGGCGCCAAGGGTTCTTTCACGCCGGTCGGCCAAGCCTATCCCCTCGACAGCAAAATATGCCGCTCTTTTTTGGCCGAAGTTGCGGCGAGCGACAATGTCGAAAAGCTGCAAGGCGTCGCCTGTCGCGAAAAGACGGCGGAATGGACGCTGACCGAGGTTAAGCCTTTCAAGAAAGGATAGGCGGCGGCCTATTCTTGTCAAAAGTCAAGTTTGCTTCGATCCTGCATTGTCCGCGATAGTCAAGCTTGCGGCCTTTCGCGGACGATGGAATAGTTGCCAAGTCTTAATATTCTTGAGCTTGGCCATGACGTCGATTTATCTGATCAATCCGGCGGGCGATTTTCCGACTTATTTCGGCGGCGAAGTTCTCGCCGCTTCCGGCGCGCCGGGAGGCGTGATGATGGCCGACCTTTCGAGCGCCACCATCGCCGCCCTCGCGCCATCCGACTTCGATATGTCGCTTTGCGACGAAGCGATCTCTCCGGTCGATTTTGATCATCCGGCCGATTGGATACTCATCACCGGGAAGGTCAGCCAGCGCCGCCGCATGATCGCCATCGCCGACGAATTCCGCCGCCGCGGCAAGCCGGTGGTCATCGGCGGCCCCTACGCCAGCTTGAGCCCGGCCCGTCTGCGCGACCATTGCGACGTCTTGGTCTGCGGCGAGGCGGAGGAGATCGCGGGGGAAATTTTTGCCGATCTGCGCGCCGGCAAGCCAAAGGACGGCTATTTTGGCGACAAGCCGTCGCTCGCGCTCTCGCCTCTGCCGCGCTGGGATCTTTACCGCAACGACCGCGCCATGCTCGGCGCGGTGCAGACCTCGCGCGGCTGCCCCTTCGAATGCGAGTTCTGCGACGTCATCCAGTATCTGGGGCGCAAGCAGCGCCACAAGCCGATTGCCAATGTCATCGCCGAGCTCGACGCCCTTTGTGCACATGGCTATCGCACGGCCTTCCTGGCCGATGACAATTTCACGGCCTATCGGTCCCATTGCAAGGAGCTGCTCGCGGCCATCGCCGATTGGCGGCGCGACCGGCCGATGGAGTTTGTGACGCAAATCTCGATCGACGCCACGCGCGACGACGAGCTGATCGACATGTGCGTCGCCGCCGGCCTGACCCAGGTTTTCGTCGGCATCGAGACGCCAAACGTCGAGAGCCTGCGCGAGACCGGCAAGCGCCAGAATCTGAAGATCAGCCTTATCGACGAAGTGCAGAAGCTCGTGGAACGGGGCATTTCCGTTATGGGCGGCATGATCGTCGGCTTCGATCACGACGGGCCGAACGTCTTCGCGCAGCAATATGATTTCGCCATGGCGACGCCGATCCCGGTTTTCAGCCTCGGCGCGCTGATGGCGTCGGAAGCGACGCCGCTCTATGACCGCATCGTCAAAGAGGGGCGGCTTCTCACAGGCGGCGTCGAGACCCAGGCCGTGCCCTGGAGCTCCAACATCCAGTGCCGCACGATGAGCATGGAGGAGCTGCATTCCGGCATGCAGAATCTCTGCAACGCCCTTTATTCGCCCTCAGCCTTCCAGGAACGCATGCTGCGGCTGATCGAGACATTCGGACGCCGTCGCAACGGCCCGGCGCCAGCGCCGATGGACGCCAATGCGCTGCGCGACATCGAGAAGCAGGCGATGCAGGCCGCCATGGACGTGCGCAAATATGGCGAGGCGGAAGGGCGCATGTGGAACAAGGTCTGGGGCGCGGCCGTGCGCAAGCCGCAGACCATGACCATCGTCGCGCGCATCATGTTCCAATATGCCCAGGCGCGGCACATGTTCGACCGGGGCGATTATTGGGAGCCGCAGCTCTCGAACGCGCCGGCGCCCAAGCCGGCCATGCGGGAGGCGGCGGCGGTTTAAGCCGGCTTGCGGTTGATCAACCACAGACCCGCAACGAAAATCCCCTTTGAGATCGGCAGGAAGAAAAGCGCCGAGACGATCGTCACCAGGGTGAGAATCCCCGCCTCCTGCCAATAGGGCATGAGCTCCCCGCGCTCCAGGAAGATGAGCAGCGGCACCACAATATGGGCGACGATGCCGATGGTGAACCAGGCCGGCCCGTCGTCCGCGTCGAGGCCCTCGAAGCTCTCGTGGCAATGCGGACAGCTATCCTCGCGCGTGAGATAGCCCTTGAAGATGCGGCCCTCGCCGCAGCTGGGGCATTTCATCAGCGCGCCGCGCCAAAGGATTTTCGTTGTCGTCGCCGCGTCGCTCATGCGGTCTCCTTGCTTTCGGGATTTAAGCCTTTCTTCACGAGAGCGGGACACGAATCAAGCGCTCTCGATTCGGACCGGGTTTGTGCCGGCTGCGTTTCAAGAATCCCGAAAGAAGGCGGCGGGCCCGGAAGCCAGCTTAACATAACGCTAACCTCGATCGCCAAGGTCCCTTGTCTTCCCGTCCAGAAGGCAGCTCACCGTGACGTCGCCCATGACATTGATGGCGGTGCGACAGCGGTCGAGCAGCCAGTCGACGGTCAGCAGCATGGCGATGTAATCGGTTGGCAGCGCCACGGCCTTGAACACCATGGTCATCGTCACGAGCCCGGCCTCGGGAATGCCGGCGGCCCCGACGGAGGCGATGACCGAAGTCAACACGACGGTGAACTGCTGGCCGAGCGTCAGATGCATGCCGAGCAATTGCGCCACGAAAAGCGCCGACATGGCTTCGTAAAGCGCGGTGCCGTCGTTGTTGAAATTGGAGCCGACGAGCGCGCCCATGCTCGCCGATTGCTCTCGCAGCCCCACATTTTTACGCAAGACCTCATAGGTGAGGGGCATTGTGACGGTCGAGCTGCCGGTCGAGAAGGCCATGACCAGCGCGTCGCGTACGTCCTTTATGAGGCCGAGCGGCCGAACCCAGGTCTGAAGCCGAACCCGCATCATATAATAGCAGGTCTGAAGCAAAAGCCCCACCAACACGGCGAGCATGAAGCCGCCGAGCGCGACGAAATCGTGGAAGCCATTGGCGCCGACGATGCTCGCGACAATGCCGAAGACGGCGAGGGGTACGACGTCGATGATCCAGTGCAGGATGGTGATCAGGCTCGTCAGCGCGACATGGACGAGGTCCTCCACCGTGCGCACTTCGTGATGCCTGACGCCGCGCAAAGCGACGCCGAAAGCCACCGCGATGAAGATGACGCCCATCACCGTTCCTTCGTCGGAAAAAGGCCCGGCAATGCTCTTGGGGATCGCGTCGAAGAGCTGCGCGAGCGGATCCACGGCGCCCGAGGCCTTTGTGGCGGGTGGCGAGGGCGGGTCGGTGGTCGTCAGGGCGCCGGGCTGGACGAGATTGGCGACAAACAGGCCGACGCCGATGGCGACGAGCGTATTCGTGAGCAGCAGCGTGACAAGACGCCACGCCTGTTGGCCGCCGAGATGCGCCCGCATCAGCGCCTGCATGATGGCGAGCAGAATGAGCGGCGGCGCGAGGGCGCCCAAGACGCGGAGAACGAGCTTTGCGGGCATGGCGAGCGGCGCGGCTTCCGCCCCCAGAAGGACTCCGGCGACGAGTCCGAGCGTCGCGCCGGCGAGAATGCGCAGGTAAAGTGGAATGGCGCGCCAGCGTGCGAGCAGGCCGGCGGATTGGTCATCGGTGGGTTGCAAGGCATGCTTTCCTAAAAATTTGGCTTGGTCGAGCATGTCTGGTTTGCCCGAGCCGCGACGTGTGAATCCGCATTTTGGCGATTTTCGAGGAGTCGCTATGATCGCCCAACGCCGCCTTCCGCGGCGCGGGAGGAAGGGCCCATGTCATCGCCTTTCGGCAAGCGCCTCATCGTGACGAGCATTTTGGCCTTGCTCGTCGTTCCGGCCTTCTTCTTCTCTGTAAGGGTCTTCTCGGCTTGGCAAGCAGGCTATGGCTGGGCCGAGATGGATTGGGACGGCAAGGGCCACACGACGCTTCTCGATTTTCTCAAGGCAGCCGAGATCGGCAAGCGGCCGGTCCTCGTCAATGACCGTTCCTGCGTCGAATATTTCCTCTATCGCGACGGCGTGACGGTAAAGACGCGCTGCCCGTAGACTTTGGTCTAGCGCGCTTTCCGCTCGCAGGGAATCGTGCGAGCGATAAGAAATCGCGGAAGATCAACTTTTGTCAACTTTTCCGGAATGCGCTCCAAAGGGCGCTTCGGCTCCGAACTGCGTCGCGCATCAGTTTGAGGCACTCGGCCGTCGAGGCCATGTCGAGCGCCGTCAGTCCAAGGCTTGTCTCGAAAAGCGGATCGGCGCCCGCCGCCAGCAGCTGCGCGACGGCCCTGGCGCGGCCGGAGGAGGCGGAGAACATCAGCGGCGTCGCGCCCGTGCAATTGACATGCTGAATATCGGCCTCGGCTTCGATGAGAAGCCCGATGTTTTCCGCGTTCTCGCCGACGCAGGCGAGCCATAGGGCCTGGTTGCCGTCAGCATTCTCGGCGCGGATGTCGGCGCCGGCGGCAAGCAGCTCGCGCACCAAAGCCGGCGGCGCGAGCCGGACTGCGAGCATCAGCGGCGTCGCTTTGTCTTTGTTGAAGACGTTGACGGCGTCGCGCGAAAATCCATGTTCCGCGAGGAATGTCTGCAGCGCGTCGCTGAGATTTAGTGTGGCGCTCATCCAGTCGGCTCACGAAAATAGGGACCGAACGGCGTATGCGAAGTTGGGGCCAAAGAGACGCGCGTTGCATCAGGCTCAGCGCGGCGCCTGTCATTCCCGACGGGCCAAAGGCCCGATCGGGAATCCAGAGTCAAAATAACCAGCCTTTGTGCTGGGTTCCCGATCGCTTCGCTGACGCGAAGCGTCGGGAGTGACCCAGGCTCGCAGCGATGAGGCTTACTTCACGCCGAGCAGTTCGACGTCGAAAATCAGCCAGGAATTGGCCGGAATGGCGTTGCCCATGGCGCGCGCGCCATAGCCGAGCGCCGGTGGGATGATCAGCGTGCGCTTGCCGCCGACCTTCATGGTCTCGACGCCCTCGTCCCAGCCCTTGATGACCTGGCCCATGCCGAGCGGAAAATCGAAGGGCTCGCCCCGATCGCGCGAGCTGTCGAATTTCTTGCCCTTGGCGCCATTCACATAGAGCCAGCCGGTGTAGTGAACGGTGACGGTCTGGCCGATCTTCGGCGAAGCGCCGGTTCCCGGCTTCGTGTCGATATATTTCAGCCCGCTCGCCGTGAGCGTGGTCTCGGGCTCGGCGCGGACAATGGTCGGCGCGAGGGCGAGGCCAGCTGCGGCGGCGAGAATCGCGGCCGCGAAAGTCTTCGAGAAAAAGCGCATTTTTTCCTCCCGGATGTTTTTAGCGGGCCTAAGCCACGATGCCGTTGTCCCGCGCGAGCTGCAGCAGGTCTTTTAGGGGACGCGCGCCAACATGCGAGATGATCTCGGCGGCGGCCAGCGCGCCGAGCGCGGCGCTGCGTTCATGCGGCAGGCCCCTGGCGTAGCCGGCGAGGAAGCCCGCCGCGAAAAGATCGCCCGCGCCGGTCGTGTCGACAACTTCCTCGACCGGGAAGGCGGGCGCGGCGATCACCGTGCCCTCGCTCGTGACAACGCAGCCGTTTCCCGAGCGGGTGACGACGCCGAGCAGGCCCTTTTCGGCCCGCAGCGCCGCGAGCGCCGCGTCGAAATCCGAGGTCTCGTAAAGCGCGTGCAATTCGCTCTCATTGGCGAAGAGAATATCGACCACGCGGTCGCGAATCAGCGAGAGGAATTCGGCGCGATAGCGATCGACGCAGAAGGAATCGGAGAGGCTCAGCGCCACCTTGCGGCCATGGGCGCGCGACACTTTAGCGGCGCGCAGAAAGGCTTGCTTGGCCCCCGGCGGGTCCCAGAGATAGCCTTCCATATAGAGGATTTTCGCCGCCGCGACGGCGCTTTCGTCGATGTCTTCCGGCTGCAGCGCCTGGCATGCGCCCAGAAACGTGTTCATGGTGCGCTGGCCGTCGGGCGTCACGAAGATCAGGCAACGCGCCGTCGCGGCGCCATCGGTCGCGTGCGGCGTGTCGAAGACGACGCCGGCTTTGCGGATGTCATGGGTAAATTCGCGGCCGGCCGCGTCGTCCTTCACCTTGCCGACGAAGCCGGCCTTGGCGCCGAGACTTGCGAGGCCCGCCATGGTGTTGGCGGCCGAGCCGCCGGAAATGACCGTCGTCGGCCCCATCAGCTCGTAGAGCGCGTCCGCGCGCTGTTCATCGACGAGCGCCATGGAGCCCTTGATCAGCCCGGCGCCGACCAGCACGTCGTCATCGGCGCGGGAAAGAGTGTCGACGATGGCGTTGCCAATGCCGAGAACATCGAGAGTGGTCATGAAGCAATCCGGTTTTTGGGCGCCAAAAGCAAAACCGGCCGACCCTCGCGGGCGGCCGGCGCCTGTTTAACACCGTGTGACCGGCGCGCCTAGCTAGTCGATCACATAGCGGAAGCCCATGCGGACCTGCTGGCTGACGAGACTAGTGGAAACTACATTGTTGTAGCGGTCGACGCCGCTGATTTTACCCATATTCGCGTAGCGGTAACCGACGTCGATCTTCCAATGGTTGTCGATGTCGTAGGAAAAGCCCCCCATGAAGGCGTAGGCGAAGCGAACAAAGGTGTCTTGGTATTTCGTGTCCCAATTCGCCATATAGGTGGCGTTGGTGCGCGGGTCTGTATAGGTCACGCCGGCATAAGGGACGCCGTTATACATATACCAGTTGGAGGACACTCTCTGGTAAAGCACGTTGAGGCCGACGCCGGCGCCGACGTAGGGCGTGAAACCCCACCAGTTGCCCAAGTCGATATAGGCGTTGGCCAGGGTGAGCATCGACTCGGTTCTGTTTCTGACCCAGGGAAAACAGGCCGAGTAGATGGGGTTGACCAGCCCTGGATTCCCGCCGGGATTCGGCTGATAGAGGCCGATCGTGCACGGCAGCCCGATATCGTTGCGAACGCCGCTCTTGTGATAGAGGCTCTCGTAATCGACCGTCACGTCGGCGCGCAGAAAATCATTGAACTTGTAGCCGCCGCCGAGACCGATGGTCCAATTGTTGGGAAAGCTGTTCGACAAGGTGACGCCGTTGAGCTCGGTCGGCGAGGTGCGAGCGATGCCCAGGTCGCCGCGCAGATACCAGTTCGAGCCCCATTCGACGGGGCCTTCCTCGACGAGCGGCAGCGTCGGCGGCTGAATGGCTGGGAAGTCCGCGGCCTGCGTCGCTGGCGCGATAAGCGCGCCAAAGAGCGCGGTGACGATCGTCGCGCGGGCGCGCAAAAACGGGCGAACCATTTCTCTCTTCCTTGGTCGAGACCGAGCGGGGCGCGACGGCCAAGCTCGGTAATGAAGGAAGAATGAGGGATCATGCTTAATGGCGGCTTAATCTGCCGACATGGTTTCCGTCTTCTTATGCACCAAGAAAAAAGGCGCCCACTAATGCGGGCGCCTTATCTCTCTTCTGCCGAGGCGTTCTTCAGAATTTGACGGCCGACAGCACGATCTCGATCACCAGCACGTAAAACGAGGCCGTCACAAAGGCCGGGATCGGCCGCAGCGCCACATGCCGGAACAGGAAGGCGTAAATGAAGACGAGCCAGATGATGATCGGGAAAAGCAGGAAGCGCGTCAGGCGTTCGGTCGGCAGCGGCGGCGGCAGCGCGATGCCGACGATGAGATGCATGACGATATAGGCGCCGGCCCCGATGGCGCCCATGATCGCCAATGCGCTCACGGTCTTGATGAATTTTTCCTCCTGCTTGAGGTAGCGGAGCAGGAGCAGCGTCGCGCCGTAAAGAACCGCCGCGGTGGCGACTCCGTAGAAAATGCTCGGCGGCAGCGAATGGGAGAAATATTGAGCGCCGATCTGCAGCACGACATAGGCGGCGAGCGCGCCCTTCATCAGCTGCTCTGATTCAGGGAGGGAGAGCTGCGACGCCTCGAGGTTGAGCATTTTGAGGACGGTCCTCGGCGTCGGATCGTTGATGAACGGAATATTGAACGCCATGAACTTCTGTCCCCCTGTCGGCGGCGCCGGGCGGCGCGCGAAAAAGCCGCGCTTTCCCAGTTGCGCGCGGCCCATTGTCGCCTCTCTAACATGCTTTTGCGCCTGCCGGAACCAAGTGCGCGGTCAGGGTAGGCGCGTCAGCCAGTCCTCGCGCGCGACGACCTCGACGATGCGTCGGGCCGCCTCTGCCCAGGAGACGTTGAGCGCCCTGGCCGGGTCGGCGGTGAGCTCCCCCGCAAGGAAGGCGCGGATCGCCTCGGCAAGCGCGTCGGCGTCATTGACCCCGAAATAGATGGCGCCGTCGCCTCCGACCTCCCGGAATACGGGGATGTCGCTGCAGATCACGGGGCGGCCGTGCTGGGCCGCTTCGACGATCGGCAATCCAAACCCTTCGGCGTAGGAGGGCAGGAGCAGCGCGCTGGCATGGCGGTAAAGATAGGAGAGCTCGCCGTCGTCCACGTCGCTGAACCAGAAGAGACGTTGGCCGAACTCCGGATGATTTTCCATTCCGGCGGCGATCGCCTCCTCGAACCAGCCGCGCCGGCCGACGACGATCAATCGTAGACCGACGCCCGAGCGCCACAAGGCGTCGAAAGCCTGCAGCGCGATCCGGTGCCCCTTGCGCGGCTCGATCGTGCCGACCATCAGGAAAACAGGCGCGTCTCCAGCGACGGCGGCGGCGATCTTATCTCGCGGCGTCGCCGTTGGCGGCGCGGCGAGATCGGCGCCGCATTGGAACCAACCAATCTTCAGGCCCGGCCGATGGGGCAAGCCCTTTGCTGCGACATATTCCGCGAGCTCCTCGGCGACGGTGCGGGAGATGGCGAGAAAGGCGTCGCTTTCGAGAAGCGCCTTGCGCAGCCACGCCCGATAGCGCGGCACCGTCACCTCATGGCAGGCGTGCGGATAAAGCTCGGGGATGAGGTCGAAGATGCAGGTGACGATCTCGCCGCCGTCGGCGCGGATCTGGCCAAAGATCGGCGCCAACTCCTCGAAAGCGTTCCAACTGTCGGAGAGCATCAAAAACCGATCGCCGGGCGCGATCGTCACTTGGACGTTGTCGCCCGTCTCGGCCCCGCCGAGCGCCGCTGTAAAGGCGTTGGCCGTATAAAGCTTCCCGTCCTCGCACCGCACGGCGAAGGCGGGGATGTCGAAGCGCACCCCGGAATGGCAGGCGCGCACAACTTCCTTGACCACGCGCTGAATGCCCGTCCCGGCGTCGCGCTTGATCGTGCCGGTCACGTCGATCAGGAGCCGCCGCGCCGGCAAGGCCGGCGCCGAGGCCGTTATGGGGGGCGATGTTTCGGTCTGCGTAGGCGCCTTCTCGGCCTGCGGCTGGAAATAGGCGGCGATCGCCGCGCCGGCGTCGGCGAGCCGCTGCTCGATCGGCCGCAGAAAGCGATAGATATGGCCGGAGACCGAATAGGTCAGCCGATAGCGTTCATGGGTGAGATGCAGAAGCTCGGCGCGGAGGTAATCGAGCTGAAATTCCAGGAGGCGGATGCGCTCTTTGTCCTTCGAGGCCTCCTCGCTCATGCCTCGCCGCCAGCAAATTTAGCGCGCCATTCCTCGAGCAGCGCGCGCAGCATTTCATTCGCCTTGTAGCGCGGGGCCCACCCCGTCGCGGCGCGCAGCTTGGAGGCGTCGCAGGCGATCGTGGCGATATCGGTCGAGGAGGGGCGCAGCAAGTGCGGATCGACCTCGACGTCGAAAGGTGTCCGCGCCATTGCTCCCACTTCATCCAGGAGAGACGCGATCGTGCGCGCCTCGCCCGAGCCAATATTGAAGGTCGAGACGCGCTCGGGGAGATCGCGGGCGCGGGCGATCAGCCGCATATAGGCGTCGACCACGTCGCGCACATCCAGGAAGTCCCGCTCCTTCGAGAGATCGCCGACCCTGATGCGCGGCTCCGACTTACCCGCCTCGATCGACGCGATCTGCGATGCGAAAGAGGAGAGGACAAAGTTGTGGTTCCTTTGGCCGGGGCCGGAATGGTTGACCGGACGCACGACGATCAGCCGCCCTTCCTGCCCAAGCAGATCCGCGAACGCGCCTTCGGCCGCCGCCTTGGAGCGGCTGTAAATATCCATCGGCCGCAGCGGCGCATCTTCGTTCAGCGCGCCGTCGCGGAAGCTCGCGCCATAAACCGCCGCCGTGGACGAAAACAGCGTGACGGCGTGCGGCGCATGTTGCGCGATTGCCGCGGCGAGGCTGAAAGAGCCGTGGAAATTCACCCGCCAGGTGTGCTCGGCGGCCCTGGCGGCGAGACCGATGGACGCCTGCCCAGCAAGATGGACAATGAGATCGGGACGCAGCTCCGCCACCAGCCGGTCGATCGCAGCCTCGTCGAGGAGATCAGCCGTCGTGGTCTCAAAAGCGGGATGCGCGCCCTCCTCGCCCGGACGCAGAAGCGTCACATGGACGGCGTTGGGATAGGCCTCTACAAGGGCGTTCGAGACATGGGCGCCCACGAAACCGGCGCCGCCCGTGACTAAAATCCGCTCATAGGCCGCCGCCATCGCCGGGCTCTTTCGGTTTGCCTCAAGCCTCGCGCCGGAGGCGCTCGAGATCGGCGTCGACCATTTCGCGGATCATCTGGTCCAGATTGATCTGCGGCTCCCAACCCAGCGCCCGGCGGGCCTTGCTGGCGTCGCCTAGCAGCACGTCGACCTCGGCCGGTCGATAAAACGCCGGGTCGATGACCAGATGCTTGCCCATGTCGAGCCCGGCATGGTCGAAGGCGATCTTGCACATGTCGCGCACAGTGGTGGTGACGCCCGTCGCCACGACGTAGTCGTCGGGCTTGTCCTGCTGCAGCATCAGCCACATCGCCCGCACGTAATCCTTGGCGTGGCCCCAGTCGCGCTTGGCGTCGATGTTGCCGAGCCGCAGCTCGCTCGCCTGGCCGAGCTTGATCTGGGCGACGCCGCGCGTGACCTTGCGGGTGACGAATTCGACGCCGCGCAGCGGGCTCTCGTGGTTGAACAGAATGCCGGACGAGGCGTGCAGCCCGAAGCTCTCGCGGTAATTGACGGTGATCCAATGACCGTAGAGCTTGGCGACGGCGTAGGGCGAGCGCGGATAGAAAGGCGTCTTCTCGCTCTGCATGGGCTCCTGGATGAGCCCGTACATCTCCGAGGAGGAAGCCTGGTAGAAGCGTGCGCCCGGCGCGCCGAGGCGCATGGCTTCGAGCACATTGGTTACGCCGATGGCGGTGACATTGGCGGTGAGCAGGGGCTGGCGCCAGGAGGAGGCGACATAGGATTGCGCGGCGAGATTATAGATTTCGTCGGGCTTGACCTCCTCGACCGTGCGCAGAAGGCTGGAGAGATCGATGAGATCGGCGTCGTGCAGATGAACCTTGTTGCTGATCCCGAGCCAGCGCAGGCGGTGGTCCTCGACGCCGCGATGCGAGGAGCGTCGGACGACGCCATGCACCTCGTAACCTTTTTCGAGCAGAAACTGCGAGAGATAGGCTCCGTCCTGTCCCGTGACGCCTGTCACAAGCGCGCGCTTGGTCATCAATCTTCCTTGTCCAATGCTTCGGCTGAAGGGCTTACTGAATTGAGCCCGGCGAGGCAAGCCGCGGCAGGAAAGCGTGTTTCTGGCGATCGAACGGAAAAGCCGCCGGCGTGCGGCCGGCGGCTGGTTTCCGAGTGGCCGACGGCTCGATCAGCCGGCTTTCTTGGTTTCGTCTGTCTCCGGCGTGGGCAGCTTGCCCTCCGGCGTCGCCTGATCGATCGCCTCGGGGAGATATTGCGCGAGAAGGTCGCGCGCCTTGTTGATGTCGACGCCGGCGCTCGCCGCCAATTTCTTCACATTCTCGATGCCAATCGCCTGACCAACCTCGATGGCGTTAATCGCCTCGTTCTTACCGGTGGAAACCCAGGAATCGACCTGACGCTTGAACCCGCCCTCCTGGAACTGCTTGACCACGGCGTCGAGGCCGCCTTGCTTTTCGACGTAATCCTTAATGAGGCTGAGCGCTTCCGCGCCGATGGCGCCGCCGACAATTGCCTTGAGCCAGCTCATCTGTCATCTCCATTCAAACGGGCGGCGCTGCGCCGCGCCGCCCGACAGATAGGGATCGAGCTGCGGCGATACAATGACGCGGAGCCCCGGGCTCGCGTCCCCGGAAGTCGCCCAAATTGCCTAAATCAGCGGTTGGCCAGCCTTTTCCCACCAGCGCAAAATTCCGTCCCAAATCTCCTGCGCGGTCTCCGCGTACCAGAATAAAGAGCGGTCTTCCGGGGCGATAACGCCTTCCTCGACCAGGAAATCCGGATCGAACACGCGCCGCCAATAGGCTTCGCCGACGAGAACGACGGGCAGCGGCTTCAATACGCGGGTCTGCGCCAGGGTGAGCGTCTCGAAGACTTCGTCGAGCGTCCCATAGCCGCCGGGGAAGGCGACGAGCGCCCGGGCGCGCAGAACGAAATGCAGTTTGCGCATCGCGAAATAATGAAAGCGAAAGCAAAGCTCCGGGGTGATGTAGGGGTTGGGATATTGCTCTCGGGGCAGGGCGATATTGAGCCCGACGGTCTTGGCCCCCGCGTCGAATGCGCCGCGATTGGCCGCCTCCATGATTCCCGGCCCGCCGCCCGTGACGATGGCGAGGCGCCGCTCGCCGGGAAGCTCCCCGGCCGCGCCCACGATCCCGCCGAACGCCTGCGCAATGTCATAAAAGCGCGCCTTCTCCGCGATGCGCAGGGCGGTCTTGACGCGGCGGGCGGATTCCGGGTCATCGGGCCGCGCCGCTGCTTCCGCCTCGGCCTGCGCAAGCTGTTGCCGCGCCGCCTTGAGCTCGACAATTCGTGTGGAGCCCCAGACCACGATGGCGTCGGTGACGCCGTGCCGCTGCAGCAGCATCTCGGCCTTCAGATAATCCAGCCCGAGCCTCGGCCCGCGCGCGTCGCCGGTGGCGAGGAAATCTATGTCGGAGTCAGCCTCTCGATAGGCCGGGCTCGCGAGCAGGGTCGCGACGCGCTGCGCCGCTTGGGGATCGTCGTCGACGGGTTTCGGCCGCTCTTCCGGGAGCGGCTCACGGCGCCGGAAGGGATCGGGTGGGGAGGGCGCTTTGCCGCCGATGTGGTCAATCCCGCTCATGCCACGGCCTTTCTTTATTTCCGTTGCGCCGGGAGGTATAGACGGCCCGGACGCCGCTAGAGGCGAAGAAAGATGGACGCAAGGGCGAAGGACGATGGCCGGGCATAGTCAGTTCAAGAACATTATGCACAAGAAGGGCAAGCAGGACGCAATCCGCTCCAAGCTCTTCTCCAAGCTCGCCCGCGAAATCACCGTCGCCGCCAAGATGGGGCTCCCCGACCCCAATATGAACGCCCGGCTGCGCGCCGCCGTTCTCGCGGCCAGGGCCGAGAATATGCCCAAAGACAATATCGACCGCGCGATCAAGAAGGCCTCGGGCGCCGATTCGGAGAACTATGACGAGGTGCGCTACGAGGGCTACGCCCCCGGCGGCGTCGCCGTTATCATCGAGGCGCTGACCGACAATCGCAACCGCACGGCGGGCGAGGTGCGCTCCTATTTCACCAAGGCGGGCGGGGCGCTTGCCGAAACGGGCGCGGTGTCCTTCATGTTCGACCGCGTCGGCCTGATCGAATTCGACAAGAAGGTCGCCTCCGAGGACGCCATGATGGAGGCCGCGATCGAGGCCGGCGCCGACGACGTCTCCTCCACCGACGAATCGCATGAGATCATCACCTCGGTCGAAAGCCTGCGCGACGTCGCCAAGGCGCTGGAAGACAAATTCGGCGAGCCGAAGAAGGCCGCTCTGGTCTGGCGGCCGCAAAATACGATCAAGGTCGATGACGAGGCGGGCGAGAAGATCCTGAAGCTCGTCGGCACGCTCGAAGACAATGACGACGTGCAGAACGTCTACGCGAATTTCGAGATTTCGGACGCGCTGATGGCGAAGCTCGCGGGCTGAGACCGGTTAGCGGTCCAGCGTCGTTGATCCCCATACCTCCCCTTTACGGGGAGGTCGGCGGCCAAAGGCCGCCGGGTGGGGTTCACGCAACGACGGCAGCGGTTGGGGCCTTACCCCACCCGTCGCGCTTCGCGCGCCACCCTCCCCGTAAAGGGGAGGGATAAGCTCACGACCGGCGCCCGGACGGGGTTGCCCCGGCGAAAGACATGCTCCGATACGGAGCCCCGCCTGTTGAGCGAACCCCATGCATGTAAAACGCCGCTACCATCACGGTTCCCTCAAGCAGGCGCTGGTGGATGCGGCGATCGAGATATTGGCCGAGGGCGGCCCTTCCGCCCTCACCTTGACGGAAGCCGCCCGCCGCGCGGGCGTCACCCCCGCTGCCCCTTACCGGCATTTTAGCGGCCGCGACGCGCTGCTCGCCGAGCTCGCCCGCCAGGGGTTCGAGACCTTCGGCGCGCGGATCGAGGCGGCCTGGGACGAGGGCCGGCCGGACGCCCAATCCGCCACGCGCGCCATGTGCGCGGCCTATCTCAAATTCGCCCGCGAGGAACCGGGCCTCTACGCCGCGATGTTCGGCCAGGCGGCGACGCTCGCTGATCCGCAGGCGGGCGGCGCGGCCGATCACGCGCTCGAAATCCTGTGGCGCGCCGCCGTGGCCTGGCTGCAGGCGGCCGGCGCGCCGGCGCAGGGCGCGCGCCATGTCGCGCTACAAATCTGGGCGGCGGCGCATGGCGTCGCCATGCTGACCATCTCGGGCCATTTCGATCCCGCGAAAACGGCCGACCCCGCCACTGTCTTAGAGGGCGCGGTGCAGGGGGTGATGGCGGCGGCGGTCGTGAAGGCCAAGGGGTGAGAACCCTACAGCCGGCCAACCGATCCGGCGTGACCGCCTTCCACTGAAAACGGCCGTGCCGGCTGCGTGCATTGCCGCACAGAGGCCCGAGCGTCTTCCTCCTAATTTGGCGTCATCGGTTCGAGGGGAACCGCCGCCAAGGGGGACACGACAATGAAAAAATCTCTCAATTGCGCGCTCGTCGCCGGCGCTCTTTCCGTTTTTGCCTTCACCGCTGCGGCCAAGGCCGAAGTCGTCATCGACGTCGATCTCACGACGCAGAACATGCACGTCGAATCCGCCACGGGCTCTTACGACTGGCCGGTCTCCACGGCGCGCGCCGGCTTCACGACGCCGCACGGTCATTTCGCGCCGATCGGCATGGAGCGAATGCATTACTCGAAAAAATACCACAACTCGCCGATGCCCTATTCGATCTTCTTTCGCGGCGGCTACGCCATTCACGGCACTTACGCGCTGTCCGCGCTCGGCACGCCCGCCTCTCACGGCTGCGTCCGTCTCTCTCCGGAGCACGCCAAGATGCTGTATGAAATGGTCCAGAACGAAGGCGCGAGCATTTCGATCGTCAGCTCTCCCGCCCGTTACGCCAGCCGCTGACGACGGGCCCGGAGGCCAGTGTGTCGGCCGGGAAGCGGGCCGCACTATTTGAATGGGCGTCTCCTAAAGGAGCCCCGGCCATGTTCACGCTCTACTACCATCCCGGCGCCTGCTCGCTTGCCGCCCATATTGTTCTCGAATGGATCGGCGAGCCCTATGCGACGAAGGAAGTTGCGTTCGGCGACAAGGACTATCTCAAGATCAACCCTGCCGGCGCCGTGCCCGCGCTCGACGATGGCGAGGGCTGGATTTTGACCCAGGACGCAGCGATCCTGCGCTACCTCTCCTTGCGCTCTCCCAAGGCGGGCCTCGCCATCCATGGCTCGGCGCGGGAGGAGGCAGAGGCCGACCGCTGGAGTTTTTTCATCACGGGCGATCTCCACCCCGCCTTCTTCCCGCTCTTCGTGCCGAATCGCTACACGCGGGCGCGGGAGAAGGAGGCCTTCGACGCTATTCGCGAGGCGGCGAAAGCGCTGGCGCATAAGAAATTCGCGCTCGTCGACGCGCATCTGGCGGGCCGGCGCTTTTTCCTGAGCGAACGGCGCAGCTATCTCGACGCCTATATCTTCCCCATGGAGCGCTGGGCGCAAAGCATGCTGGACGACGGGCTTTCGGAATTTCCGTCCGTACGGGCCCATCACGACATGATGGCCGCGGACCCGGCCGTGAAGAACGTTCTCGCGGCGGAAGGGGCGTGACGATCTGGCCGCCGCGGAGCCGAGGCAGCAACCCACTGCGGCGGTTGCCGCCCATGGATTGCTTCGCTTCGCTCGCAATGACGGGCGAGGGCTCCATTGGACGATAAATGCGCCCGCTATCCGGCTTGATTCTCTCCCGCGCCTCCCTTAACCTCTGCGCGCTAGATCAAGATAGGCGGGGCGCGATGCGCGGTCTTCTCGTAGTAGATGTGGCGCCGGAGACGGAGCGGGACTAGGCCCGCACTCCGCCAATGGCGCTTGACCCAAGGCCCCGGAGAGGGCCTTTTTTATTGCCCGCCGCTGAGTTGAAACGGAAAAATGACCATGTCGAAGGAAATGACCGGCGCAGAAATGGTGGTCGAGGCCCTGAAGGATCAGGGCGTCGAGATTCTCTTCGGCTACCCCGGCGGCGCGGTCCTTCCGATTTACGACGTTCTTTTTCATCAGGAGCAGGTGAAGCATATTCTCGTGCGTCACGAGCAGGGCGCCGCCCATGCGGCCGAGGGCTATGCGCGCTCCTCCGGCAAGGTCGGCGTGCTGCTCGTCACCTCGGGCCCTGGCGCCACCAACACGATCACCGGCCTCACCGACGCGCTGATGGATTCGATCCCGCTCGTCTGCATCACCGGCCAGGTGCCGACGCATCTCATCGGCTCCGACGCCTTCCAGGAATGCGACACGGTCGGCATCACGCGCCACTGCACCAAGCATAATTATCTCGTGAAGAACATTGCGGACCTGCCGCGTATTCTGCACGAGGCCTTTTATGTCGCGACCTCGGGCCGTCCCGGCCCGGTGGTCATCGACATTCCCAAAGACGTGCAATTCGCGCGCGGCGAATATTCGGCGCCGCGCGTCGCGCAGCACAAGACCTATCAGCCCAAGCTCGACGCCGATATGGACGCGATCCGCGAGGCGGTGAAGATGATGGCGGCCGCCAAGCGGCCGATCTTCTACACCGGCGGCGGCGTCATCAATTCCGGCCCTTCGGCCTCGACCCTGCTGCGCGAATTGGTGAGCCTCACGGGCTTTCCGATCACCTCGACGCTGATGGGTCTCGGCGCCTATCCCGGTTCCGGCCAGAACTGGCTCGGCATGCTCGGCATGCATGGCACTTATGAAGCCAATAACGCCATGCATGATTGCGATCTGATGATCGCGGTCGGCTCACGCTTCGACGACCGCATCACCGGGCGGCTCGACGCCTTCTCGCCGGGCTCGAAAAAAATCCACATCGACATCGACCGCTCGTCGATCAACAAGAACGTCAAGGTCGATCTCGCCATTGTTGGCGATTGCGCCCATGTGCTCGAAGCCATGGTGCGCATCTGGCGCGCCGAGGCGATGCACGCCGACAAGCAGCCGCTCGATCAATGGTGGTCGCAGATCGAGAAATGGCGAGAGAAGAAATCGCTCGCCTTCCGCAATTCCGACACGACCATCAAGCCGCAATACGCCGTGCAGCGTCTCTATGCGCTGACCAAGGACCGCGACTCTTACGTCACGACCGAGGTCGGCCAGCATCAGATGTGGGCCGCGCAGCATTACCACTTCGAGGAGCCGAACCGCTGGATGACCTCCGGGGGGCTCGGCACCATGGGCTATGGTCTGCCCGCCGCCATCGGCGCGCAGCTCGCCCATCCCAGCGCGCTCGTCATCGACATTGCGGGCGAGGCCTCGATCCTGATGAACATTCAGGAGCTCTCGACGGCGATTCAGTTCCGCCTGCCGGTGAAGGTCTTCATCCTCAACAACGAATATATGGGCATGGTGCGCCAGTGGCAGGAGCTGCTGCATGGCGGGCGCTATTCGCACAGCTATTCGGAAGCGCTGCCGGATTTCGTGAAGCTCGCCGAAGCCTTCGGGGCCAAGGGCATCCGTTGCTCTGATCCGAAGCTGCTCGACGCCGCCATCCAGGAGATGATCGACTATGACGGGCCGGTGCTCTTCGACTGCCTCGTCGACAAGGTCGAGAATTGCTTCCCGATGATCCCCTCGGGCAAGGCGCACAACGATATGCTGCTCGCCGATCTCTCGGACGACGCGGGCGTCGACATCGGCGCGATCATCGACGAAAAGGGCAAGATGCTGGTTTAAATTCGACGCGCTTCGCTGCCCCGTAATTTGCGCCGTCATTGCGCGCGCAGCGAAGCAATCCAGTGTGGCTTTCTGGATTGCTTCGCCTTCGGCTCGCAATGACGACGGTTGCTGAACAGGCCGACACCCATGAACGCTCCAGCTTCCCCGCCGTCCCCCTATTCCGCGGCGACGCCCAACTCCAAGATCGAATCGCACACGCTTTCCGTGCTCGTCGACAATGAGCCGGGCGTGCTTGCCCGCGTCGTGGGCCTGTTCTCTGGGCGCGGCTATAATATCGAGAGCCTTACCGTCGCCGAGGTGGCCCATGCCGATCACCGCTCGCGCATCACCATCGTCACCTCCGGCGCTCCCGAGACGATCGAGCAGATTCATCACCAGCTGGAGCGCATTGTCCCCGTGCGGCAGGTGACGGACCTCACCCTTACCAAGCGTTCGCTGGAGCGCGAGCTGGCGATGGTCAAGGTGCGCGGCCGCGGCGACAATCGCAACGATGCGCTGCAGCTTGCCGAAGCCTTCCGCGCCCGTGTGGTCGACGCGACGACCGAGAGCTTCATCTTCGAGTTGACGGGCAGGCCCGAGAAGATCGACGAATTCATCGATCTCATGCGTCCGATCGGGCTGGTCGAGGTCTCGCGCACCGGCGTCGCTGCTATTTCGCGCGGGCCAGAGCCGATCTGAGCGCTGGCCTCACGCTCGGCCGAACCGGCCTCGTTGCGCAAATGACACAGACCTGCGGAAATGCGCTTGGCGTCGAAGCTTGGCGGGAGGCCGCTCGTTGACGCTTTACCATCCTTGATCATTCTGGACGTAGGACTGCCGCCAATGCAGCCCGGCAAGGAGCGCCCGAATGTTCAAAAAGCTTTTATTCTCGAGCGTGGCGTTCTGGGCCTTGGTGCTTTCCGCGCAAGCCGCCGATCTTCCCTCCCGCAAGGGCCCGCCGCCGGCTCCGCCCGCGCCGCTCTTCACCTGGACGGGTTTCCACATTGGCTATAACTCCGGATATGGCGGCGCGGTGTATTCGGCGAATGTCGCCATCGCCAATCCCTTCGTGGGAACGACGACGCGCACCCTCGACCAGGGCGGCGGCTGGTTCATCGGCGGGCAGGTCGGCTACGACTACCAATTCGCCAATGGCTTCGTGCTCGGCCTCGAGAGCGACATGCAATGGAGCGACCTCGGCTCCTCGCATCAGGCGACAACCACCGCCTCCGCGCCCTTGCTCTTCACTTACGCCGATACGCGCCAGAATCTCGACTGGTTCGGCACGACGCGCGGCCGGCTCGGCTTCGCCTTTGGACGCCTGCTTCCTTACGTGACCGGCGGCGTCGCCTATGGCGGGGTTTCCGTCAATGGCGTGCAGGCGCTCGCCGCAGGCCTCATCACCTCCGGCTATGGGCGCTCGACCAATGTTGGCTGGACCGCGGGCGCCGGCCTCGACATCTCCCTTTCGAACCGGCTCTCGGCGCGGGCGGAGTATCTCTATCTTCAACTGCCGGGCGTCTCCGCCCCCGCGGTCGGCCTGACGCCGCCGCCGCTGCCGGCGCTGGTCGGCTCGTTCTCGACCGGCCTGATGCAGGCGCATATGGTCCGCGCCGGCGTCAACTACCATTTCGGCGGCGCGGGCGACTTCCTGCCGGAGGGCGGGGTTTTGGCCATGCTGTTTCAAAGGCCGGAAGTGGATTGGAGCGGCTTTTACGTCGGCGTGAACGGCGGCTATGGCGGCGGCAAGGTCGGGGGCGTCACGGCCTTCGGGCAACCCGGCCTCGCCTTCTCGACCTATGCCTCGAACCGTACGGGCGGGGCCATCGCGGGCGGACAGGTCGGCTACAACTATCAACTTGCCAACCAAATCGTCCTCGGCGTCGAAAGCGACGCGCAGTGGAGCGGCGTGAAGGCCTGGCACCAGGCGACGACCGTGGGCGTTCCCGGCGGCTTCGTCTTCACCGACACGCCGAACGGCATGAGCTGGTTCGGCACGACGCGCGCGCGTCTGGGCTTCGCGTCGGGGCGGGCCCTGGTCTACGCCACGGGCGGCGTGGCCTATGGCGAAATCACAACGACAGGTTTGCAATTCGCCGGCGCGCTGTTTTCCGGATCGGGCGCCCGCACCCATGTCGGCTGGACGGTTGGCGGCGGCTCCGAATATGCGCTGACGCAGAACCTTTCGCTGAAGACCGAGTTTCTTTACGTCAGCCTGGACGGCGTCAGCGACCCGGCCGTGGGCCTCGGCCTCGCGCCCTTCGCCGGCTCGTTCTCGACGAGCCGCTTCGGGACCAACGTCACCCGCGTCGGACTGAACTGGCGTTTCGGCGGCGGGGCGCCCGCGCCGGTGGCCGCCAGCTACTGACCTTCCTTGCCGCCGCTGCGCGCGAAAAAGGCCGCCGCCGCTCGGCGGCCTTTGACCTTAGCGGCCGCCCCGCGTAGAAGGGGCGCGACATTCAATGACGTTACGGGCGGTCCCGTCATCCGCCAAAACAACAGACACCCAAGGGAACGACAGGAAATGCGCGTTTACTATGATCGGGACGCCGACATCAATCTGATCAAGGGCAAGAAGGTCGCCATTATCGGCTATGGCAGCCAGGGTTTTGCCCATGCGTTGAACCTGAAGGAAAGCGGCGTTCCGGAAGTCGCAGTCGGCCTGCGTCCGGGCTCTTCCTCCGCCGCCAAGGCGGAAGGCGCCGGCCTCAAGGTCATGACCGTGCCGGAGGCCGCCAAATGGGCCGACGTCGTCATGATGCTGACGCCCGACGAGCTGCAGGGCGAGATTTACGCCAATGAGCTGGCCCCGAACCTCAAGCAGGGCGCGGCGCTCTTCTTCGCCCATGGCCTCAACATCCACTTCAACCTCATCGAGCCGCGCAAGGACCTCGACGTGCTGATGGTCGCCCCCAAGGGCCCCGGCCACACGGTGCGCGGCGAATATCTCAAGGGCGGCGGCGTGCCCTGCCTCGTCGCGGTCCATCAGGACGCCTCGGGCAACGCCAAGGACATTGCGCTCTCCTATGCCTCCGCGATCGGCGGCGGCAAGGCCGGCATCATCGAGACGACCTTCCGCGAGGAATGCGAGACGGACCTCTTCGGCGAGCAGGTCGTGCTCTGCGGCGGCCTCGTGGAGCTGATTCGCAACGGCTTCGAGACGCTGGTCGAGGCGGGCTACGCCCCCGAAATGGCCTATTTCGAGTGCCTGCACGAGGTGAAGCTCATCGTCGACCTCATCTATGAGGGCGGCATCGCCAATATGAATTATTCGGTCTCCAACACGGCCGAATATGGCGAATATGTCACCGGGCCGCGCATCGTCACCAAGGACACCAAAGCCGAGATGAAGCGCGTTCTCGAGGATATTCAATCGGGTAAGTTCACCCGCGACTGGATGCTCGAGAACAAGGTCAGCCAAACGTCGTTCAAGGCGACGCGCGCGCGCAACGCCGCTCACCCAATCGAGGAAGTCGGCGCGCGTCTTCGCGCCATGATGCCCTGGATCGGCAAGAACAAGTTGGTCGACAAAGAGCGAAACTAAGGCAAAATAAGGCCGGCGCGGGAAGGGGCTCCCGCGCCGGTTTCTCGCAACGGGGGCAGGAGGCATGCAGAGTGGGGGCAACCGCACGGTTGGGCTGACCGCCGCGGACATGCGTCGCCTCATCTCCGAGATGCTTGAGCTGCGCATGCGCCGCGATTACGCGCGCTTTGCGTCCTATGTCGACCCTCTGGTCGTTGTCTATTGCAACGCATGGCGAGAGGGAATCATCGGGCCGGACGTCTGGAACGGGGCCCCGGCGCTGAGCCAGCTTTTCCGCCGTACGGATGAGGATTATTTTCCGCTCGAGCATGAGATCCTTGACATCATGGTCGACGGAGATCGCGCCGCGGTCCGCTGGCGGGGCGATTGGCGCCGCCACGCCACCAGCAAGATCTACACGATAGACGCCGCTCATTTCCTGCGCTGGGGTCCAGGCGGCCGCGTCGTCGAAATGCACGAATTTTTCGACGCCCATAGCCTCGCGCTGCCAGCTGCGCCCGATCTGTCGAACTTCGAAAGCCTGTTGACGCCGTTGCCATCCGGTTTGACTCGTGAGGAAATGGAGCAGCGGGCGCGCGGCCTCGTCTGTTTCGAAGCCGACGGGCCCGACCCCGCCCGCCTGAGAGAATGGTGCTCCCCGGATATCGTTTGCGAATTTGTGGGCGATCGCTCGCGCATCCCCTATGCGGGCCGCCATAAAGGCCTCGACACGATGCTCGGCATTATTCAGGCCATCTGCGTCGATTTCGAACAATGGCCGCTGGTCGTTCCGGAGATGATCGCGGAGGGCGCCAGGGTCGCTGGACGCCGGCAAGTGGCGTGGCGCCATCGCGGCACCGGCCGGGTCGGCTGTTCGGAACTAGCCGATTTCGTTAGATTTGAGGATGGGTTGGTCGTCGAGTTTATCGAGTTCAGAGATACCGGCACGCTCATGCGCATCCAGGATTGACCACAATTTGCGCGGCGCCGGCGCTGGTTAGGGGCGTAAGCGTGTCGACAAATCGAGTGTGCCTGCCTAAATGATCAGAAACAGACCATGCCGCCTCTGGGGACAGGCGGCTTGGCGCGGGCGGGTGGGGCCCTCGAGGCGCAGGCGGAATGCACGGGTGGGACTGGCGTTCGAACCAGGACGCTGACAATGAGACGCGCAGGCGCGTCCACGACCTCTTGAAACGGCGCATGGCGGGCGACGCGCCGGCCGTCCTCGATTATTTCGCCGACGAAGTAGAAATCAGTCACAATGGCTCGTCCGTCGGCTATTTTCCGACTGGTCATTGGCGCGGCCGCGATGCCTTGCGCGAGAATTTGAGGCGCACCGACATAGAGTATGAGCCGCTGGATTCAGAGGTTCGATCCGTGCTCGTCGAGGGCGGCGCCGCTGCATTACATTGCGTCGCTAATTGGCGACGCCGCGCGACCGGCCGAATCTATTCCATGGACATGGCCTATTTTTTGCGCTGGCGGAAAGACAAAATCGTGCGAATGCACGAGTTCATCGACCATCACCCGGCGTCGCGCGCGGTCGATCCGCCGGGAAGTCTAGAAAAACTGATGAGCGCCCCGGAGCCTGGTCTCGCCCGTGACGAGATGGTTCGGCGGATGATGGATGTTGGGAGCTTTTCCTGCCAGGGGCCGGACGTCGCGCTCTTCCGGCAATATTGCTCGCCGGACGTCGTCTGCGAATTCGTCGGCGATCGCTCGAAGATATTTTACGCGGGGCGCCACCGCGGGATCGACGCCCTTGCGAATATCATCCGGACGGTCGGCATGGAATTCGAGCAGGTGGGCAGCACGGCGCCGGAGATGATCGTCGATGGCGGCGCGCTCGCCATTCGTCGCTCGGTGGAGTGGCGCCACCGCGGAACGGGCCGGCGCGGCGTCGTCGAACTCGCGAATTTCGTACGCTTCGAGGACGGGATGATAGTGGAGCTCGTCGAGTTTCGCGACAATGTCGCGCTTCTTCAGATGCAGGGCTAGTTCGAGAGAGACGTGACGAGAAGCCTTTCCTATCACCTCCTCGACGTGTTCACCGATCGCCGTTTTGCGGGCAATCCGCTTGCGGTCGTCGAGCTGGACACGCCGATGAGAGACGCCGAAATGCAGGACGTCGCGCGTGAGTTCAATCTGAGCGAGACGGTGTTCCTCCTCGAGCCGCGGGACCCGACGAACAGCGCCAGCATCCGAATTTTCACGCCCAAGCGCGAGCTGCCCTTCGCCGGCCACCCGACCATCGGCGCAGCCGCGCTCCTCGCCGAGCTGCGGGCAGGGGAGCTTCTCTCGCGGCATGGGATCGCGATGGCGCTGGAAGCCGAGATCGGCGTGATACGCTGCGAGGCATTGCGGGGCTTCGGCAAAGCGACCTATGTCGAAGTCACGCCGCCATTCACGCCCCGGCGCTGCGACGAGGCGCCGCCGGCCGCAGTGCTTGCTTCCGCTTTGTCGCTTTCGGCCGACGATATCGGCTTCGGCGCGCATGTCCCGGTCGTTTACGCGGCGGGGCCAGCCTTTGTCTTCGTTCCCGTGCGCTCGCGCGAGGTTCTCGACCGGGCCTGTCGGACGGATGCTTTTTCCGGGGCGATGGGCGCAGCAGGAGGCGCCTATCTTTATACAAGAGAGACAGTCGATACGGCCTGCGCCATCAACGCCCGAATGTTCGCCAATGGGGTCGGCATAGACGAAGATCCTGCAACCGGCGCCGCCGCTGCGGCCTTTGCTGGCGTGGCGCTGGAGTTCGAGCGTCCCGTTGACGGGGAGCATCAGCTGTTTATCGAACAGGGGCACGCAATGGGCCGGCCGTCGCGCATCACCTTGCGGATGTGGGTCGAGAACCGCGAATTGACGCGGGTCGCCATTGGCGGCCAGGTGGTGCGCGTCGGGCAGGGGAGGCTGTTCACTTGAGCGACGAGCCGCGCATCGTCGAAGTCGACAGGCTTGATTGCCGCCTGGTCGCACATCGCTGGGCTTACGCCGAGAAGGCGGCCGAGGAGATGGACCGGCATTGGGCGGAACGGGTCGCCGGCAATCCGACACTCTATGACGGGCCTGTGCTGCTCGCCTGCCGCGCCGAAGTCGTCGAGGAAGCCGGTCAGCGCACGCTAAGGCTTGGCGCATTCGAGACCCGCTTCTCGCATTTCCTCGCCTGGCGGGAGTTGGGCTGGCTGGATACGAGCGTTTACAATTGCTTCGCCATGCCGGCCGTACGTTCCAGCGACGGCTGCTATCTCCTGGGCGAGATGGGCCCCGGCCATTCCGTCGCCGGCTACCGTTATTTTCCCGGCGGCACGCCAGACCCCACCGATGTCACCGAGGGCGGCGTGGTAGATCTGGAGGGAAGCCTCGTGCGCGAGCTGCTCGAAGAGACCGGGCTTCACGCCGCCGAAGGCGCGGCGGCCGCAGGCTGGACCGTGATTTTCGATGGCCAGCGCATCGCCTGCCTCAAGCGCGTAGACTGGCCGGAGCCGGCCTCGGACTTAAGAGAACGCGTGCGCGCGCATATCGCCCGGGAGGCCAAGCCTGAGCTTAGCGACGCTCACATGCTGGCGCCCGGGCGTCACGCCGACCCGCGCCTTCCGTCCTTCATGACCGCCTTTCTGGCCCACGCGGCTGGATAAGCGCGAAATTCCCCGGCTGAATTTCCGTTTTTGTCGGTATAGATTGCCGGCCATGACACGAACGGAAACCTCCGGCGCGGCGCCGGCGCTCACGCCCGGCGCCGGAGACGAGCGCATTGCCGCCATCCGGACCGGGCTCGGCGGGCGCACCCTCGTCTTCGTCGGTATGATGGGCTCTGGCAAAAGCGCCATCGGGCAGCGCCTTGCGATGCGTTTGGGATTGCCTTTCGTGGACGCCGACGCGGAGATTGTCACGGCCGCCGCCGGCATGACCATCCCCGAGATCTTCGCCAAATATGGCGAGCGCTATTTCCGCGACGGCGAGCGCCGGGTGATCATGCGGCTCCTCAACGCGGGTCCCATGGTGCTTGCCACCGGCGGCGGCGCTTTCATGGACCCGCGCACGCGCGAGCGTATCGGGGAGCGGGCGATCTCCGTCTGGCTCGACGCCGATCTGAAGACGCTGATGAAGCGCGTGCGCCGCAAGAACGACCGCCCGCTGCTTCATACCGACGACCCCGAAGAAACGCTGCGCCAGCTCCTCGAAAAACGCCGGCCGGTCTATGAGCTCGCCGACATCCGCGTTCAATCGCGCGACGAACCGCAGGACGTTATGGTGGAGGAGACGCTCGACGCCCTTTTGACCAGCCTGCCGCGCGTCGCCGCCGCCCGCGCCGCGCAGAAGAAGGATTTCACCAAGGCCATGACCCATCTGCATTTGGACCGCCCGCAGCCCGAGCAGGGCGCAGCGCATCGAGAGACCGTGCATGTCGCGCTGGGCGGGCGCTCCTATGACATTTTCATCGGCTCTAACCTCCTCGAAGAGGCGGGCGAGCATATCAAGCGCGTCGCGCCCGGCGCGGCCTGCGCGATCGTCACCGACGAGAATGTCGCCCGGCTGCATTTGCCCGCGCTCGAAGAAAGCCTGAAAAAGGCCGGCATCCGCTATACGGCGATCGTGGTGAAGCCTGGCGAAGGCTCCAAATCACTGGCGACCTTCGGGCGCGTCTGCGACGAGGTGCTCGAGGCCAAGATCGAGCGCCGTGATCTTATCGTCGCCTTCGGCGGCGGCGTCGTCGGCGATCTCGCAGGCTATGTCGCGGCGAGCGTGCGGCGCGGCTCGCGCTTCGTGCAAATCCCGACGACGCTCCTGTCGCAGGTTGATTCCTCGGTTGGCGGCAAGACCGGGATCAACTCCTCCTTCGGCAAGAACTTGATCGGCGCCTTCCACCAGCCCGCGTTGGTGCTCGCCGACGTCGACGTGCTGCGCACCCTTTCGTTGCGGGAGTTCCGGGCCGGCTACGCCGAGGTCGTGAAATATGGCCTGATCGGCGACAAGCGCTTCTTCGAATGGCTGGAGGCCGACGTCGAGGCCGTGTTCCACAGCCGCGCCGAGCAGATTTGCGCCGTGGCGGTGAGCTGCGAGACCAAGGCGATGATCGTCGCGCGGGACGAAACAGAGCAGGGCGACCGCGCCCTGCTCAATCTTGGCCATACCTTCGGCCACGCCTTCGAGCTGCTCACCGGCTTTGACAGCGAGCGGCTCGTCCATGGCGAGGGCGTCGCCATCGGCATGGCCTGCGCCGCGCGCTTCTCGGCGCGCCTGGGCCTCTGCGCCAAGGAAGACGCCGACCGCATCGCGCGCCATCTCGCCAGCGTCGGCCTGCCGACCGAAATCCGGCAAATTCCCGGCTGGAGCGCCGACGTTCATGCAATTGTCAGCGCCATGTATCAGGACAAAAAGGTCGAGGCCGGCGCGCTCACCTTCATCCTCCTGCGCGCAATCGGCGAGGCTTTCATCGCGAAATCGGTCGAGCCGACAGAGGTCTTAGGCTTTCTCAACGACGAACTGGCGCGGTAACGGTCATGCATGGGCTCGACTCCGGGGGCGGCGGGTCTTTCGCTTGGACCGATGTGCTCGTCGTCATCGCCTGCGTTTTGCTGTCGGCTTTTTTCTCCGGCTCCGAGACGGCGCTGACCGCGGCCTCGCATGCGCGCATGCATACGCTCGAAAAGGAGGGCGACAAGCGCGCCGGAGCCGTCAACCGGCTACTGCGCCAGCGTAACCGCATGATTGCGGCGCTGCTGCTCGGGAGCACTTTGGTCAACATCGGCGGCTCGGCCTTCACCACGAGCGTGCTGACCGCGGTCGCCGGGGAAAATGGCGCGGTCTACGCCACGATCCTCATGACGGCGTTACTTCTGGTCTTCGCGGAGGTTCTGCCGAAAACGCTCGCCATCAATCACCCCGACGCCATGTCGCTGCGCGTGGCGCGCTTCATCACGCCCTTTGTTTCGATCTTCGGGCCGGTGCTGGCGGCGGTGGAGTGGTTCGTGCGGATCGTGCTGGGCCTCGTGGGCGTGGAGCTCAGCCATGGCCGCACCTTGATCTCGCCCTATGAGGAGCTCAAGGGCGCGGTCGATATTCTGCATGAAGAGGGCGAGGTCGAGCGCTCGGCGCGCGATATGTTCGGCGGCGTGCTCGATTTGCAGGTGCTGCATGTCGCGGATGTGATGATCCACCGCACCAAAATGCGCACCATCGACGCCGATCTTCCTCCCGTCCAGATCGTGCGCGAGGTGCTGTCTTCGCCGTTCACGCGCCTGCCGCTGTGGCGGGAGCGGCCCGACAACTTCGTCGGCGTGTTGCATTCGAAGGATCTGCTGCGGGCGCTCGACGCCGCCGGCGGCGACGCTGCGAAGATCGACATAGACGAGGTGATGTTCGCCCCCTGGTTCGTGCCGGAGGCGACGACGCTCGAAGATCAGCTCGAAGCCTTCCTCAAGCGCAAGACGCATTTCGCGCTGGTCGTCGATGAATATGGCGAGGTGATGGGCCTCGTCACGCTCGAAGACATTTTGGAGGAGATCGTCGGCGACATCCGCGACGAGCACGATCTCGCCGTGCAGGGCGTTCGCCCGCAGCCGGACGGTTCGGTGCTGGTCGACGGCGCGGTGCCGGTGCGCGACCTCAACCGCGTCATGGCCTGGAGCCTGCCCGACGAGGAGGCGACGACCATCGCCGGCCTCGTGATCCACGAGGCGGGCGCGATCCCCGAGGCGGGCCAGGTCTTCACCTTCCACGGCTTCCGCTTCGAAGTCATGCGCCGGATCCGCAACCGCGTGACCGCGCTGCGGGTGACGCCGCAGGAGGCCGAGGCTGGGATTTGAGTTTGTAGATCCGTCATTGCGAGGACCGTAGCGACGACGCAATCCAGGGCGGCCACAGCGGCTCTGGATTGCTTCACTGCGCTCGCAATGACGGGACGATCTCGGGAGCCCGTCCCGCTGTCATCTCGCTGTGACCTGAATCTGTTGAATGACGCAAGAGTAATCCGACGCGGGGAGGCGAACACGCTCATGCCCGAACAGAATCTTGCGAACTTCCGCGCCCATCCAGCGGTCGAGCCTGAGCCCAAGCGCTACCGCACCCTCTTCCTTTCCGACCTGCATCTCGGCGCCAAGGCCTCGCAGGCGCATCTGCTGCTGGATTTCCTCAAGCACAACGACGCCGAGACGATCTATCTCGTCGGTGACATTGTGGACGGCTGGAAGCTGCGCAAGGGCTGGCATTGGCCGCAGGCGCACAATGACGTCGTGCAGAAGCTGCTGCGCAGGGTGCGCAAGGGCGCGCGGGTCATTTACGTCCCCGGCAATCACGACGAATTCGCGCGGGATTATACCGGAATGAGCTTCGGCGGCGTCGAGGTCGTGCATCATGCGATCCACGAGACCGCCACGGGCAAGAAAATGCTGGTTATCCATGGCGATGAATTCGACATTGTCGTGCGCAACGCACGCTGGCTCGCTCTGCTCGGCGACTGGGCCTATGACGTCGCCATCGCGACCAATACGGTTCTCAACCGCGCGCGCCGAATGTTCGGCGTCGGCTATTGGTCTTTCTCTGCCTGGGCGAAGTTGAAGGTCAAAGAGGCTGTCAATTTCATCGGCGACTTCGAAGAGACGCTTGCCACCGAGGCCGAGCGTCGCGGCGTCGATGGCGTGGTCTGCGGCCATATCCATCATGCGACGATCAAGACGATCAACGGCATGCTTTATGTGAACACCGGCGATTTCGTGGAGAGCTGCACGGCCATCGCCGAGCATGAGGATGGCAATTTCGAAATTCTGCATTGGCGCATGACGGCGGCCGAGCGCGCGGCCGCGTCGGCCAATCAGCCTGTGAAGGCGCTGCCTGCGCCGAAGGCGGCGGCTGCGTAAGATGCGGATACTTGTTGCGACGGATGCGTGGCGCCCGCAAGTCAATGGCGTCGTGCGGTCTCTGGAATCAATCGCGCAGGCGGCGCCGCCCCTCGGCGCCGAGATCGATTTTCTCACGCCGCGCGATTTCAATTCCGTTCCCATGCCGACTTATCGAGAGATTTCTCTCGCGCTGGCGACGCCTCGCGCCGTGCGCCGCCGGCTCGCCCAGGACTACGACCATATCCATATCGCGACCGAGGGGCCGATCGGCCTTGCGGCGCGCGCGGTCTGCCTGCGGGACAAGCGCGTCTTCACGACGAGCTTCCACACGCGCTTTCCCGAATATATCCATGCGCGCACCGGCCTGCCGGTGGGCCTGGCCTATGCGGCGCTGCGGCGCTTTCATAACGCCGGCGCCGGCGTGATGGTTGCGACCCCGAGCCTTGCGCGCGAGCTCGACGCGCGCGGGTTCAGCCGCCTGCTACGCTGGTCGCGCGGCGTCGATCATTCGATTTTCACGCCGAAAGCGAAAATCCCGCTCGATTTCCCCCGGCCAATTTTCCTCTACGCCGGGCGTCTGGCGGTGGAGAAGAATGTCGAGGCCTTCCTCGCGCTCGATCTGCCCGGAACGAAGCTCGTCGCAGGCGATGGCCCCGACCGCGCGGCGTTGGAGGCCCGCTTTCCTGACGCGCGTTTCCTCGGCTTCAAGACGCCTTCCGAGCTGGCGGCGCTTTACGCGTCTTCCGACGTCTTCGTCTTCCCGAGCCGCACCGACACATTTGGCATTGTGCTGCTCGAGGCGCTCGCCTGCGGCCTGCCGGTCGCAGCCTATCCGGTGATGGGGCCGCTCGACGTCGTGGGCGGCAGCAATGCTGGCGTATTGGACGAAGATCTTCGCGCGGCGGCGCTTGCGGCGCTCGAAATTCCGCGTGAGGCAGCTCACGCTTATGCGCGCGCGTTCACCTGGGAAAACTGCGCCCGCCAGTTCCTCGACAATATCGCCTATGCGCGCGGCGCCGCCTCGCTGGGGCCGGTCGGACTCGCGGCTCTAAAGAATTCAGGAGAACAGCGCAAAGCGGTCGACAAGGGACAGACGGTCCAGCCATGACAGCGCCGCGAGGCGGGGGTCACCGGCACGCGGCGCCGATTTTGGCTGGGCCACGGCGATAGCCGTAGCGTGATCTCCTGTGTGCGCCGCTTTAGTGGCGCCCTCGCCCGAAGCGCCGCCTCGGAGCTCCCCGGCCGAGGCTGCAATCGCGCTCGAGGCCGCTTCCTGAGCTCCGCCTTCGCGCCGCGGCCGGGAAGGTTCATCGAGCTGCTCGGCGACCGCCAAAGTCCCACCCGAGTCGAGCGCAGCTTGTGGGTCAAGCCGCGCCTCCAGCCGCTCGATCGCCGCCAGCAGACGGGCGTTGTCCGACCCGCGCGCCCGGCGCGCATATTCGGCCAGGAATGAGCGGCCGCGCGCCGTCGCCATGAGCGTCGTTTCGATCGCCTCGTAATCCGCATGTTGGAGCGCGGGCGACGAAGAGGTTATGGTCATGAAAAGGACCGCCTGCTGTGCCGAGCGAATCGGCGACGAACGCAGCATCGCCGAGCTGGCGCGTTATGCAAGCGCCGTTACAGGAAAACAGAATGAGCCTCTCGCCGGAGGAGATCGAACGCTACGCCCGCCATCTGGTTTTGCGCGAAATTGGCGGGCCGGGGCAGCAGAAGCTCAAAGCGGCGCGGGTGCTGGTTGTCGGCGCAGGCGGGCTTGGCGCGCCATTGCTGCAATATCTCGCCGCCGCCGGAGTGGGCACGATCGGCATCGTAGACAATGACGCCGTTTCGCTGTCCAATCTGCAGCGGCAGGTCATTCACGAGACGTATGGCGTCGGCCGCCTGAAGGTCGAAAGCGCCCGGGAAGCCATCGCCCGCCTCAATCCGCATGTTCGAGTGGAGCAGCATGCGATGCGGCTCACTGAAGACAATGCGCGGGCCCTGATCGCACGCTACGACGTCGTCGCGGACGGCTCGGACAATTTCGCCACCCGCTATCTGGTTTCGGACGCCTGCTTTTACGAGAAAAAGCCGCTGGTCACTGCCGCCGTGGGCGGTTTTGACGCCTCGCTCACGACGCTGCGTCCGTTCGAGGCGGGGGCGGACGGCGCCCCCAACCCCACCTACCGCTGCCTTTTTCCCGAGCCCCCGCCCCCCGGAACCGTGCCGAGCTGCGAGGAGGCCGGCATTCTCGGCGCTCTGACCGGCGTCGCCGGCTCCATGATGGCGCTCGAGGTGATTCGCGAGATTGTCGGTTTTGGAGAGGGGCTCGTCGGCCGCCTGCTCCTGATCGACACGCTCGCCATGCGTTTCGAGACGCTGCGCTACGCCTGGGACCCCGAGAATCCGCTGTCGGGAACTATTTCGCCGCGATAACGGCGATCTCGACCTTATATTCCGGCGCCACGAGCTTCGCCTCGACCGTCGCGCGGGCGGGCGGGTTCTGCTTGTCGACCCAGACGTCCCAGACGCTGTTCATCTCGGGAAAGGTCGAAATGTCCGAAAGATAGATGGTGGCGGAGAGGATCTTGGCCTTCTCGCTGCCGGCTTCGGCGAGCAGCTCGTCGATCAGGCCAAGGATTTCCCGCGTCTGGTCGCCGACCGAGCCGCCCTTGGTCTTTTCGGCCACCTGGCCCGCCGTATAGACCGCGTTGCCGCGCACGACGGCCTTGCTCATGCGCGGGCCCGCGCCAATTCGCCTGATATCGCTCATAATGCCTCCGGAGTTTGCGTCGAGGGTTTAGGCGAAGCTCGCCCGGCCGGCAAGAAGCGAGAAAAGTTTCGCTCGCCCGCTGGACAAGAGGCAAAGCCCTTTCTATAAGCCCCTCCACGCGCTGCGCGCGCGCCCAGGTAGCTCAGTTGGTAGAGCATGCGACTGAAAATCGCAGTGTCGGTGGTTCGATTCCGCCCCTGGGCACCACTCCCGTCTACGATACGCCGCTAGAAGCTCGTAAGTTGATTGCAATGCAATCAACGCTTGTGAATGACGTCGCCTAAGCCCGCGCAGGCGGTCCTGGACTGGTTCGCCGCGCAGGACTCGACCAAGCTGTTTTTCAGCGCGGAGAGGATCGGCGGATCACCTCATGCATTCTTCGGCGGACCCTGTCGACTATGCGCGCTCTCGGCGTCGCGGATGTGCGATCGATTTGTCATGAGGGCGTCGACGTGCTTTTGACGGCGACGAAACCTTGAAGCGCGTGTCGTGACATCATCAGATCGGAATAGACTCATGACAGTCCAATCCCGGCCTCTGGCGCCGGGCCAAATCGAAGCGCAGCGCGGTCTCTCACGCAACGAGGCGAAGACGCTGGCGCTCGCCTCGCTCGGCGGCGCGCTTGAATATTATGATTTTATCGTCGGCGTCTTTTTCGCCAAGACCCTCGCCGCGGTGTTCTTCCCGCAAAACAGCCCCGAATGGCTCTCGCAGCTCCAGATCTTCTCCATATTCGCCGCCGGCTATCTCGTGCGTCCGATCGGCGGCGTCGTCTTCGCGCATTTTGGCGATCGCGTCGGCCGCAAGAAAATGTTCGCGCTTGGTCTCTTCCTGATGGCCTTTCCCACGCTGCTCGTCGGCCTGACGCCCGATTACAAGACGATTGGCTTTGCCGCTCCGCTCCTTTTTCTCTTCTGCCGGCTGCTGCAAGGGCTGTCGGTGGGCGGAGAAGTGCCCGGCGCGTGGATTTTCTGCGCCGAGCATGTCCACAAAACCCGCGTGGGCTTCGCCTGTGGGCTGCTGATGGCCGGGCTCTGCTGCGGAATATTGATGGGCGCGCTCACCGCCAAAATACTGACGTCGAGTCTCGGCGCCGACGATCTCGTCGCCTGGGGCTGGCGCATTCCGTTCATCCTCGGCGGCGTCTTCGGCCTGATCTCCGTCTATCTGAGGAAACATTTGCGGGAGACGCCGGTCTTCGAGGCGCTTCGCGAGCGGCGCGTCGCCGACGCTCGACTGCCGATCTCGCTCGTTTTCGCGCGCTGTAAAAGCGAGGTTCTCGTCTCCATGGCCGCGACCTGGGTTTTCGCTGGCGTCTTCGTGACCTATTTTCTCTACCTGCCGACCTATCTGCAGTCGCAATTCGACTATCGCGCGGCGGATGTTTTCACCGCGAACTGCTGGTCGATAACGCTGTTGATCCTCGGCAGCGTCTTCGTGGGTCGGGTCACGGATGTCATCGGTGGCGGGAAAGCCTATGCGATCGGCGGCGCTGCGATGGCGGTGGTTGTCGCGACGCTCGGGTTCGCCCTCGACCACGGCAGTGCATGGACGCTGCATCTCTATGCGATCGGCGGTTTCGCGATCGGAACGATCACGCTCACCCCTTATCTGATCATTCGCAGCTTCCCGCCCGAACTGCGATTCACGGGGTTCGCTTTGTCCTACAACACGGCCTACGCCATCGTCGGCGGAACGACTCCGCCGCTAATGACAATCTTGGTCGGAGAGCGCGCCCTTCCCATGGCGCCCTTCTATTACATGTCGGCGCTCTGCCTTTTCGGCGCGGCGATCGGCCTGCTACGAGGCGAAAGGTGAGGCAATGGGCCTTTAGCGGAGGCGCGTCGGCTCGAATGTCTGCTCCTGCGCATCCTTACAGTAAACGAACGCGAAATTTTGGCCCGAAGCGGTCATTCGTCTCCGAGGCAAATTTCATTTCTGTAATAATTCACGAGAGCCGAAGACAAGCCCATACGGTAGCGTCCATGATCGGATCAGTTCACATAAGGCATGCGCTGCGAACCGATGCCCGTGAAATAGCCCTCGGCAGGCTTACCCCCTTGCTGACGCCTCGCTACGATTTTTTCAAAATTGGCCTGTAATTCGATCACAGATCGACCTTCCCTTTCTTAGTAATGCGGGGGAGGCGGCTCGGGCGTATCGCGGGAAGCTCCGAGATTCTGAAATTCCTCACGCAACTGGGCGACCTGGCGCTCCAGAATATCGATTTTGCGCCACTGTGAGGTGATCACGTCGTTCAGTTCGGCAATCGTCCTGTCCTGGTGGGCGATTAGCGTTTCCAGAGTGTCGAGACGAGCCGCATAATCCGAACGCTCATCGCTCATATCAAACTCCATTGCGTCCTGATGCAGTCTTCCAAAGCTCAACGATTTAATATCGTTGACTTGGATTGCGGTCTGGATTGCCCTAGCGGGTGTTATGCGCCTTGTATCATGAAAGCGGCTGCGAACAGCGTTCGACGACCCAGCGGTTGGGCAAGACGACGAAGCCTCTTTCAATTCGAAAAGCAAGACGACGACGACTTTGGACGCCCTGCGCGCTGTCCTGCCCTCCGAGCTTTCATCACGACTTGCCGCGAGATCAGGGGAGTCGAATTCGATAAGTACCGACCGACCGAACGCGAAACTCGCGGCTAAAACGCGTTAACTTGACAGCGCCTCTGCGCGCCATGTCCGCGCGGCGCATGAGTGGTAATCAAAATGTATTTTTGCGGCGATTCTCCGTCGTCGAGGTATTCAGTAGTATCAACTTTGGTTCATCGACCAATCTGCATGCTTACGTGGCGAATACTCAGCGGCTAGTTTGCCTGAAGTGCTGCCTCTTAGCTGCAAATGGAAGACTCAACGCCATTCGCGGCTGATTTAAAGATGCGTGTGGAAACGAGTAGAGAGCGATGTCAGTGTTTTTGCGAAATGTCTCGCTCGATGTGCTCAGCGAGGGTTCGGACCAGAGATCGAGTTGGACAAGATCGGAGCCCTGCTCGCAGTGGCGCGTTCTCAGCTTGCCATTTGCCCTCGATAAAGAGGTTCTGCCGCCAGGCGTCGTCTCCTGCGAGATTGGCGAGCTCCCCGATTTCGTTGTTATCAACGATGCGGCATCGTTTTCGCATATTGGATTGGCCTTATCTCCTGCCGCCGCAGCGATCGTGCCTGTGATAAACGCGACCGGAATTCCGGGAGAAGACCGCGTTAATCGCCGCGGCGACTTCAGTATCGGCATTGCTTCTGCGCGAGCGTTCTCGGACGCGCTGATCACGCTGTCTCCGATGATTTCGAGACTCAGGCAGCTTTCGCCGGTGATTTTTCAAGAGACCGATCCGCGTCTTTTGCTTCTTGCACGATTGTTTGTCCGTGATCGCAATATGGATCCCTCGATCGATCCTGCCGCTAAGGACGCCTTTGTCTATCCGGACGAAGCCGCTGTCGAAGGAGCGGCGAAGGCGGCGGAAGAGCTTTTTGACAACGGCTTGCTGGAACGCCAATTTTTTGACGCCCTAGCAGGCTGTTGAAAAAGTCTCTGGCGCTCGGAATCTTGGCATGATTCACTCCCTTGGCAGCACGGGAGACGAAGAGTCATGCGGGGCGGGGACGCACGATCCGGGGCGCTTTTCAGCTATGTCGATCTTGAGGCGCGAGTGGGAAAGAGCCATCCCCTGCGGGCAATCAGGGAACTTGTGAACGAAGCCCTGTCTTCGCTCGAGAAAGAGTTCTCCGCGCTCTATTCCCCGATGGGTCGGCCGTCGATCCCGCCCGAGAAGCTGCTGCGAGCGATGCTGCTTCAAGCCTTTTATTCGATCCGCTCGGAACGCCAGTTGATGGAGCGGCTGGAGTTCGACCTGCTGTTCCGCTGGTTCGTGGGTCTTGGCGTTGACGATCCTGTTTGGGATCATTCAGTTTTCTCGAAGAACCGCGACCGGCTGCTCGCGGGCGACATCGCAGTGAAGTTCTTGAATGCGACGCTCGAGCAGCCGCGCGTGAAGAGGCTCTTGAGCACGGACCACTTTTCGGTCGACGGCACGTTGATCCAAGCCTGGGCGTCGATGAAGAGCTTCAAGCCCAAGAATGGGGTGGACGAACCGCCCAGCGAAGGCGGCGGGCGCAACAAAGAAGCGGATTTCCACGGCGAGAAGCGTTCGAATGAAACGCATGCCTCGACGACAGATCCAGAAGCGCGCCTCTATCGCAAAGGGCGCGGCAAGGAAGCCAAGCTCTGCTTCATCGGCCATGCTCTGATGGAAAATCGTCACGCGCTCTTCGTCGACGCCTGCCTGACGCCGGCAGACGGCCACGCCGAGCGCATGGCGGCGCTGCACATGATCGAGCCGCACGCGGATCGGTCGCAGACGATCACGCTTGGCGCCGACAAGGCCTATGATGCTGAGGATTTTGTCAATGAGCTGCGCGCAATGAAGGTGACGCCGCATGTCGCGCAAAATACCAGCGGACGCGCCTCGGCGATCGATGCGCGCACGACGCGGCACGCGGGCTACGCCGTCAGCCAGCGCATCCGCAAGAAGATCGAGGAAGGCTTCGGCTGGATCAAGACCGTCGCCGGGCAAGAGCAGACCAAGTTCAGGGGCTGCGAGCGGGTCGGCTGGGCCTTCACCTTCGCCGCGGTCGCTTACAACCTGGTGAGACTGCCGAAGCTGATGGCGGCGCCGGCGTGAGCGCGCCCGCCAACTGCAAGATCGTCGGTCGCTGGCGGATCGTCGAGGCCGACATTTGGGATCGGGACTATCTCGACCTGTGCGGCCCCGCGGCAATCGTCATCGGCGCCATGCAGGCGACCCTCGATATTGAATACGGTCCCACATCGATCGCCTTCACGTGGATCGGCTTCGACGAGATGGATGAAGTTTCCGGCGGAGGAAACGCCGAGTTGCTCGAAGACGGCTCCATTAAGGTCGAATTCGACTACGACAGCGACGACGAGGCTGCTCTCAAAGCGACGCGGGGCGGTTTTTCAACGGCCTGCTAGCGGCTTGCCCACATTGTGCGTCATCGGCGCGGCTCGTCGTTCGGGAGCTCTGCGCGTCCTGCGGCAGTGCGCATCTGGTCGAGCAGCCGGTGCTCCATCACTTGAGTTGCGCCTATCAAGGCCCGGAATCGGATTTCCGGCATGAAAGCGGCGGGCTTATTTGCCCCAAATGTCGGCAGGGCCTCAATTTTTTTAGTCTCGATTACGATCGTCCAGGCTCTCTGCACATCTGTCACGCATGCGGTCATTCCTCTGGCGACGTTCGTGTCAGTTTCCTCTGTGTGGCTTGTGGCAATTCTATCGCAACAGGCGACATGAGCCGTCGCGATTTCTATAGTTACAGTCTCACCGACGCAGCGAGAGCCCTCGTTGTGTCGACTACGCCACATCTGCCGCCTTCCTCAGAGGAAGAGGGAATTAACGGCGCGGTGCGCGCTTTTGCAGATCGCTTATCTTCCCGAAATACAGTCGGCTGTATCTTGAAAATACGGCTCCGTGAACCGCGTGGTATGCCGGCCGCCGGCCGTAGTTGGCAACAAACTTGGGCGTTCTTTCGCTCCTTGCTTCAAGAGTGCTTTGTGCAAGGGACGGAGATCGTCGAGGAGCCCCCCGAGTTCCTCGTAATGATCGAGGGAGACGCGAAACGGGATGTTGAACAGGCGCTGCCGGAAATTCGGTCCCGCTTGGAGCGACACTTGTCGCTCGCCCCTGTCGTGGAATATGCCGTCCAAACGGCGTCGGAATTTCTGGGGTTGGCCGCCGTCGCCTCCAACGCGGCGGCGCCAAGATGAGCGACCATCTCGCATCTGCCTGGCACTTTCTCCTTGCCCTCCCGGGGTCGGCTTACTTCGCGCTCCTTTGGCTCACTATCGTTGCGGAAGTGCCTCGCTACTTCATCGGCATTCAAGCCACCGCCGCGGCGTTACTGTTTCGTGAGCGACGCCAAACTCACCCGATAGGCCCCTTTCCCACAGTCTCGATCCTTCTCGCAGGACACAACGAAGAAGCGTCTATCGAGAAGTGCATCCGTTCTCTCCACGCCCAGACCTTCAAAGATTTTGAGATCGTCTGCGTTGATGATGGCTCAAACGATAGAACCTACGAAATCATGAGCCGGGCTCGGCGAGAAAACCTCGTCTCTTCGGTCGCACGACTCGAGCTGCGCGGAGGAAAAGCTGCGGCTCTTAATCTCGCTGCCCGAATTGCAAAGGGCGATATTTTCGTGGTCATCGACTGCGATTGCTCTTTCGAGCCGGACGCAATCGAGGAGCTATTACGGCCGTTCGCAACCAATCCAGAAGTCGCCGGTTCGAGCGGCAATATTCTCGTGCGTAACTGGCGGACGTCGATTATCACATCGTTGCAGGCCATCGAGTATCTGCTCTCGATTTCTCTGGGGAAAGCGTTTTCGGACGTCCTTGATCAGGTCGTCTGCGTGTCTGGCGCCTTTGGCGCGTTTCGGCGCGACGCATGGGAGCGCGTCAGCGGCATGGATGTGGGCGGCGGCGAAGATTTGGATTTCACGCTTCGCCTACGTTCCTGCGGCTATAAAGTTGTCTTTGCCAGACATTCGATTTGCTACACGGACGTCCCCGACTCCTTCTACAGCCTGTGGCGGCAACGGAATCGTTGGGAACGCGACGCAATCTGGGTTCGCTACCGTAAGTATCCTCGACTTATGAATCCGTTCAGCCCCAGCTTCGACTGGCGTGAAGCCTTCCATCAGTGGGATTTCATCATCTTTAACATGTTACCGGCGCTGGCCTCCCCGTTTTATGTGGTCTGGCTGTTGGTCAATTACGGTCGATTTGGGCTTCTTTTGCTGATCACGGTCGCGATGCTGCTCTTCGTTTTCGATGTCACTGTATTTTTTGTGGCTGTGCTCATCACAGGCAAACCCGTCCTTTGGCGATTGGCGCCATTCCTTCCGTTGTTCGGACTGTTCCAGTCCTATGTGATGCGGATGAACCGCTTCTATGCCTACGTCACGGAAATCATTTTTTCGTCTTCGCTCGGGGACAACTACGTCCCGCAGAAATCACGCGATCTCATGGTCTGGCGTTAAGAATGACAAGGGAGAGATGTATTTATGGCGCTTCATTCCTTGCGTCCGTTGTCGCGGCCCGACAACCTGAAGAATCAAGCCCGCGCCAGCCAATCTCTTGCGCGCAAGATTTATCTGGCGGCGCTCGTTGGCGCCGGATGCTGGATCGGGCTTCTCGTTTTCGGCCCCATGATTTTCATGGAGGCGGACGGCATGATCCTCGAGGACGAGGAAGTTGTGTCCCCTTCGTTCAGCGCGCAGGTGTTGACGATTTCCGTTCGACCGGGGGAAAAAGTCTCCGCGGGGGAACAGATCGGCAGCGTCGTGTCGACGCAGATGATCGACTTGATCTCGGACCTCAACTCGCGCAAAGGCCAGTTCGATGTCCGCAAGGCGCAAATCGACGCGCGGCTATCGGCAATCGAAGCAATGCTTCCCGTTGCGCAACAACGCATAAAGCGTTCAGACGCCGCCTATGTCGTCGTGGACCAAGCCATGGCGCGCGGCTACAGCACGACGACGCGGCTACTGGAAGCAACGCGAGACCGCTTCGAGGCCGAACGCGAACTTGCGTCGTTGCGCGCCGAGCAGGCAGGCCTCGTGAGCGAGCGCGCTTCGGTTGTAAGCAATCTCCGTCGCCTTCAGGAAGCCGTCGATGCGGCGCAGCGTTCATATCGCAATGGTGCGATTATAAGTCCGGTGGCGGGGACGCTCGGCCCGCATGTTGCGACGCCTGGGACCGTGTTCTCGCCTGGGGCCGCGAGTAAGATTGCCGAAGTCTACCACGGAAAACAGTTCATCCTCGCCTATCTTCCGACGAACCGCATTTATTCAGCCGAGCCCGGTCAAAATATTATCGTTACAGACGGGTTCAAACGGCAGACCGGACGCATAGAGGCGATCGGCAATATCGCCGACCAGTTGCCGGTCGAGTTTCAGTCCGCCTTCCGCACGGTCGAGCGTCAGCAACTCGCGCGGATCTCCATTGAGGATGCCCACGTATTTCCGCTCTTGGCGAAAATCAAAATCACGACGCCGTTCGCACCCGCGAATCTGGTTACGCAAGCCCCGGGGGCGATCATCGGCGCCGTGGTTTCCAGCTCCAAATGGTTTATGGCCATCCTCACCGGCGACCAGATCCGCACGCCTGAATATGGAATGATTGGCATCCGCTCGAGCCACGCGCGGCGCGCGACTTGATTGCGGAAAAGACGGAGCTGCTGAAAATGAGCTACGGCCAACTCGGGCTAAACCAAGTGACGTCGATTAGGGCCATTCTTCCATCTCGCCGCTCATTCTTGTCCGCCTGTGCAGCCGCATCATTGGCGAGCGCTTTCGCAAAAGCGCGAGAGGCGCCGCCGCGCATGGCGATGTGGGTGTGGAAGGACCGCGTTTTATTCCCCGACCACTTGTCAGCGTTCGCAGAGAAGCACGGGATCGCGACCTTATTCGTTTATGTCAGCCCGACGGCTGCAGCGGTTCTTTTGGACGGAAACAAAGACGCCGTCGCGGCAGTGCGTGCAATGCGCGCGAACGGGCGAGAGGTCTATGCGGTCGCCGGCGAACCCGACTGGGCATGGGGACCAATAAAGATGCCGGAACACTCTGCCTTGCTCGTCAGGCTGGCGACGGAAACGGGATTGTTCGACGGGATCCATTTCGATGTCGAACCCAACGCATTGCCGGAATGGAACGAAGAGGCGGGCCGTCGCAATCTGCTGAAGGGCACGCTGAAATTCTACGACCTTCTCCGCGCCGCGGCTCCTGACCAGACGATCGACATTGCGGTCAACCCGATATTCGCGACACTTGCCACAGACGGATCCAATTTCATGCACGAGCTCGCGAAAAGGGCCAGATCACTGTCGATCATGGCCTATCGAGCGGAGCCAAAGCGCGCGCTCGAGTGGGCCGCTCCAGCGGTCGCGCAGATCGAAGCGGTCGGCAGGCGTTGGCGAATGGGCGCCGAAGTCGGCCGCGCCGAACCTGGGACGTCTTGGCGCGGTACGCCGTCAGATCGTTTTTCAACCGCGATGGTCGAATTCGACACTCTGATTGCCAGCCGGTTTACGTCCCATCATTACGCGGGCCTGGCGTTGCATGATTATGACGCGCTTGCGGAAATGTACGGAGAAGCCGACGGCTAGAGTGACACGAAAACAATAAGCGGAAGATTCACGTCGGCGATATTCGAAAGCGTCATTTCCCACTCATGCAAATCGACTCAATTTCTCTGGGAGCGAGAAGGATAAGCTGAAAGACTGCCGCGCGGGCGAGAGATAAGCAGTTAGGGAAACTGTGATGCGACAGGCGAGAATATTTCCCCTCGAGAAACCTGCAAGATGGCTTCCTCCGGTTGGAGGTCATAAGCTCTACTTCATCTCGACGGCTTGCTGGTGTCTCGCGCTCGCTTCTCTCGGCCACACCGAAACGCTGAATGACGCGCTGTCCGAAGCCTATATCACCAATCCGCAGCTGAACGCGCAGCGCGCCGACACCCGCAGTGTCGATGAGAACCTTCCGATCGCTCGCGGGACTCTTCTTCCCACGGTCAATCTCTTGGGCAATTACAGCGTACTCCAGCAGAACTTGCTGACGAGCGCGTTCAAGTCCTACACCTTGACGCAGCCCGCTGGAGCGGGCGTGTTCGTCAATCTCAATGTTTTTAACGGCTTTCGCGGGGTTAATGGAATCGACCAAGCGAAGGCCCAAATAGTCCAGTCGCGGCAGCTTCTGCGCAATGCCGAGAATATCATTCTCGCAAACGCCGCAGCCGCTTATTTGAATGTTCTGCACGACACCGCGATCTACAAACTCCGAGACAATTTTGTGCGAGCGCTCGCCAATCAGGTGGCGATGACAAAGGGCAGGTTTCTCGGCGGCGAGGTCACCAAGACAGATATCTTTCAGGCAGAATCCTATTTGGCTCAAGGCAAACTCGATCGATCGACGACGCTCGTGAATCTTCGATCTTGCATCGCGACCTACAACCAGCTGATTGGGAAATCGCCGAATAGGTTGACGCCTGTCGAGCCGTTCGACCGGATGCTGCCAAAGAACCTTGGCGCCGCCGTTCAACTCGCCCTTACTGACCATCCGGCCGCTCTCGCCGCTCGGTACAACGTCGACATAATCGAGCTCGCGGTAAAAATTGCCGAAGGGGAGCTGGCCCCGACAGTGAATCTCGTGGGTTCTGTGAATCAGAATTTTAACTACGTTGGCTATGTCGGCGCGCCGAACGAGCGGCTCTTTCAGGGAATGGCGGGCATTCAAGTGAACGTTCCGATCTATGAAGGCGGCGTTATCTACGCCCGGGCTCGACAAGCCAAGGAAAGGCTTGGAGAAGCAAAATTTCTCTACCACCAGCAAATCAATCAAATAAAGCAGTCTGTCGAGGCCGCCTGGGCCGCCTGGAATGAGTCAGGCAGGCTTGCAGCCTCGGCAAGAGAGCAAGCCAGAAGCGCCGAGTCCGCTCTTGCCGGCGTTCGCCAGGAAGCCAAGATTGGTCTGCGAAGCACCTGGGATATTTTGAACGCCCAATTGACGCTGATGAACGCGAGGGTTCTTCTGGTCGACGCTCAACGCAATCGCATTCTCTCCGGCTTCAACCTTCTCGCTTCGATGGGGCAGCTCTCAGCGGAGAAGCTAGCGCTCAACGTGCCGATCTATGACGCGACGACGCATTATGAGCAGATCAAGAATCAATGGTTCGGGCTAGAGGCGTGGAGCCCGCCCGCCGTCCAGCAAGCAGAATAGCGCGCGCTGTGTGCTCGGTGAGGTAGCCGCACCTGCGTCAAGGCGCGCAACTTGCTCGGAGTAATTTGGCGTCGATCGTGAAACCGGAGCCTACGCCCCCCGAACTTATTTTGGATTGGGCGCGATACCAGGATCTGAAATCACCCGTGAAGAGAAGGCTCTCGACATCGCGCCTGCCGCTTGCGACGCATTCGATGGTCACAATCACCTGATCCTGGACCCGCGTGACGATTGGTTGCGCGCAACCGCTCGCTCGAGGGCCAATGATGCTGTCGTCCTCGGTGATGCAGACATCATTGCTTTGCATTCCGATCTCGGGGGAAACCGTTGTGATCCGCCACAGACCCGGGGCTCTCTTCGGCAGTTCCGCTTGCAAAGCGCCGTTTGACGACGCTTCTCCCGCCAAGCCAGAAAGCGCGATAAAGATCGAAAACAGGCGACATGAAGATAGCGGGGTTTTCATTGTTATTCTCGATAGTCGCCATGAACGCCTTGCTTGCATTTTGTCCCTTATCGATTTCACTATCGTCGCTGTAAAGGCGCTTTCCGATTTTTCCTTGTCCTGGGTGAATCTCTCCCATTGCGTGAGCCGGTCGCACGGCTCATGTCTTTTATCCCCCTCGTGAGCCGGGCATATGATCGGTCGAAGATTTGTTTTTATGGCCATTTGCATTGGAGCCGCCGGCTCGGCGATCGCCGCGGACGATCTGTCGCGGGGGCAATATCTCGTGGAAGCCTTGGCGGCGTGCGATAATTGCCACACGCCGCGCGGTCCTGGCGGTTACGACTTCTCCGTGCGTTTCTCCGGCGGTTCTCAAACCTTTTCCGGCGCGGATTATGTGGCGCGTGGCTCGAATATCTCATCCGACAACGAGACGGGCGTGGGCGGCTGGGGCGATGACGCGTTGCGCGCCGCCATCATTGCCGGCAAGGGCCGCGATGGGACGCTCGCGCCGGCCATGCCCTCTGATTCCTACCGGGTGCTGACGAAAGACGATCTCGACGGGGTTATCGCTTTCCTGCGCGCGGCGGCTCCCGTACGGGCGCCGTCTGCGGCGCCGTCACAGCGGCATGGCGCGTGGGCCCCGCACCCGCTGCCAGGCGCCGAAGCGCCTTTCGATGAATCGGCCCGCGCCGTCAAAATCAAACGCGGCCTGTATATCGCCTCGGTTGCCCGCTGCATGGCTTGTCACAGCGGCGAGGTAGAAGACGCGCCCGATCATGTGAAGAAGCTCGGCGCCGGAGGCAAGATTTTCCGCACCCCGGCCGGCGTCGCCGTTGCATCGAACATCAGCGCACATCGAGAGAAAGGCGTCGGAGCCTGGTCCGACGAAGACATCAAGCGCGCCATCACGCAAGGCGTCTCGCGCAATGGTGATCCGCTCAAGCCGCCTATGTCGACCCTCGCCAAGGCGCATTTCGCAAAGATGTCGCCAGATGACCTCGATGCGCTTATCGCCTATCTGCGGTCGATCCCCGCGAAGGAGTAGTCAGCGCTTCTCGACCGCTTCGCGAATGGCTTTGACCAATTCACCTTCGAAGAGCATGGCGGACCCATAATGCGTCTCCATGTCGAAGGGACGCTGGAGATTCATGTCCAGCGACGCGCTGTGCATCGCAATCAGTCGCCCGTCTTCCGAGAAGAGAGCCGATCCGGAACCGCCATAGCCGTCATTGCAGTTGTGGCGCACGCGTCGTACATGCCCCTCGGTCGGTTCGTCGATCTGGCGAATCTCGCAGGATTCGATCGTCGCAGAGAGACGCGTGTTGGAATGTCCCGCAGGCGACACCATCGTCACTTTCATTGCGGAGCCGGTCGCGATGCCGCTCGTATCGGGAAGAGGCTGAGGCTTTACGTCGTCTGGCGTTGGTTGCAGCAGCCGCAGAAGCGCCCAGTCGTCGGTGATGTGCAGGGCCTTTGAAGCCACCGCCGCCCCGATCCGCAGACTGTCGCCGTCGAAGTGATAGTCGCCGCCCGCGATCCGGAAGAAGCAGTCGGTTACCGGGTGCGTCGGCGCCAGCTTGCGATCGACAAAATTATGCGCGTTCAACACAACGAGATCGTGCGTGCCGATCAGCCAGGCGGCGGCCCCGCGCTCCAACGTGCCGAAATCGGAATAGCACATCAGCACGCCCGCGCCGACGAAGCGCGCCGCATCAACTTCGGTCATCAGACGCCGCCTGTCCTGCGGATAGAGTGCGACGTCGACGATCTGCGCCTTCATGGCTTGGAGTTTGGGAGCGAGGAGCGTCAATAGCAATGCGCCGAAAAGGACGCGGATCCTACGATCGGTCATGATGTTCGTTTTCTGGGACCTCGTTCGGCGCAAGGAGATACTGCAAGCCCTCGCGCGTCAAGCTGTGTCAGGCCATAGAGCGCGGCAGGGCGTTTCTCAGGAAATACCGGGAGGATATATGCCGGTCTTTCCCGATGCACATTACCGATAAATCGTGAAGACACGCTGCAGCGCTTAAATTTATATGCTCGCGGATCGTCTCTTCCATTAAAGCGCGACAAGCGCTTCCAAGGAAGCGACCTTCAACGAACCACGACGACTCCAAAAGAATCGCGGAGCGTCTTTACGAGGCGACGTAACCCTTTCAAGAAGCCATCAACGGCCTTGCAGGACGTCGCAGGAGGACTCGTCTATGAGGAAATTCCTGAATTCTGTTTCCCTGCTGTCGGTCCTGATCGCGACGCCCTTCGCGATGACGTCAGTTGTTCGAGCCGAAGACCGGCTCGAAGCGCTGGCCAAAAGCGAAGACAACTGGGCGATGCAGGGCAAGAACTACAGCGCCAACCATTACAGCACCCTCACCCAGATCAATGCCGACAACGTAAAGAACCTCAAGGTTTCCTGGTCGTTTTCGACGGGGCTCCTGAGCGGGCACGAAGGCGCGCCGATTGTCGCCGACGGGAAGATGTATGTGCATACCTCCTTCCCCAACAACACATTCGCTCTCGATCTGGCCGATCCCACTCGTATTCTCTGGCAGCATAAGCCCAAGCAAAACGCCGCCGCGCGCGCTGTCGCCTGCTGTGACATCGTCAATCGCGGCCTTGCCTACTGGCCGGGCGACGGCAAGGCGCCCTCGCTGATCATCAAGACGCTTCTCGACGGCAATGTTGTGGCGCTCAACGCCGTTACGGGCCAGGAATACTGGAAAATCGAGAACTCTGACTTCAAGGTCGGCTCGACGCTCACCGTTGCGCCTCACGTCTATAAGGACATTGTGCTGATTGGCAGCTCGGGCGCGGAACTCGGCGTGCGCGGCTATATGACGGCTTACGACGTTCGCACCGGCGAGCAGAAGTGGCGCGCATACGCGACTGGCCCCGATTCGGACGTTCTCATCGGCGACGATTTCAACAAAGCAAATCCGCATTACGGTCAGAAGGGCCTCGGCACCTCGACCTGGGAAGGCGACGCCTGGAAGATCGGCGGCGGCACGAACTGGGGCTGGTTCGCCTATGATCCGGGAACCAACCTCGTTTACTACGGCAGCGGCAATCCGGCGCCGTGGAACGAGACCATGCGCCCGGGTGATAATAAGTGGACGATGACCATCTGGGGTCGCGACCTCGAGACCGGCCAGGCCAAGTTCGGCTATCAGAAGACGCCGCACGACGAGTGGGACTACGCGGGCATCAACTTCATGATGCTCAGTGAGCAGAAGGATAAGGAAGGCAAGCTGCGCAAGCTGCTGACCCATCCGGATCGCAACGGCATCGTCTATACTCTCGACCGCACCGACGGCACGCTGATCTCCGCGGATAAGATCGACGACACGGTCAATGTGTTCAAGAAGGTCGACCTCAAAAGCGGCCTGCCTGCGCGCGATCCAGAATATGGAACCCGCATGGACCATCTCGCCAAGGATGTTTGCCCCTCGGCGATGGGCTATCACAACCAGGGTCTCGACTCTTACGATCCGACCAAGGAGCTGTTCTTCCTCGGCGTGAATCACATCTGCATGGATTGGGAGCCTTTCATGCTTCCCTACCGCGCAGGTCAGTTCTTCGTTGGCGCGACCCTGAACATGTATCCGGGTCCGAAGGGCGACCGCCAGAAAGGCGAGGGGCTGGGCCAGATCAAAGCCTATAATGCGATCACTGGCCAGTTCAAATGGGAGAAGATGGAGCGCTTCGCGGTTTGGGGCGGCACCGCTGCGACCGCTGGCAATGTCGTCTTCTATGGCACGCTGGACGGCTTCATCAAGGCTCGCAACAGCGACACCGGCGAGCTGCTCTGGAAATTCAAGCTGCCCTCGGGCGTCATTGGTCATCCCATCGTCTATCAGCACAAGGGCACTGAATATGTCGCCATCTTGTATGGCGTCGGCGGTTGGCCGGGAGTGGGCCTTGTGTTTGACCTTCAGGATCCGACGGCCGGCCTCGGCGCGGTCGGCGCCTTCAAGCAGCTCGCCAACTACACGCAGATGGGCGGCGGCGTGATGGTGTTTTCACTCAATGGCCAGGGTCCGTACGACGACCTGAGCCTTGGTGAATACAAAGCCAACTAAACCTTCTCCCCCGCTTCGCAAGAAGCGAATGCGAGACGTTTGCTCGGATGCATGAATGTGCGTCCGAGCAACGCCCGATCAATTCACGGAAGAAGCGAAGATGTTGCGTGTCCGCTCATTCATCCAGCTAAGCGTCGCCGCTTTGGCGTTCCTCGGAGCGGCGAGCGCTTCTGCTGCGTCGCTCGGCGTTTCGAGCGACGCCGTCAGCAATGCAGCGCCAACGTCGGTTCCGACGCCGACGCAAGCCCCCGATCCGACTGCGCTGCGCATCTGCGCCGCAAAAAACCAACAGCCGCTGTCGCTGGAAGACGGCTCCGGTCTGGAGAACAAGATCGCCGTCGCGCTAGCGGACGCCATGATGCGCAAGGCGCAATTCGTGTGGTCCGAGCGGCCCGCCATCTATCTCGTTCGAGACTATCTCGACAAGAATCTCTGCGACGTGATTGTCGGCCTCGATACGGGCGATCCCCGCGTCGCAACGTCGAAGCCCTATTATCGCACGGGTTACGTGTTCGTGAGTCGAGCCGATCGCGAACTCGATGTGAAGTCCTGGAACGACGCGCGACTGAAAAAGCTTGGCCACATCGTCGTCGCCTTCGGGTCGCCCGGCGAGGTGCTGATGAAGGATATCGGCCTCTACGAAGACAACATGGCCTATCTTTACTCGCTGGTGAATTTCAAGTCGGCGCGCAATCAATATACGCAGATCGATCCCAGCCGCATGGTCGGTGAGGTTGTGAACGGCGCGGCTGAAATCGCCGTCGGCTTCGCGCCAGATGTCGCGCGCTACGTCAAAGGGTCGACCGTCCCCCTGCGAATGACGTTGATCGAGGACAATGCGGCGAAGAGCAATGGCGAAAAAGTGCCGCAGCGATTCGACCAGTCGGTCGCCGTTCGCCGTGACGACAAGGCCTTGCTGGCAGCCGTCGATGCCGCCCTCATCGTCGCCAAGCCGAAGATCGAGGAAATCCTCAAAGCGGAGGGCGTGCCCCTTCTGCCTGTTTCCCAATAGGGATGCGGCGATCACTGAGCAGGAAGAAAAAAGTGTTCAATCAGAAGAAAAAGGCGGCTCGTATCGTCGTTGCTGCGATTGGGGCCTTTGTGGCTGTCACGGCGGCGCTCGCGCAATCGGCCATCACTTTCCGCAACACCATCACTGGCGGAGTCCTCAATTTCAACGACGCCCTGCCGGAAGGTAAAGACACCCCGGCGGTCAAGGAATTCATGACGACGGCCCAGAACCCCTACAATGAGGATATGAGCTGCCTGAAGCAAGGTGAGCAGATCTTCCTCTCGGCCTGTTCCGGCTGCCATGGCCATCTCGGCGAAGGCAAGATCGGCCCCGGTCTTAACGACGCTTATTGGACCTATCCACAGAACGAGACCGACGAAGGCCTGTTCTCGACGATCTATGGTGGCGCGCAAGCGTCGATGGGTCCGCAGTACCAGAATCTTCAGCTCGACGAGATGCTGAAAGTGATGGCCTGGGTTCGCCATCTCTTCAAGGAGGCGCCGGAGAAGGCGACGTGGCTGACGGATGCGCAGCGCAAGTCGTTCAAGCCTTATCCCGGGCACGAGACCCTGCCGGAAAATCCGACCGGCAAGTGCCAGGTCAAAAAATAACGTCACGAAAGCAAGTTCCGCCCCCATCGGCCGGAGGCGCAAACAAAGAGGCTCACGCCTCGCTCATATGGAGGAACCAGGGATGCGTAAGATGCATTTCGCCGCGGCGCTCGCCTTCGGCATCATGTTCAGCGCCGGCAGCGCTCTCGCCTATGACGGCACCAAGTGCAAGGCGCCCGGCAATTGCTGGGAGCCCAAGCCCGGCTTTCCGGAAAAGGTCGAGGGCTCGAAATATGATCCCAAGCACGACCCGAAAGAGCTCGCCAAGCAGCAGGCCTCGGTCCAGGCCATGGAGGAGCGAAACAAGAAGCGGGTCGAGAATTTCAAGAAGACCGGAAAATGGGAATATGACGTGAGCAAGATCGCTCAGTAACGCTATTCATCGCGTTCTCAGCGCGATGAATTTAAGCGGCCACGATCTGGACCCGGTGTTATCCAACAACAGCGCATCGCGTCCGTTCCCGAGATCGTGGCCGCCTTTTTATCGATAGTGTAGGGTCGCGCCTTGAACAACGTCTCTCAAGCAGAGCAAGAGCTCGCTGAATGGCGCGAACGCGCGATCGCGTTTGAGCAGGAAATCCAAAAAGCCGTCATCGGGCAGGCGCGCGTCATCAGGCTCGCGACGATCTGCATTTTCGCCCGCGGTCATGTCATGATCGAAGGGGATGTTGGCGTGGGCAAGACGACCCTGCTACGCGCGGTGTCTCGCGCGCTCGGCGGCGATTTCGCGCGTGTCGAGGGCACGGTCGACATGATGCCGAGCGACATTCTCTATCACACCTATCTCGGCGATGACGGACGCCCGCGCGTCGAGGCGTCGGAGCTTCTCCGCCTGGCGAAGACGCTGCCGGTTTTCTTCTTCAACGAAATCAATCGCGCGCGGCCGCAGGTCCATTCCCTCCTGTTGCGGCTGATGGCGGAACGCAGCGTGACGGCGTTCAACCAGCTCGTTCGCTTCCCTTATCTCCAGGTCTTCGCGGATCGAAATATGGTGGAGCGCGAAGAGACTTTCGAGTTGCCGGCCGCGGCGCGCGACCGCTTCTTCATGGAGATTTCCATGCAGGCGCCAACGGATCCGGAGGCGCGCCGCAAGCTCGTTTTCGACTCCGCCTTTCAGGATGTGGACGCGCTCCTGGAAAGAGTTAAACCGGGTACGGTCGATTATCGGCGGATCGGGCATGTGGCCCGAACGATCCAGGAGACGGTCAAGGCGAGCGCGACCCTTCAAAACTACGTGCTGGGCCTCTGGCGGGGGCTGACCGAACCTGCATCTGTGGGCATATCCTTGCCGGATGTCGACGTGACGACTCTGGTCAAGGGCGGCGCGAGCCCGCGCGGCCTTGCGACCCTGGCGCGGGCGGCGCGAGTGCGGGCCTGGCTCGAGGGCAGAGACTATCTTACACCCGACGACATCAAAGACGTCTTCTTTGAAGTGATGGCGCATCGCATCTTCGTCGATCCGATCCACGCATTGCGTGGCGACGAGCCGGTCAAGCAGCTATGTCACGCCGTTTTCGACGCGACGCCAGTTCCATGACACCGCCCGCCGACATCCTCTATCGTCCGCGCGGATATTTCCGGTCCCATCATGCTGGCGCGCATGTATCGAGCGAAGTTGGCGGTTTCGGCGTGTTTCGCGACCAGGCGCCTTTTCTACGCTATCCGGACGCAAGGCGCATCGATCTGCGCGCGACATTGCGCGATCCCTTCGGCGAGACGCATGTCCGGCGCTTCGAACAGAGAAGCAGGATCGATGTTTATGCGTTCGTCGACCTTTCAGCGTCCATGGGCTTCACCGGCGCCGTCGACCGTTTCTCGGTCGCCTGCGATCTCTGCGAGGCGCTCGCCTTTTCCGCGACGCGAATCGGCGATCGCTTCGGCCTCATCGCCGGCGGCGACGTTTTGCGTGAAAACGCCTTTCTGCCCGCGACAAGATCGCAAAATGCAGCATTTCAAGCCGTCGCAAGACTCCGGGAGGAGCGTCCGGCCGGCGCAAGCGCGGAAAGCCTGAAGAGCGCCGTAATGCGACTGGGGGCGGGACGAAAGCTCGTTCTGATCATTTCCGATTTTCGCTGGCCCGCGCGACTCCTCCAGAGCGTGTTCGACGCGCTGATTCTTCATGATGTCCTGCCGGTCGCGCTCGTGGACTCCGTCGAGCTGAATCCCCCGCGCTGGGGTTTGCTCGAGTTACGAGACCCGGAGACGCGGCGGCGGCGCGTGATGTTCATGAGGCCGGCCCTACGGCAAAAGTGGATCGACGCTGAATCGAAGCGACGCGCAGAGTTGATCCAGCTTGCGGCTCGACGGGTACGGCCGCCGGTCTTCGTCCAGGATCGTTTCGATCCCCGATCCCTCAGTTTGCGTCTTATGGCGGCGTGAGGCGTGTCATGCGTGTCGCGTTCTCCATCATTCTTGCATTCCTTTGGGCGCTTCCCGCTGCGGCAGACGACCTGCGCGTCACGATTCATTCCGCGCGGCCCTTCGGCTATTTTGTCGGCGATCTCATCCGCGCGCACGTGGAGATCTTAGCGCCGGGCGATGTGACGCTTTCCGCCTCCTCGCTGCCGCACCCGGGCCCGCTTGGCGTTTCTCTGGATCTGAGGGATGTGAGCGTTCGCGTGAAGGCGGAGGGCGCGCATAAGCGCTGGGATGTCGATCTCGTCTACCAGAACTTCTACGTCGCGCTCGATGTGCGCAATATCGAGATCCCCTCTTTCGAGCTGCGCTTTGGCGACGGAACCGTTACCGTCCCGGCCTGGAAAGTCGGCGTCTCGCCCTTGCGCGAAATTGCGCCGGCGAAGCAGGAACGGCCGGAAGACTATTTGCGCCCGGATACGCCGATGGTCTTTGCGGATGAGGCGCCGCCAAAATTCCTGACGCTCTTATTCGCTATTCTGTCTTCGCTCGTGCTTGCCGCCGTCGCTCGGGATCGCGCCTGGCCGCCGTTCCACCAAAGACGGGCGCGCATTTTCAGTGCGCTGGCGCACAGGCTCGCGGCTCAGACGCGTGGCGGGGCGGACGCCAGCGTCCTCTCTCTTGCCTTTAAGAGCATGCACCGTGCGATCGATCTCGCCAATGGCGCATCGCTTTTGGCCGACGACCTCCCCGGCTTTCTGTCGCGACGACCCGAATTTGCGTCACTGAAGCCTTCATTCGATCGCTTTTTTTCAGCCTCGCGAAGCTCTTTCTTTGCCGTGGAAGGCGCCCCACCGGCAGATTACAGCCTCGCCGAACTCCTCGATTTCGCTCGAGCGCTCGCTCGCCGGGAGCGTGCGCGATGACGGTCACCAGCTTCGATCGCCCGGAACTACTCCTGCTGGCCCCTGCCGCCATAGCGCCGCTGCTGAATTCCGCTTTGCGCGCTTCCGCGATCCCCTCTCTGAATTGCGCTCCGGAAGACGGGGTCTCGGGAATCGTTCACGCTTCCCTGAAGCTCCTCGGCGTCGTGGCGCTTCTCGCAAGCCTTGCCGGCGCGGCCGGTCCTTTCCAGCCGGGGGAGGAATTCGAGCGCATTGCCGAGGGTGCGCAGATCGTGATGCTGATCGACCGCAGCGGCAGCATGAATGAGACCTTCGCTGGCCGCAGCCCCTCTGGCGCCGAGGAGTCTAAAGCGGCGGCCGCTAAGCGCATCTTGAAGGCCTTCGTCGATAGCCGCCGGCGCGATCTCGTCGGCGTCGCAGCTTTTTCCACGTCGCCCATGCTGGTCACGCCGCTCTCCGACCACCCGAACGTGACCAAAGCAGCGATCGACGCGATGGACCGTCCGGGGCTCGATTACACAAATATTGCGCGCGGCCTCGCCATGGCGCTGTCGATGTTTCGCGCAGGCGACGCCGATCAATCGCGCGCCGTTCTTCTCATTTCCGACGGCGCGGGCGTGATCGATCCGAAAGTCCAGGACGATCTGCGCGCTGATTTCAAAAAGACCCGCGTCAATCTCTACTGGCTCTTTCTACGTTCCGAAGGAAGCCCGGGAATCTACGACGCGTCGGACGGCGACGAGTCGCCACAAGCGGCTCCGGAACGCCATCTCGACCTTTATTTCAAATCTCTTGGCGCGCCATATCGCGCTTTCGAAGTGGAAGGGCCAAAGGCGACGGAAGAGGCGCTGCAACAGATCGACCGGCTGGAGCGCCGCCCCATGCGCTACATTGAGAAGCTTCCGCGTCGCGACCTCGGCGGGGCCTTCTTCGCTATGGCGCTCGGCGCGGCGGCTCTGCTTCTCGTCGCCAAATTGGCGGAAGTCCGCCTATCTCCAGCGAGAGGGCGCCTGTGATCGACGCTCTTCGCGGAGATATTCTCGCCTTTTGGAGTGCGCAGCGCTCCTTGCTGCTCGTCGCCGCCCTTCTGGCGACCGCTCTCGCGACGAGCGTCGAGTTCGTAGAATGGCGCAGCGCCGTCGCGACAAATGGCGTCGTCAAATCGCTCCTTGACGGCCATGATCGTCACGTCGATGCGGCAGACCGCCCCGAAGCGTTGCTCGCGCGGATCGCCTTCCTCGCAAAGCGCAATGAACTCGACCAGGCGCGCGGTCTTCTGGAAGCGCTGGACCGCGCCGGGGACGCCCAGACGCGCGCGCGAGCGCACTATCTTCTCGCGAATGCGCTGCTGCGGACGGCGCTGGAGCATATCGAAAAGTCCGAACTCGAAGCCGCGGGGCCCTTCGTCAATCTCTCAAAGCGGGAATATCGCCGCGCTCTCCAACTGAACCCGGAACTCTGGGACGCCAAATTCAACGTCGACGTGGCGGCCCGACTCGTGCGCGATTTTCCCGATTTCGAAAGAAAGAGCGGCGACGAGCTGAGCGCCGACCCAAAGAAGTTATGGACCGACATTCCGGGCAAGCCGAAAGGTTTGCCCTGATGCGCCCCGACCTGCGCGACCCGCGGCTGATTCTGCTGACGCTAGCGGCTGCGCTGCTCATCGCGACATTCGTCGCGCCCCAAACCCAGGTGATGCGCCCGGGTTATGACCTCCTCGCCGTCATCGACATCACTGGCAGCATGAATGTTCGCGACTACGCAGCTTCGGGCAAACCGATCAGCCGCCTCGAAAAGGCCAAGGCCGCCTTGCGGGCGCTGATCGTCAGCCTGCCTTGCCCCTCGCATGTGGCGCTCGGCGTATTCACCGAACGGCGGCCGTTCCTGCTCTTCGAGCCGATCGACGCCTGCGCCGATTTCTCGCCCCTGGAAGCTGCGATCACGGCGATTGATTGGCGGATGGCCTGGGAGGGCGACAGCCGGATCTCGGCGGGGCTTTTTCGCGCCATCGACATGGCCCGTGAGTTGAAGACTGATCTCCTGTTTTTCACGGATGGCCAGGAAGCCCCGCCGCTGCCGCCCTCGGGTGGCCCCGCTTTCGAGGGAAAAGTGGGCGAGACGCGTGGGTTGATCGTTGGAACCGGCGGCTATGATCTCTCGCCCATCCCGAAATTCGATGACAGGGGGCGGGAAGTCGGCTTCGTCGCAAGCGACGAGGTGCCGCATGAAAGCCGTTTCGGCCTGCCGCCGAAAGGCGCGGAGCAACGCGAAGGCTACAATGCGCGTAACGCGCCCTTTGGCGCGACGGCCGCCGTTGGCGTGGAGCATCTTTCCGCGGTGAAGGAAGATTATCTGCGCACGCTCGCGGAAAAAACCGGCCTCGCCTACGCCCATCTCTCGGACAACGCCCCCCTTCTCGATCATTACCGCGCTGCGGGAACGGCGCGGATGCGCTCTGGGACGCTGGACCTGCGCCCCTTTTTCGGCGGCGCCTCCGCAGCTTGTCTGTTCGGCGCCTTCTCGCTCGCGCAGCTCTTCGAACGCCTCGCGCGCAAATCGGCCCGCGCCGCCCAAAAATAACGACATGGGAGAAACAAATGAGAAAGACACTATCATTGCTGGCCTTTTTGCTTGCCTCGCCCGCTTTCGCGCATGGGCCGACGCCGATCAAGGTGGATGAGACGATCGTCATCTCCGCCGATCCCAAGGCCGTGTGGGCGACGGCGGGAAAATTTGACGGACTCGCCGCTTGGCATCCGGACGTTCAGACCGTGAAGGCCAAGGGGGGCGACGCGGCCGGCGCCGAGCGCGAAGTGACGTTGAAGAAAGGCGGCGTGCTGAAGGAAGGCCTCGACGAATATGACGCCGCGGGACACAAGCTTTCCTGGCGCATGTCGGATCCCAATCTGGACGCGCTGCCGGTGAGTTCCTACACGCTCACCTTCACGGTGGAGCCCGTGGCGAGCGGCGGAAGCCAGGTCAAATGGTACGGACGTCTTTATCGTGGCGACACGAGCAACGAGCCGCCGGAAAATCTCAACGACGACGCGGCCCGCACGGCAATGGCGGCGTTTCTTCACAACGGGCTGGAGGGGTTGAAGAAGAAAGTCGAGGGAAAATAAGGGTGGCGCTGTTCAGCGTCCCGAAGACAGGCCTCGCGCTGCTCGCGTGCCTCCTCTGCGTCGCTTGCGGCGAAGAGGATCGCGCGGGCGGCTCCGATGATGTGATCGAGGCGCAGGATGGCAAAACCGACGCGGCCTGGCTCCGGGCGGTCGACCACGTCGACCCCGCTCTCTGGCTCGCGAGCCGGGAAGTTGGTCGGGACCTCCCCGCCAACGACTTGGCGGTGGGACGCATGCGCGAGGCGCTGCTCGCGGCGCGCCCACATTTCCTCGAGTCTGACCGCATGCTTGCCAATCGGACCGCGCAAATCGGCAAGATGCTAATGGCAGATGGGAGCTTGGAAGATTACGCGGGGCTGCTGAAGGCGCTCGCCAATGTCGCCGCCGCAGCCGGGCAGAAGCAGACTTATGGCGAGCTTTGCCAACATTATTACAATCTGCGCCACAAAGGCGCGGCGCGCGACGACGCATTGCGCCTGCTCTCGGCGCGCTACGAGACACAAAAGCAGTTCAGATAGACGGGGCTCTCAAACCATTTCCGTTTGAACAGCTGGCATTGGGGACTTGTCATTCCCGGCGGGCTGAAAGCCCGACCGGGAATCCAGAGCCACAAGAGCGTTGGTTTTGCTCTGGATTCCCGATCGCTCGCTTCGCGAGCGTCGGGAATGACACCGAACCAATCAAGCGGATCTCGTTTCAAACCAATTTCATCGCAACTTTGTTTTCAACCGCGATGCGCAAAAGGTCGGCCTTCGATCGTGCGCCGAGCTTGCGCTTCAGCAAGATGCAATTATTCGCGACCGTTTTATAAGAGACCTTCAAAATATGCGCGATCTCGGTCATGTCCTTGCCATTGGCCAGGTTGCGCAGGATTTCGATCTCACGGCTGTTGAGCGCGTCGAGCGGATTTTTGGTCAGGCTCTGATCGGCGAATGCGAGCTTCAGCGCCAGATTGCCCGACAGATAGCGTTCGCCCGCCTCGACGGATCGGATCGCTTTGACGAAGACTTTCGGATCCTCGCTTTTGGCCAGATAGCCCTTTGCGCCGCGTTCGATCGCGCGCGCTGCGAAGACGGGATCGTCGTTCATGGTGAAGACGATCACTTTCGCGTTGGGATTGCGCTTCAGCAGGAGGCGTAGCAGCTCGAAGCCGGAGACGCCGGGAAGGTTGATGTCGAGAACGATGACGTCCGGAGCTCCCGACGCGTATTTCTCCAGCGCCTCGTCGGCGTTGTGGGCCTCGAACACCTCGATGTCTTTTTGGCCGGCGAGCATGCCACGGCAGCCCTCGATCACCATCGGATGGTCGTCGACGATCAAAACCCGCATGATATTTTTTTCTTCTTGTGGACCTTAATCTTTGTTGTGAAAAACCGAGCGCGGTGTCAATCGTCTTGTGGCCTTTTCGAGGCCGTTCTTTCAAGGCGACGACTAATGATCTCACTGAAAGTCGGGTTGAGCTGGCTTATCGGTTTCGTCCTTCTTGCAACGCTGCTGATCAATCTCACGATTCAATCGATGCACGCGGGGCCGCGTATTCGTGCAGAGGCGGGAAGTAATCTCCGTCTTGTTCGGGAATTCGTCCTGACATCAATTGCAAGTCTTCCCGATGACGAGAACCCGACGCTCGTTCTGCGCAGACTTTATGCAAATCTTGGCGCCCTACGCCATGTCGACATCAAGATACTCGAACGAGGCGAAGCGCCGCCGACGCAATGGTCGATGGCGGACCACGCCTCAGACGACGATCCGCCGACATGGTTCGTCAAGCTCGTCGGCGTTCCCTCGCCACGAGTCATCCTCGTGCCCATCCGTGTCAACGCGCGTGATTACGGCAGCGTGGCGATTGTCTCCAATCCGCTTGATGAGCTGGAAGAAATTTGGTCCGACATGACGTGGCTGGCATCGATTAGCCTCGTGGTGACGCTCGCGATTGTCATACTCTTGCTGCTGCTCATTCGCTTTTCGCTCACGCCGTTCGGAGCGCTGCAGGCTGGCCTCGCAGACCTCGAGGCTGGGAAGAGCGGCATTCGGATCGCGCCGCGCGGCGCCTCCGAGTTTCGCAACATTTCGAACGCGCTCAATTCGCTGGCGACGACGCTTGACCGCATGCGGCAGGAAAACCGCGATCTCGTAAACGAAATTATCGAGATTGGGGACAGCGAGCGTAAGGAAATCGCCCGAGATCTCCACGACGAGGCGGGACCATGTTTGTTTTCGATCCGCGCGGCGGCGGCTTCTCTACAAGAGGTTGTCGCGCAATCTCCGCCGGATCCCGTGCGATTACGGCAGCTCAGCGCGATCATGGACAGGGCGAGCGAAGCGCTTCAGTCTTTGTTCCGGGGCCTGCTCGGACGCTTGAGGCCAAAGGGTCTATCTGAACTTGGGCTCGAGGCGGCCCTCAAAAATCTTTTTGCATCCTGGTCTGCGGGCCATCCGGAGGTCGAGCTTCGGTTGTCCTCCCCTTATGATTTGTCATCCCTCGACGAGACGACGGCCTTCACGGCGTATAGAGTCGTTCAGGAGAGCGTAACCAACGTCTTCCGGCACGCTAATGCGAATTGGGCGCAGGTCACTCTCGAGTTCGGGTGGGATAGGTTCGGCGACCGGGGCGAAAGCGAAACCGAGGATGCGCCGACATTGATTGTCATTGTCGAGGACGATGGGATCGGCCTCGCGGCGGAGCATCGTTCGGGAATGGGCCTGCTCGGCATGCGCGAGCGCGTGCAGGGGTTGGGCGGCAGGATGAAAGTGGAGCGGCGCGCAGCCGGCGGCACGCGGGTGTTCGTCTCGCTGCCGATCCGCGACGAAGAGGAGCCTGATCGGGAGTAGGGCTGATGCTTCAAAGGGGCAAGCTTCGTCGGGAAGGTTTGGAATGGTCCGTTGGCAAATTTTCAGGCTGAACGAAGCAGCGCGCGTTGTTATCTTTCTCAAGGGCCTGATCCAGGGCCCAATGAGAAGGAGATCGTCATGACGTGGTCGAGCCCGGTAATCGTCGAAGTTTGCGTCGGCATGGAAGTCACGAGCTACGAGTCGGCTGAAATCTAACCCCTGCAGCACTTGGGGTAGGTTGTTCGTCCACGCCCGAAAAAGGCGTTGAATGGGGCAACTACTAGGGATGAACAACCCCGGGAAAGGCTGGCTCTCAATCGCGGAAACACTGCAGGGACAATGAGGTTAATAAAGCGCCGCGGCAACGGGGCGTTCCATCTTAGAGCGGTTTCTTTTCAACGAGGGCTCACGCCCCCCTGCGGCGAAGAAGTAGACCGGAGCCGATTCGTGAATCCCCTTCGATTCAGTCAGACAAGAAACCGCTCTAGGGATGACAGTTACGACCCGCTGAACCAGTTGTAGCCCTTGTCTTCCCAGTAACCGCCGGGATTGTCATTCGTGATAAAGATCTCGGTGACGAATTTGGGATTTTTGAAACCGAGCTTGGTCGGAATGCGGATCTTCACGGGGAAGCCGTATTTGGTCTCTCCCGGTCGGCCAGGAAAATCCAAAGCGAGCAGCGTCTGCGGATGCAGCGCGCTTGGCATGTCGATGCTCGTCGAATAATTATCGGCGCAGCGGAAGCCGACATAGCGCGCAGTCATATCTGCGCCGATGCGTTCGAGGAACACTCGGAACGGAACGCCGCCCCATTTGCCGATGGCGCTCCAGCCTTCGACACAGACGTGGCGCGTGATCTGCGAGACCTGCGGCAGGTCGCGCAGTTCTTGCAACGACCAGGGGCGCTTGTTTTCGATGAGCCCCGACAGCAGCAAGCGATAGCGCTCGCCGTCGATCACCGGCGCGAGCCCCTCTTCGTAATAGGCGTTGAAGGGAAAAGGCGTCGTGATCTCGGCCTCGGAATAGACAGGCGCGAGCTTGCCTGGGTTGAAGAGCGCCGCCTGCGCGGCGTCGTTGAAGCGCGACATGGCGAAGAGCAGGCGGTCGACAGCGTCTTCGTCTTTCAGCGTGCAGCCGGAAAGCATGGTCAGCGCGCCGAGAGAGAGGCTTTGCTTCAGGAAAAGCCGGCGTTCGACGCGTTCGAGTTGCGGGCGGAAATCAGCAAGGGAGATTTTGCGTTTCACTGCGCCCGCTCCTTGCTTCCGATCGTCATGGCTTTCAGAGCGCTTTTATTCGAAAGCGCCAGTGAGATATGGGCGAGAAGGAAGCAAACCAGCGCCGCCATGGCGAAGAAATGCACGCGCCGCGCTGTCTCGAAGCCGCCCATGAGCGCGGTCAGCTCCTGCAATTGCACGGGCTTCCACAAGGCGAGCCCGGAGAGGATTGCGACGATGGTTGCGAGAATCGCGAAGACGTAAGCCGCGCGTTGCGCCGCGTTGTAGCGGCCGTGAACATGCGTCATGCGGCCCGTCACGACACTGCGCGCGTCACGCCAGATCGCGCCCGGCCACGGCGGCAGGAAAAGACGCAGGAAACGACCGGTTGCGATTCCATAAAGCAGATAGGCGAGGAGATTGGCTGCGAGTAACCACATCGCCGCGAAGTGCCAGGCCAGCGCCCCGGCGAGCCAGCCGCCGAGCGTGAAGTCGACCGGGAACAGGAAGCCATAGAGTGGCGAGGCGTCATAGATCCGCCAGCCGGACAGGATCATCACGATCACCGCGAAGGCGTTGATCCAATGCAGGACCCGCAACAAGAGCGGGTGGTTTGGGGCGTCCATCGTCTCGCTCCGCATCTTCGTCGCAGCCTAACGCGCCAAGGCGCGCGTTGACAGGGGCAAGGCGATTGCCCAAGACGGCGCGGCGGCGATCTGTCCGCCCAGAGCCAGGCTAAGCGATGCGCGTTTTCATCACCGGCACTTCCGGCTTCATCGGCTTCCACCTCGCGCGGCGGCTGCTGGCGCAGGGCCACACGGTCGACGGCTTCGACGGCATGACGCCCTATTACGATCCACGCCTGAAGGAGGCGCGGCGCGAAATTCTGGCGCGCGAAGAAGGCTTTCGCGACACGGTCGCGATGCTCGAGGATATGGCGGCGCTGACGCAGGCCGCCGAGCGCAGCGCCCCCGACGTCATCATCCATCTCGCGGCGCAAGCGGGCGTGCGCTACAGCCTCGAAAATCCGCGCGCTTACGTCGAGTCCAATCTGGTCGGGACCTTCAACGTGCTGGAGATCGCGCGCATGTTGAAGCCGCGCCATCTCCTCATCGCCTCGACAAGCTCGGTCTATGGCGCGAGCCCGACCGTGCCCTTCCGCGAGGACGACAAAACCGACCATCCGCTGACGCTATACGCTGCAAGCAAAAAGGCGGGCGAGGCGATGGCGCATTCTTATGCGCATCTGTGGTCGATCCCGACGACCATGTTCCGCTTCTTCACGGTCTATGGCCCTTGGGGCCGGCCCGACATGGCGCCGTTGAAATTCCTCGAGGCGATCGAAAGCGGCCGGCCTATCGACATCTATAATCACGGCAATATGTCGCGCGACTTCACTTATGTGGAGGATCTCGTCGAGGCGGTTGCGCGGCTGATGGATTGCGTTCCAGAGCGCGGCTCGGGCGACGACTCGGTCTCGCCGCAGGCGCCCTATCGCATCGTGAACATCGGCCGCGGCGCGCCGGCGCCTTTGCTCGACTTTATCGACACGCTGGAAAAAGCGGCAGGCAAAAAGGCGATCCGCAATTATCTCGAGATGCAGAAGGGCGACGTGCCGCGCACCTTCGCCTCCGCCGATCTCCTTGAGCGGCTCACGGGATACCGTCCGCAGACTTCGGTGGAGGAGGGGGTGAGGGCGCTCGTCGACTGGTATCGCGAGTATCGGGAGAAGAAGGGGCCGTTGCGGCTTTGACCGGACTCCCGTCATTGCGAGCGAAGCGAAGCAATCCAGAGCCCCATCGCTGCTCTGGATTGCTTCGCTTCGCTCGCAATGACGGCTTTGGGAGAGACAGCGCCGTGAAATGGCTCAAGATAACGCTCGCTAGCGTCACAACGATTTATCTTCTCTCATTCACCGGCCTCGCCGTCCAGCAGCGCGCCATGATCTATCCTCGGCATGCGCTCCTGGTGACGCCCGTGCAAGCGGGGCTCTCAGATGTCGAGACGCTACGGCTCAAGACCGAGGACGGGGAGACGCTCGAAGCCTGGCATCGCGCCCCGAAAGACGCGCGCTTTCCGCTCATTCTCTATTTTCAGGGCAACGCGGGTCCCCTGGCCGATCGCAAGAAGCGCTTCGATACATTGACGCGCCATGGCTACGGCCTGCTGGCGATCTCTTGGCGCGGCTATGGCGGATCGACTGGCGAGCCATCGGAAGCGGGCCTCATGCGCGACGCGGAGGCGGCCTATACGGAAGCGCTCAATCGTGGCTTTAAGCCCGAGCGCATCGTGGTGATGGGCGAGTCGCTCGGCACGGGCGTCGCGACCATGCTCGCCGCCCGCCATGGCGCGGCGGCGCTGGTGCTGGATTCGCCCTATGACTCGGTCCTCGCCGTGGCGCAGTCGCGCTTCCCGATCTTCCCGGTGAGCCTCGTCCTAGAGGACACCTTCCGCGCCGATGAGGCGATCGGCAAAGTGCGCGCGCCGGTGTTGATGATCGTCGGCGAAAACGACGCCATCACCCCGGCCGCCAACGCACGGCGGCTGTTCGAGCGGGCAGGGGAGCCCAAGCGGTTGATGGCCTTGCCGGGAGTCAGCCATCTCGCCTTGTCGAGCCCCGGCGCATTGGAAAAGACGATGGACTGGATCGATGCCGCCGTTACAGCCAGTCCGGCACGCGATCCAGCGCAATAAGCTCGGCGACGGTCGGGCGCGGGCGGATCACGGCGTAGCGCGCGCCGTCGACTAGCACCTCCGGGATCAAGGGCCGGGTGTTGTATGTCCCTGCCTGCACCGCGCCATAGGCGCCGGAGGTCAGCACGGCGATCAGCTCGCCGGGTTCGGCTTCCGGCATTTTTCGGCCCAGCGCCAGATAGTCGCCCGTCTCGCAGACCGGGCCGACGACGTCGGCGACGATTTCGGCGCGATCCGACGGCTCGCGCACCGGCATCAAATCGTGGTGCGCGTCATAGAGCGTCGGCCGCACGAGATCATTCATGCCGGCGTCGACGATGACGAAGGTCTTGGCCTCGCCTTGCTTCACGTAGATCACGCGGGTGATCAGCACGCCGGCGTTGCCGACGATGAGGCGTCCGGGCTCGAAGACGAGCTTGCAGCCGAGCCCGCCGAAATGCCGACGCACGATCTCGGCGTAACGCTCCGGATGGTAGGATTGCGGATCGTCGCCCTCGTGATAGGGAATGCCGAGCCCGCCGCCGAGATCGACATGGGAGATTTCATGGCCATCGGCGCGCAGGTCGCGCACCAGCTCCGCGAGCAGCGAGAAGGCCTCGTCGAAAGGCTCGAGGTCGGTGAGCTGCGAGCCGATATGCATATCGGCGCCGGTGATCTTTATGCCCGGCAGCTTCGCGGCGCGGGCGTAGACCTCGCGCGCATGCGACAGCGGCACGCCGAATTTATTCTCGGATTTGCCGGTCGAAATCTTCTTGTGGGTACGAGCATCCACGTCTGGATTGACGCGTAGAGACACGGGCGCCGCGCAGCCCCTGGCCGAGGCGATGCGCGAAATGGCCTCGAGCTCCGGCTCGGATTCGACGTTGAAGCACAAGATGCCGGCGTCGAGCGCCGCCGCAATCTCGTCGTCGGTCTTGCCGACGCCCGAGAAGGTGATCTTCGAGCCCGGAACCCCAGCCGCCAGGGCGCGGGCAAGCTCGCCACCCGAGACCACGTCCATGCCGGCGCCTTCCTTGGCGAGGAGGCGTAGCACGGCCTGATTGGAATTGGCCTTCATCGCATAGCAGACGAGGGCGTCGAGCCCCGTGAAAGCCTGCGAGAAGACCCGGAAGTGCCGGCGGATTGTCGCCGCTGAATAGCAGTAGAAGGGCGTCCCGACTTCGCTCGCGAGCTCGGACACGGCGACGTCTTCGGCGAAGAGCGCGCCGTTGCGGTAATCGAAATGATGCATTGCGTCAGAGCAGCGGGTCGAGAGGGAAGGGATATTGTTCGGGCGGCCGGTTGCCGATCGTGCCGGGGATCGGCGGCGGCGGCGATTCCGGAGCCGCCTGCCCCGGAGCGGGCTTGGGCGCGTTTTTCGCCAGCGCGGCGGCCTGCTGCGCCTTCAGCGCCGCGCCCTGAGCCTGAATCTCGGGCGGCAGCTCGAGCGGACCGCGCCGGCCGCAGGCCGAGAGGCCGGCTGCGGCAAGAGCGGCGAGGAGAAGGAGCAGGTGGGTTCGGCGGATCGTCACAGGCGTCAAGTCCGGCGTTTGGCGAGGTCGCCGGCACTATACCCATCCGGACCGAAAAGGCGAGAGCGCCGCCACGGCTCGCGGCCCGTCGTGCTCAGCTCACTTTGCGTTTCAGCAGCCGGTTGGCCATGCGCTTGGCTAGCTCCCGCGCCTGCCGGCGGGCGTTGGCGCGACGGCAGCTCGAAAGGAAAGCGCCGTTGCCGCGAGTCCGCAGCGACACCGCGACGTCGCAGACGCCGATGCGATCCGGCCAGATGCGGTCGATCATCGGATGATTGGCGATGGCGCAGCTGTCCACATAATCGAGATCGCCGCGGTCGAGCGCCGCCTTGGTGTGCGCATAGACGAGCTGAACGCCGGGCGCCTGCGCGCGCAGGGACTCGTCGAAAGCGATCTTCCACAAATAGCTGCGGCCCTGGCTCTCCAGCACGACTGCCATGGCGATCGGGCGTCCGTCCAACCGCAGCGACTGGATCTTGCAGCCCTTTTCGCGCGCGAGCAGGCGCGTCGCGCTGCGCAGGAAAGTGGCGAGAGCCGGCTGCGAGAGAAACGCCCCGCGCCCAGCTTTCCAGCCGGCGGCTTCGAGCGCCAGAAATTCTTCCGCCGCCGCTTTGATCTCCGCGTCGCTTTCATGGGTTTCGAAGGTGACGCGGCCCATCTCGCCGAGGCGGCGAGCCTGGCGGCGGATTTCCGCGAGCTTCTTCTTCGAGCCCGCGCGGGCACCGAGCGCGTCGGCGTCGCCGCCCGGCAGGAGCGCGGCGCGTTCGTAAGAGTCGAGAACGTCGACGGCGCGGCCTGCGGCGGCGACGGCCCGCTGCAGGGCCTGGTGGAAATGACCGTTGGTCGGCATCCGCGAGAATACGACGCCGGCGGATTTATCCTCGATCTCGACCCAGGCGAGGAAGGCCTCGATCGTCTCGGACGCCTGATCGCGGTCGACAAGCGGCGTCGCGAGCGCCGCCTGCTTGTGCAGCCACAGACGGATCAGACCGTCGCCGAACAGCGGGCTCGGCGCGACGATCGGGAAGAGGCCCATCAGCCGGCCCGCGCCATTGCGCAAGACGATGAAGCGGGGGCGTTCGGCTGCAGGGAGATGCCGCGCGGCGGAGAGGGCGAAGCCCGGCTCGTAAAAGGCGTTCGGCTCCAAGGCCCGCCGGGCGAGATCACGCCACTCGGACGCGATCGCGTCCATCTCTTCGAGCGACAATTCCGCAACCTGAAGGGTCGCGTTCGGCGCGGCGAAATCCTTCCCGCCCACGAGGCGCGGGAGGCGCTGGCTAGACGCGCGCCCGCCGGAGCGCCCGAGCTCGGCCATGCCGAATGCGGTCCCTTTCGTGTTCAGGAATGGCGCGAGCATCTTCGACAATCTCCGGAGCTGACCCATTTTGAAGCGGTGGGGCGTCTGAATGCGATACGATCAGCCCTGGCCCGCCGTGCTGGAGACGTGAGGTTCAAGCCCGGCGCCAGGGCGTTCATCCTATCCAGCCTGACGCCTTTACGGGGACAGCCCGGCGTGATTAGGTTTTCTTCATGAAAATGGTTCGTCTCTTTCTCCTGACGGCGACGCTGCTGGCCGCCGCGCCAGCCTTCGCGACCGTGCGCATTTCAATCGATCTCGCCACGCAGCGCCTGACGGCGGAGCGCGGCGGCGAGACCGTTGTATGGAAAATATCCAGCGGCCGACAGGGCTACGAGACGCCGACCGGGCATTACGCTGTCATGCGCATGGAGGCCGATCACTTCTCCGACGAATATGACCAGGCGCCAATGCCGTACGCCATCTTCTTTTCGCCGCGAGGCCTCGCCATCCACGGCAGTTTCGAGCGTGGGCTGGGCAGCCCGCGTTCGCATGGCTGCGTCCGCCTGTCCGTGGCGAACGCCCAGAAGCTCTTCGAATGGGTGGAGCAGCAGGGGGCGACGATCGATATCGTCGGCGGAACCCGGATGGCGGGTCGCGCGCCCAGGGCTGAGCGCGCCGATGACGAGCGCCTTCTCCGCCCCCGGCCGGTCCAGCGCGCCCGGCCGGCCGAGCCGGCGCCCTCCGGCTTCACGTTGTTCGAAGCCGATAGATATTGATTTCCAACTGACTCCGGCCCGACGCCGGGGAAGGCGTTGCGCCGGGGCAACAGTCTGATGAGAATCTGTCCCCAGGCGCCGCGGCGCATTTGCTGCGCCATGGCTTAGCGGATATGCCTAGAAATTACAGAAACTCGGACATCCCAGACGAGAGCGACCCTTTGACGACATCGAAGACCCCCCTGCTCGATCAGATTCCGACCCCGCAGGAATTGCGCAAGCTGCAGCCTAATCAGCTGAGGCAGGTTGCCGACGAGCTGCGGCGGGAGACGATCGACGCCGTCTCGGTCACGGGCGGGCATCTGGGCGCGGGTCTCGGCGTCGTCGAGCTGACGGTGGCGTTGCATTACGTCTTCAACACGCCGGACGACCGCATCATCTGGGATGTCGGTCACCAGACCTATCCGCACAAGATCCTCACCGGGCGCCGCGACCGCATCCGCACGCTGCGCATGGGCGGCGGCCTTTCGGGCTTCACCAAGCGCGCGGAGAGCGAATATGACGCTTTCGGCGCCGGCCATTCCTCGACGTCCATCTCCGCCGGCCTCGGCATGGCCGTCGCGCGCGACCTCGCGCATGGCGACAATCACGTCGTGGCGATCATCGGCGACAGCTCCATGTCGGCGGGCATGGCCTATGAGGCCTTGAACAACGCCGGCGCGCTGGATTCGCGCCTCATCGTCATCCTCAACGATAACGACATGTCCATCGCGCCTCCGACCGGCGCCATGTCGGCCTATCTCGCGCGCCTCGTCTCGGGCGGTGCCTATCGCTCGATCCGCGACGCCGCCAAGCAGCTCGCCTCGCATCTGCCGCGCTTCATCTATGACAAGGCGCGCAAGGCCGAGGAATTCTCGCGCAGCTTCATCACCGGCGGCACCATGTTCGAGGAGCTCGGCTTCTATTATGTTGGGCCGATCGACGGGCATAATCTCGACCATCTCCTGCCCGTGCTGATGAATGTCCGCGACAAGGACGACGGCCCCGTGCTGGTTCATGTCGTCACGCAGAAGGGCAAAGGCTACGCCCCGGCCGAGGCCGCCGAGGACAAATATCACGGCGTCGTCAAATTCGACGTCGAGACCGGCAAGCAATATAAGCCCAAGGCCAACGCCCCCTCCTATACGGGCGTCTTCGCCAAGGCGCTGATCGCCGAGGCCGAGCACGACGAGAAGATCGTCGCCGTCACCGCCGCCATGCCGACGGGCACTGGCCTCGATGTTTTCGCCAAGCATTTCCCCACCCGCACCTTCGACGTCGCCATCGCCGAGCAGCATGCGGTGACCTTCGCGGCGGGTTTGGCCTGCGAGGGCTATAAGCCCTTCTGCGCGCTTTATTCGACCTTCCTGCAGCGCGGCTACGATCAGGTCGTGCATGACGTCGCCATCCAGCATCTGCCGGTGCGCTTCGCGATCGACCGCGCCGGGCTCGTGGGCGCCGACGGTCCGACCCATGCGGGCGCTTTCGACATCGCCTATCTCGGCTGCCTGCCGGGCATGGTGGTGATGGCCGCCGCCGACGAATCCGAGCTGATGCATATGGTCTCGACCGCCGTCGCCTATGAGGAAGGCCCGATCGCCTTCCGCTATCCGCGCGGCGAGGGCGTCGGCGTCGAACTGCCGGAGCGCGGCGAGATTCTCGAGATCGGCAAGGGCCGCATTGTCCGCGAGGGCTCCAAGGTCGCGCTGCTCTCGCTCGGCACCCGCCTCGCCGACGCGCTGAAGGCGGCCGAGGAGCTGGAGAATTACGGGATTTCGACGACGGTCGCCGACGCGCGCTTCGCCAAGCCGGTCGACCGCGACCTCATCCGTCGCCTCGCCGCCAATCACGAAGTGCTGATCGCGATCGAGGAAGGCTCCATCGGCGGCTTCGGCTCGCAGGTCTTCCAGGCGCTCTCGGACGACGGCCTGCTCGACGGCGCGCGCGGCGCCTTCAAGTTCCGCAGCATGACGCTGCCCGACGCCTATATCGACCACGACAAGCACGAGATGATGCTCGCCCGCGCCATGCTCGACAGCAAGGCGATGGTGGCGAAAGCGCTGGAGCTGCTCGGCGACGAGAAGGCCGCTGCACGGGTGATGATCGCGTAAAACGCGGGACTCTGTCAAATCCCCACGCGCGACGCCGTCATCGCGAGGAGCGTAAGCGACGAAGCAATCCAGGGCAGCTATAGCGGCTCTTGATTGCTTCGCTTCGCTCGCAATGACCGGAATGACACTCCTCCATTGCGCGTTGGCGTCAGCCCGTCTCGTTGTCCCGCACGATGAGGCGCGGGTATTTTTTCGCGCCTGATTTCGTCAAATCGCCCGGCAGAAAGTTCATCCCCGCGGACGCAATCACCGTCGCCTTTTTCGCGCTGATCCGGTTGTGCGCGACCGTGGCGTCGCCGGCGCCCTCGCCGGTTGCGAGCACGATGCCGTAGTCGACGCCGGAAATGTCATTGGCCTCGGCGCGCAGATTTTCGCGCCAGCCGCCCAACGCAATGCCGATCCATCCGGGGCCGACGATCTTGTTGCCCGTGATGTCGACGTTCTTCTCGGCGAGAATGCCGGTGAGCCACAGCATCTGCGGCCCAAACTCGGGGTCGGGATGGCTCTCCCGCATAGAGATGATCGTATTTCCCGAGACGATCGCGCCATCCGTGCCCTGATCGGCGTTGGCGACGGCGATGCCGGCGCCGGCGTCCTCGATGCGATTGTCGCGGAACACCGAATTCTTCGCGCCGAACTCGGCATACATCGCCTTTTCTCGGAAGCCCTTGCAGTCGTTGCCGATGACGTCCACGCCGTGGCCGGCGTTGTTACGCACGGCGCTATAGGCGCAGCGATAGATGCGGTTGCGCTCGACGCGGATTGCCCCCGCGCCCCAGACGAGGACGCCATTGCCATAAGGGCCGTTGCCGCCTGAGCGGTTCTCGACATCCTCGACGACAGTGTTGCGGACGCGCGAGCCGTCGTAGCGGCCCACGGAAGTGGCGTGAATGACGAGGCCGTTGTCTCCGCAACGACGAATATGGTTGTTATCGAAATCGACGCCGAGGCCGTCCCGCGAATAAACGCCGGCGTCGGCGACATCCGCGATTTCATTCTGCGCAAAAACGCCGCCGCAGCGGGCCAGCATGACGCCGCGCGCCGAGGAGCGGCGGATAACGCAACCGCGGATCGAAAGATCGACCACATCGGAGAAGTCGAGTAGCCCCTTGTCCTTCGGCGTGACGCCGCCGGCGCCGTCGAAGATGAGGTTTTCCAGCGTGATCTTTCGCGCCATGCTGGCGGAGAGCAGCGGGCCGAGGCCCGAGAGCTTCAACACGGTGCGGCCGGGAACGCCTTGCAGGATGGCGCCGTCCGGCAGATCGAGCCCGGCGAGTGTGATCTCGCCCGCGGGGAGCGACACCGCCGCCCCCTTGCGCGTCGCCTCACGCAGCCTTTCCGCAAGATCGTCCGTCCGCGCCAGGGCGAGTGGATTTGGCAGGCAAAGTGAGGCGCTTGCCGCGCAGCAAAGGCGCAGCATGTCACGGCGGGAAAGCGGATCGACAGGAAAATTGCCACGGGACATTCTGTATCGTCGCCCGTTCGCGCGGCTCTGTCGATCCCAAGATGCTGGGACGGCAAACCTCAGTTCATATGCCAACCATGGCTGACGATGATCGACTCGCCCGTCAGCGCGTTGGTCTTGAACGCCGCGAGCATCAGCGCGACCTCCGCTACGTCCTCGACCTTGGTGAATTGGCTGTCGACGGTTTCCTTCAGCAGCACATCCGTCACCACCTGTTTTTCGCTGATGCCGAGCTCCTGCGCCTGTTCGGGGATCTGCTTCTCGACGAGCGGCGTCATGACGAAGCCGGGACAGATGGCGTTGGCGCGGACGTTATGTTTCGCGCCTTCCTTGGCCATCACGCGCGTCAGCCCCAATATGCCGTGCTTCGCCGCGACATAGGCCGATTTCAGAGGCGAAGCTTCGTGGCTGTGCACCGAGCCCATGTAGATCAGCGCGCCGGAGCGCTGCGGATACATATATTTCACGCAGGCCTTCGTTGTGAGAAAGGCGCCGTCGAGATGAATGGCGAGCACCTTCTTCCAGTCCGCGAACGGGAATTCCTCGATCGGATGAACGATCTGAATGCCGGCGTTGGAAACGAGCGCGTCGATCGCGCCGAACCATTTCGCCGCGGCGTCGACCCCCGCATTGACCTGTTCCTCATTCGACACATCCATGCCGACGCCGATCGCCACTTTGTCGCCGCCGAGTTCGGAGGCGGCCGCCTTGGCGGCGTCCAGATTGAGATCGGCGATGACGACGCGTCCCTCCGCTTCGACGAAACGCTTGGCGATGGCATGCCCGATGCCGCTGGCGGCCCCGGTGATCAGGCAGACTTTTCCGTTGAGAGTCATCAGCGGGGCCTTTCGGGAGAGAGATAATCGAAGACGACCGTTCCAAGACCAAGAGTGAGGTCGGCGAGAATATGCGTCGCCGAAAGGATTTCCCGCACGGGGAGGTCGGCGACGGGCGCAAGCGCATGGTGGGCGAGTTGAAGCGAGGCGGGACCAGTCCAGGCGCCTTTCACCGTGACGTCCTCGAGCCGGTAATCGACCAGCTCTAGAATGCGGGGCGCGCCATCGACATGCGGAATGATCTTGAGAAGAAAATTCGGCGCGGACATGGATTTTAAAACCGCCGCCGGATCGAGCGCGACATGTTTGTAGCCCATGACTCCCGTTGCGATGCGCACGGAGCCGTAATCGAGCGTGCCGACGAACGCATCGCGTTCGACGGCGAGCGAGGGTTGCGCGAATTTCTTTGGAAAGCCCCACAATTCCCGCCCGCCGTAAATGGGCGGGCCGTCGTTGAGATACATAGCGTGCGTGTAGTTCCCGCGCCGACCCTCGAAAACGACAGGAATGACCTGGCCCGCCTCCGTATAATCGCCGAACCCCGTCGAATTGGGCATTCGGATGAATTCGAAATTCACGATTGGGTCGACGAAAGAGAGCGGTTCGGGAACAACTTTCGCAAGCGCGTCGGGATCGGTGCGGTAGGAAACGATCAGATATTCGCGGTCGACGAATCTATAGGGGCCTTTCGGGAAAGCCGGGCTCGTCAACGGCATGGCGAAGGCGGCGCGACGGATCTCGTCTGGAGTCATGAATCTTGCTCCTTCGTCAAATCAAGAATGGCGACGCCATGATCGGGCGGCGCACGATCGCGCCACGCCGGGTGGGCAAGCGTGGTTTCGACGTCGCGCACGCCCGCCGACCAGTTTTCCATCATCGTGTAACGGGAAAATTCGTAATCCTTGGAGTTCGTCTCATAGGCGGCAGCGCGGTGGATCAGTTGCACAATGGTGATCGCAGCGCCGCAGCCGAAGTCGCTCAGCGCGCGCCAGTCGGGATCGTCGCGCAGGGCTTCGGGGATCCTTTCGCTCAAACGCCGGATGTGACGGCGGATGGTCTGGATGTCCCGGAATACGTCCGTGTTCAGCCGCGTCCGGCTCGAAAAACGGATATCCTTTTCACGCTGGCTGACGTCGATCAGCGTCGTCGGCGCGGGACCGCGCGCACTGAAAAGATCGATTTGGAAAATGCACATGTGGTCGCGAGCGCCACACATTTCGAGCACATATTGGAGCGGCGTGTTGGAGACGAGGCCGCCGTCCCAGTAGAGCTCGCCATCGATTTCCACCGGCGGAAAGCCCGGCGGAAGCGCGCCGCTCGCCATGATGTGCTCGGGCGTGATGCGCTCATTCTGCGAATCGAAATAGTGAAAGTTTCCGGTGCGCACATTGACGGCGCCGACGCTGATCCGCGTCTCGCCGGCATTGAGTCGGTCGAAATCGACCAGCTCCAGCAAAGTCTCGCGCAACGGCTTGGTGCCATAGATGCTGACGGACGTCTCGTTTGCGGGCCAGAGGAGAGGCAGGGAGGCGCGCGGCGAAAAAAAACCGGGCACGCCGAAGGTCGCGGTCGTCGCCGCGCTGAACTCGTTGAAGGCCCGCCGAATCACGACGTCGTCGGAAAGCGGCGAAACCTGCAGGCCGCTGGTCATGCGGCTCCAGAGTTCGCGCAATCGGTCGACGCGCTTTTCGGGGGGATTTCCGCAGATGATGGCGGCGTTGATCGCGCCGATGGAGATGCCGGCGACCCAATCGGGCGCATGGCCCGCCCCCATGAGGGTCGCGACGGCTCCGGCCTGATAGGAGCCGAGCGCGCCGCCGCCCTGCAAGACAAGAACGTTTTTTTCGCTGAGCGTCGTGGCCATTCAACCCCGCGAAGCATAAGAATCGAAGAAAGCGCCGGCAGCTTAGCGGTTAAGGGCGCACCGCGGCAAAAGTTTTTGCGGTGCGGCAAATTTTTTGTTTACGACGCGGCGGAAGAGGCCGGAGAAAAACTCCAACTGTCTGAAATGCCTGGATTGGTCTTCATTGTCGCCGCAGATCGAGCGCCCCCAAGCCCCGGCGCCTATGCCTTGTGGTTGCAGCTTCCTGCGCCGCTGACTGTGAAGGCCGGCACACGCGTCGGCGCATTGGAGCCCGGCGATTATCTCTATTGCGGCTCGGCAAATGGCCCCCGCGGGCTGCGCGCCCGGCTGGCGCGCCATATGCGCCGCGACAAGCGCGCGCACTGGCACGTCGACCAGCTCACCATGGCGGGCGACGTTCTGGGCGCCTTTATCGTCGAGGGCGGGAGCGAATGCGCGCTCAATGCGGCGCTCGGCGCCTTTCCTTTTCCTTTGCCCGGCTTCGGCAGCTCCGATTGCCCGCGCTGCGTCTCGCATCTGCGGCTTTTTCCCGCCAACGCACAGCTTCCCTCCGAATGGGAAAATGCTAGGAAGGCGACGAGATTCAGCCCCCTCCCTGGGAGGGAGCGCGCAGCGGAACCGAATTGAATGTCCAGCGACGAAAAAAAATCCAAGGTCGAAGCCCGAAGCCCGCGCGGATTTGCGGATCGCGAGGCGGGAGAGCTTGCCGCCACGGGCCGCATGCTCGACGTCATCCGCTCGGTCTATGAGCTTTACGGCTTCGAGGCGCTGGAGACCCCGGCTTTCGAATATACCGACGCGCTGGGCAAATTCCTGCCGGACCAGGACCGGCCGAATGAAGGCGTCTTCTCGCTGCAGGACGACGACGAGCAATGGCTGTCGCTGCGCTACGACCTGACGGCGCCGCTCGCCCGTTTCGTCGCGCAGAATTACGACCGTCTGCCCAAGCCCTATCGCTCCTATCGCTGCGGCCATGTCTATCGCAACGAGAAGCCGGGGCCGGGGCGTTTCCGCCAGTTCATGCAGTTCGACGCCGATACGGTGGGCTCGGCGTCGCCTGCCGCCGACGCGGAAATCTGCATGATGGCGGCCGACGCGCTGGAAAAACTCGGCATTGCGCGCGGCGACTATGTGATCAAGATCAACAGCCGCAAGGTGCTCGACGGCGTGATGGAGGCGATCGGCGTCGGCGGCGCGGAGAACGCCGCCCGGCGCCTCGTCGTGCTGCGCGCCATCGACAAGCTCGACCGGCTCGGGCCGGATGGCGTCCGCCAGCTGCTGGGCGACGGCCGCAAGGACGAAAGCGGCGATTTCACCAAAGGCGCGGGCCTGCCGCTGCCGGCGATCGACACCATCCTCTCCTTCAGCCTCGGCGGCCAATATAAGGACGGCAAGCCGCAGTTCGATCTCTTCGGCCTGTTGGGCAAGAGCGAGATCGGCGCGCAGGGGGCGGAGGAGCTGCTCGAGATCGAGGATCTCGCGCGCGACGCCGGATTCGGGCCGGACCGCATCCGCATCGACCCGTCCGTCGTGCGCGGGCTCGAATATTACACCGGGCCGGTCTTCGAGGCCGACCTCACTTTCGAGACGCGCGACGAGAAGGGCAATCCCGTGCGCTTCGGCTCGGTTGGCGGCGGCGGGCGATACGATGGCCTCGTCGGCCGTTTCCGCCCGGAGAATACGCCGGCGACCGGCTTCTCCATCGGCGTCTCGCGACTCTTCGCGGCCTTGAAGCTCGTTGGCAGCCCCATCGTGACGGCGCGGCCGCATGTCGGGCCCGTGGTGGTGCTGGTGCTCGACCGCGACCGCATCGCCGATTACCAGCGCATGGCCGCGCAATTACGGGCGGCGGGGATCGCCGCCGAGCTTTATCTCGGCGCGGCCGGCATGAAGGCGCAGATGAAATACGCCGATCGCCGTAACAGCCCGCTCGTTGTGATCCAGGGATCGGACGAAAAGGCCAAGGGCGAGGTCCAGATCAAGGACCTCATCGCCGGCGCCAGGGCGGCCGCGGCCATTTCCACCAATGAGGAATGGAAGGCGGCGCGCCCGGCGCAGATCTCCGTGCCCGAGAGCGAGCTGGCGACGGAGGTCGCGAAGGCGCTGGCGGCGCAGAGAGAGCAATAGAGGGGCCGCCGGGAGCGTAGTCACGGCCCTTTACGGCGTCATTGCGAGGAGCGTAGCGACGAAGCAACCCAGGGCAGCCATTGCGGTCCCTGGATTGCTTCGCTCCGCTCGCAATGGCGGAGAGTTGCTTTCGGTGCGACAACGCCGACCTAGGCGCGGCTCTCGCGGCGATATAGTTTTCTCTTTGGACAAAAGAGAGCCGGGGAGAGACGCAATGATCGGAGACCCGCCCAAATCCATCGTTCATCCGACGGACCTCTCCTTATCGAGCCAGGACGCCTTCGCCCATGCGCTGCGCATCGCTGTGGCCACGCAGGGCGTGCTGCATCTCCTGCATATCGAGAATCTCGAAGAGGAGGAGCCGGACGGCTGGGAGCGCTTCCCGCATGTGCGGGAGACGCTGGCCCGCTGGCGGATGATCGACCCTGCCGCCTCGCGCGCCGAGGTCGCTGAAAAGCTGGGCGTGCAGTTCGTGAAGGCTGCGGTCGAGGCGGGCTCGCCCGTGCATGGCGTCGCCGCCTATGTGACGCGCCATCTCTGTGACCTGATGGTGCTGATGACGCACAACCGCACGGGGCTCGAGCGCTGGCTCGACGAGTCGGTCGCGGAGGAGGCGGTGCGCGAGACGCATATACCGGCGCTCTTGCTGCGCGAGGATCAGGCCGGCTTTGTCGATCGCGAGACCGGCGCGGTGTCGCTCAATACGGTGCTGATGCCGGTCGAGCCCAATGTGGCGCCGCTCGACGCCTTCCGGCACATCGCCGACTTTGCCCATGCAATAAACCCGGCGGCCGACGTCATGCTGCTGCATGTCGGCGAGCGGCTGCCGATCTTCGAGGGCCTGCTGCCGCATATCGAATTGCGGCACGGGCCGGTGGTCGAGACGATTCTGGCCTATGCGGCGGAAATCGGCGCGGATCTCATCGCCATGCCGACGCAGGGACGCGGGGGCCTGCTCGACGCGCTGCGGGGCACGACGACCGAACGCGTGCTGCGCGAGTCGCCGTGCCCGGTTTATGCGGTTCCAACACGGTAGGGCGTCATTGCGAGCGAAGCGAAGCAATCCAGCGTGGCGCTGGGCGGCTCTACCGTCATTGCGAGGAGCGTAAGCGACGAAGCAATCCAGAGCCAAGGCGTGGCTCTGGATTGCTTCGCTCCGCTCGCAATGACGGGCGCTCTTGGGCTTCGCTAGCAATGGCGGGCGTCGCTGGCGGAAGAGATCACGCCGAGCGGATATTCAATGTAGCGCGGCCGATCTCCTCAACCGGCATCACCACGAAGACATCCATCGTGTTGAATTTGAGCTCCACCACTGCGCCGTCGCCAAAGGGCGCGCCGAGGCGCAATTGATTTTTTTATCGCGATTTAATCGCGCCCTCGGAACATGCATCGCCGCCATGAGTGGCGCGCCAGAACGCTCTGTTCCCCGGGAAAGAGGAAGGCTGCGGCGCAAATCTCAGACATTTGCCCGCGTGTCGCCACCAGTCCGAAAACTGATCTTGCAGATCGGTTGGTTGAAGTCCCTGAGCCGTATGTTTCCAGTAGGCGCATTCGCGGCATAAAACCAAAAGATGCGCGTCGGGCGATTTGGCGAGCCACTCTCCGCAGGCATCCTCCCAGCCGGTGCGCGGCCAATGCGCAATTTCATCCACATTATTGTTCGGCCTGGGAGCGTGGCGGCGACAATTTCCGCCCTGCTTGTCCATGCGTGTCCAGAATGCGCAATCGCCGCATTTTGTCTCCGCCTCAAACTGCGCGCTCATAACTTATCTCCAAATAGGCCCGCCTGCTCGAGCGGCATTGTCGGCGCCGGCGGCGTCGGATCGACCTGCTCCAACAGGCTGGCCGACCAGCCGCCGCCGAGCGCGAGCATGAGGGACACAGCCGCTTGCACACGCCGCGTTTTCAAAGTCACGAGAGCGTCCTGAGCGTCGAGAGCCGCGGTTTGCGCGGTGATCACGTCGAGATAGTTGGTCGCCCCCTCGCGATATAGCGTCAGCGTCGTATCGAGCACCTTCTGCGTCGACGCGACGGCGATGCTCAGGCTCTGAGCTTCCTTCGAAAGCCAGCGCAGATTGGCCAGACTATCCTCGACCTCCTGATAGGCTCGCAGCACCGCGCCCCGATATTCCGCGACAGTTTGCATATAGGCGGCTTCCGCCCCTGCGAGCTCCGCGCGCCTCAGGCCAGCGTCGAATATCGGCAAGGTCACCGCCGGCCCCACCGACCAGATGCTGTTTTTGAAATTCAGCAGGCTGAGCCCGGTATCCTGCGTGCCTCCGGAGAGATTGATCGTCAGGCGCGGGAAAAAAGCTGCCCGAGCGACGCCGATCGTCTGGTTGGCTGCGGCGACGCGACGCTCCGCGGCGGCGACATCCGGGCGGCGTTCGAGCAAGCTCAGCGGCGCGCTCGGCGGCACGGTCGGTTGGCCGAGCTGCGCCGTGGCGGGGCGTATGGAGAATGAAGAGGCTGGCTTGCCGATCAGCGTGGCGATCGCGTGCTCGTACATTGCGCGACGCGCCATGAGATCGTCGCGCCGCGCACGCGCGACCTCGAGCTGCGCTTCCGCCCGCGGCACGTCGGCGGGCGCACCGATATTGCCTTGGACGAGGGTTTTCACCAAGCTGAGCGCGACGCGGTAGTTTTCCACGACGCGGTCAAAAAGCGCGATTTCAGCGTCGAGGCCGCGAAGGGCGATGTAAGTGCGTGCAAGCTCCGCCTGCAGGCTCAAGCGAATTGATTCGAGGTCTGCGGCGCTCGCCAGGATCTGCGCTTCTCTCGCGGCAATGGAGTCTCTCACCCGGCCCCAAAGGTCCACTTCATAGCTCGACTGCAGCGTCAGCAGGTTGTTGCCGTAGTGATCCGGCTGATTGAACGGGCGCCCATCGATCAGCGCCTCTTCATAGCCTTGGGCCGTCGGCACTCGGTTCGATGTGCGCAGCGGCCGATGCGCCGATTGCTTATTGGCGGAATAGCTATTGTTGAGATTGACGGTCGGAAAAAGACCGGCTTGCGCCTGGGCGGTATAGGCGCGCGCCTGATCCAGGATCGCGAGATGCGCAGCGAGGTTCTGGTTGCCGACGTCGACCTGCGGCTCCAGCTCGTTCAGCGCCTTGTCGTTGAGCCCGCGCCACCAGGGGCCCCTGGGCGCGTCGTCGCGTGGCGTCGCCTGAGCCCAGGATTTCGCTTCTTTGAATTTGACCGGGACCTCGATTGCCGGCGGCGCATAGTCCGGCGCAAAATTGCACGCGCAGAGCGTCAAAGGGGACAACCAAACAAGGAGCGCGCGCGCCTTCATTTTTCCGCGTCCCCTTGCCCGCCATGTTCGCCGCTTGTCTCCTTGCTTTTTTCCTGGGAGACGACGACCACGTCTCCATCATGAAGCGACTCGGATGGATAATTGATGACGCGATCGGTCGTTTTGACGCCCTCGCGCAGTTCGATCTCTGTTCCCAGATCGCGATCGATGGATATTTTCTTGAAGGCAACTTTTGATTCCGGGCCCACTATGGCGACTTGGAACTGGTTATCCTTGAACAATAGAGCCGTTGCGGGGACTCTGATGATGTTGGGGTCTTTCGCAAGCTCGAAGCGGATCTCTGCGAATGATCCCGGCAAGAGCGCGCCGTCTTTGTTGTCCGCCAGCAATTGCACCAGCAAGGTGCGGGAGTTTTCGGCGATGGCCTCTGAATTGGCGATGACCTTCGCCTCGAACGTCCGTCCCGGATGTTGCGACAGAGTCAGCGTCGCCTTCATCCCCTGTTTGATGCGTGTCGAAAGAGGCTGCGGCACGCGCACATAAACGCGCATCTGATGAATGTCTGCGACGTCGAAAAGCTCGATTGGATTGGAGGGACCGACGAGAACGCCGACATCGACTCTGCGCGCGGTGACGACTCCCGAAAACGGCGCGGCAACCTCGGTGAATCCTTTCATCGCCTTCAACCGGTCCAGATTCGCGCGCGCCGCGGAGACATCGGCTTCCTTGGCGTTCACGTCTCCGCCCTTTTCATCGACGCTCTGCTGCGAGACGGCCGTAGACGCGCGCAGAGCCGCCCATCTCCGCGATGTCAGCTTTGCGAGCTGAGCATGCGCCTCCGCCTTGGCGAGTTCGCCTCTGGCCTGTTCATATTGCTGGTCCAGCTCGGGAGCGTCGATCGTCGCCAGAATTTCGCCGGCTTTCACACGCGCGCCGATGTCGTATTTCCAGTCTCTCAGATAGCCATTCACGCGCGCGCGAATTTGCGCCTCGGAAAAGGCCTTCAACTCACCAGGCAGCACAAGCCCCTGGCCGCTGCTCCCAATCTTAATGTCTGCAAGCTCAACCGATGGTATGGCTTGGGCGTCGGTCCATTGCGCGAGCTTGTGATCTGCGACCCGGCGGCTGACAATCCCCGCCGCCGCAAGGCCGATCGCCGCCAGCGCCGCGACTCGCAGCCAAATCCGCGTTTTTCCTCCGACCGGCCGAACCTCAGGCGAGGACACATCCGTCCGCTCATTAGATTGAGACATTGGGTCACTGCTCATTGGAGGAAGCCAGCCGCGCGTGAACGAGCTTGAAGACGACAGGAACGAAGAACAGCGTCGCGATCGTCGAGCACATCAGGCCGCCGATCACCGCGCGGCCGAGCGGCGCATTCTGCTCGGCGCTGAGCGCCATGGGCGCCATGCCGATGATCATGGCGAGAGACGTCATCAAGACGGGGCGGAAGCGCGTGAAGCCCGCGTCGACGGCGGAGGTCAGCGCGTCGCAGCCCTCGGCCAGTCTGGCGCGCGCAAAGCTGACGACCAGAATGCTGTTCGCGGTGGCGACGCCCATGCACATGATCGCGCCGGTCAAAGCCGGAACAGACAGGGTCGTATAGCTCAGGAAGAGCATCCACACGATGCCGGCCAGCGCCGTCGGCAAGGCGCAGACGATGACGAAGGCGTCGAGCCACGACTGGAAGTTCACGACGATCAGCAGATAAATGAGTACGATCGCCAGAGCGAGGCCGGCAAAGAGCTGCGCGTAAGCGGCGGTCATGGTGGAAACCTGACCGCGCATGACCACGGTCGAACCGGGGGGAACCTGCTTGACTGTATCGTCGAGGATCTTCTGTATGTCGCCGGAAATGGCGCCAAGGTCTCTTTCGTGAATGCCCGCGTAGATGTCGATCGCCCCCTGGATGTTGTAGTGCGACACAACGGCGTTGCTCTGGCTGCGTTTGATATCGGCAATGCCCGCCAGAAGCTGCGGCCCCTTTGCCGATGACACGGGCATGGTCTGCAGTGCGCTCAAGCTATCGAGCCACCTTTGCGGGGTTTGCGCGACGATCGGGTAAGAAACGCCGTTCTGTGGATTGAGCCAGAAGGTCGGCGCCGTTTGAAGGCTGCCCGCGAGGTTCACTTGCATCGCGGTCGTGACGTCGCGCTCGGTGAGACCAACGTCCAAAGCGATCGAACGATCGACATCCACATTCAGCGTGGGCGCGTTGAAGGCCTGCTGGATTCGCGGATCGGCAACGCCCGGAACCCGAACGATCTTCTTGTAGACGTTCTCGATATAGGCCCGGTTGGCCGCGAGCTTGTTGCCGCTGATCTGAACGTCGATCGGCGACGGCAAGCCGAAATTGAGAATTTGAGTGACGATATCGGCGGGTAGGAACGCGAAAGAGGTCGACGGAAACAGCTTGGGCAGCCGTTCACGCATGGCCTCAATATACTGATCCGTATTGCGCTCCTGCCCCTCCTTCAGCGTGACGAGCAGGTCCGCGTCGCTAACGCCGATCGTTCCAGAATTTCCATAGGCGAGATTGATGCCGCTGATCGACAGGCCGATGTTGTCAACGATGGATTCGAGCGCTTCTGGGGGAATGATCCGGTGGATGGCGCGTTCGATCCTGTCGCACAATATCGCCGTGTCCTCGATACGCGTGCCGGTCGGCGCGCGAATATGAAGCTTCATCTGCGCGGCTTCGACGGTGGGGAAGAAATTCTGCCCCAGGAAAGGCGTGAGAGCGAAAGACGCGACAACGACGGTGAGGAACGTCACGACGAAGCGTTTGGGGTTTAGCATCGCTACCGACAGCAACTGCTTGTAGCGGAATCTCACAGCCTCGAAACGATGCTCGAAGCCACGCTGGAATCTCACCAGAGGGTTTCGGCTGGGCGGCGCGCCCTCGCCATGGTGCGCCGGGGCAGCGAGCAAGTAGTGAGCCAGGGTCGAGACGAGCGTGCGTGAAAGGACATAGGAAGCGACCAGGGCGAAAAGCACGGCTTCGGCCATCGGCCTGAAGAGATAGCCCGCGACGCCGCCCAGGCCGAACATCGGCAGGAAGACGATGCAAATGCTGAGCAGCGAGACCGTCGCCGGAATGACGATCTGGCGGGCGCCGTCCATGATGGCGTCCTCGATCTCCTTGCCCTGCTCGAGATGCCAATTGATGTTCTCGATGGTAACGGTCGCGTCGTCGACAAGAATGCCCACGGCGAGCGCCAAGCCACCGAGAGTCATCACATTGATCGTTTCGCCGAGCGCCGACAGCGCGGCGATGGAGGCGAGAATCGCGAGCGGAATTGAAATGACGATGATGAGCGTCGAGCGCCAGCTGCCGAGGAACAGCAAAATCATCAAGCCGGTGAGGGCCGCAGCCGTCACGCCCTCGGTGATAACGCTGCTCACCGCGGAGTTGACGAAGAGAGATTGATCGCCGACCGCCGCCAGCTGGATTTCCGGCGGCAGCGACTCGCGTATCTTCGGCAGAAGCGATTTGACGCCGTTAATGACGTCTAGCGTCGAGGCGGCGCCGGATTTCTGGATGGTCATCAGCACCGCCGCGCCGCCATCGACGCGCACCATATTGGTTTGCGGTGGACTGCCATCGTGAACGAAGGCGACATCCCGAATATAAATGACCGTCGCATCCGCCTCCTTGATCGGCAAATTATTGAGCTCGGCAATTTGCTTGGGCGCGTCGTTCAGAGCGACGACATATTCATAGACGCCGATCTTCTGCGTGCCGACCGGCGTAATGAGGTTCTGGCGCGCGATCGTGTCGACGACATCCTGCGCGGAAAGCCCGTAGGACCGCAATTTTCGCGGGTCGATGTCGACCTGCACCTGACGCACTTTGCCGCCATAAGGCGACGGCACGGCGGCGCCGGCGACGGTTGCGAGCTGTGGTCGAATGAAGTTTTGCCCGTAGTCGAAAAGCTGCGTCTCGGACAGCGTTCGGCTCGACAAGGCGAGCTGAATCACGGGCACGCTGGAGGCGTTGAAGGTCAGCACATAGGGCGGCGTGATTCCGGCCGGCAGAAATTTCAGGACGGTCTGAGACGCCGCAGTGATCTGCGCCAGGGCGCTTTCGACTTTCACATTCGGCTGAAAGTAGACTTTTACGACGCCATATCCCGGCAGGGATTGCGACTCGATATGCTGAATATCATTGACCGTCGCGCTCAGCGCGCGCTCGTAATAATAAATGACGCGCCCCGACATGTCGTCCGGCGGGAGGCCATTGTAGGTCCAGACCACGCTGACGACAGGTATGCCGATATTGGGAAAAATATCCGTCGGCGTTGCGATCCAGGCCTTCACCCCGAAGATCAGAATCAGCATTGCCATGACGATGAACGTGTAGGGCCGCCGCAGCGCGATCCTGACGATGGCAAGCATTCTCTAGCTGCGCTCCTGAGTTTTCCGGTCGAAGCCGTAGGCTGGAGTTTACGCGTTTTCCGACTTCAGCCGCTTTCGCCGACGCCTGAGTAGCTTAGCGAGGCTGCTCGCGACATTAAAATTTCTTTTAGACAGCGCGACCTAAGCTTTTGGTCGGCTCGAAACGACAGACCTTTCGCTTTGATTTAGCCAGAATTGAACCAGCCCAATAGCCGCCTAGCCCGCTTTACGTGCGCGCCTACGTCATTTCCAACAGAAATATGTGGTTAGGCGTCCTTTGCAGTCGCCCTATAAACTCTCTGCCTTGTCTATAATCAGACTATACTGATGGCGGCAGAGGCTGTTTCACAAAGGTTGAAACGGAAATCATTTTGGTCCTTTGTCATAACGCCGGCCATGCGCCAGACCAGTTCAGGAAAAGCAACGAATTTCAAGAGCGCACCCCGGAGCGCCATCGCAGATTTCCACGTGGAATCGGTGGAGCTTCAGGATCGCGGCAACCAATGTAAGCCCCAGCCCCGTGCCAGGGACATCTCGGCTTTGACTACACCGATAAAACCGTTTGAAAACGTCATTGCGATGTTCTCGCGGTATTCCCGGCCCCGAGTCATGAATCTGTATGACGGGCCCCTGGGCAGAGGCGACGAGATTTAGCTGAATCTCCCCGCCATTTGGCGTGAATTTCACAGAGTTATCGATGACGTTTGCGATTGCCTCGATCAGGAGATCCCTATCACCTATGACAGAAGCCGTGCGGCTTGCGCTCAGGGTAATTCGTATATTTTTATTTTCGGCGAGCGGCTCATATAATTCAGCAACTTCCTGCAAGATTTCCTGCAAATCAATCTCGCAAAACTGATTGCTGTTTCGGCCGGCCTCCAATTGAACCAGCCGGAGCATCGCAGTGGTTATCGCAAGGGTCTGATCCAGACCCGTAATCGCGCGTTCGATCAGCTCCTGTGCATCTGGGGGAATCTCTTCGCATCGCTGCGCGTGCTCGAGATGCGCACGAACGCGGGAAAGGGGGGTTCTCAGATCATGGGCGATGTTGTTGCCGACGTTTTTAAGCTCGTAGACCGCATATTCGAGCTCAGACAGCATGTCGTTCACAGCCTTTGCAAGCTGGTCCAACTCATCCTTCGCCGCGCTCACGGGAAGACGCCGATGCAGACGCCCGCCCTTGATGTCATTCAGGCATTGCTGCGCCGTTTTGAGTCGCCGGTTCATATACTGGCTGAATATCGCGCCGGTGACGATCGAAAGCAGCGACAGCGGCAGCACGCCGAGCACAAGCGCTTTCTTCACCGTTTCTTCGAGGTTGACCACTTGCGTGGCGTTGCGCGCAATAACAAGCATCCGCCCGTTGGTCAGGCGGTTCGCAACCATGATGACCTGGATCCGCCCGGCGCCGCCTCCCTCTTGCCCGATGCTTTCGATAAGATGCGATCTTCCGTCGATCGGCAGATCGGGAGGGATGTCGCGTAGGTCTCCCCTCAAATAGGCGCCGTTGCTTTCGAACAGCCCCGAAGCGCTCAGCCTGAATGTCTCGTTAAATGCGCGGTCGCCAGGCTGAAGCCGCGCTTGGTCGGATTGATAGACAGAGAGCGCGGAGCCCTGCAATTCCAGAAGAGCCTCGATTCTTTCAATTTCATCGGCCGCCGCCTTCCAATATACGAATAAAAATAAAACTGAGCTCGAGACAATAAATACCGTCGCGTAAATGAGCGTGCGCCGGAAGCTCGGCCACGAAACCTTAAGCATCTTGATCAAGAACGTACCCTTGTCCTCGTATGTTTCTGATCAGCGCAGCGCCATGATGCGCCTCCAGCTTCTGCCGAAGCTTGCTTATGTGCACATCGACGACATTGGTCTGAGGTATGAACTTATATTTCCAGACCTGCTGCAACAGCATATTCTTCGTAATAACTTGGCCAGGCCTTTCCATAAAATATTGTAGTATTTGAAACTCGCGCTTCGACAGCTCGATTCTATTGCCGTTGAAGATGGCGATGCGTTCGAGAAGGTCCAGCGCGAGGGGGCCTGCCTGCAATATTGTCTGAGACGTGAGCGCCGGTCGCCTCAGCAGCGCCTCTGTCCGCGCGCCCATTTCGGCGAAGCTGAAAGGTTTTATCAGATAATCATCTGCTCCTGCCTCGAGCCCGAGGACTCGCTCGTTCACGTCGTCGAGGGCGCTGATGATAAGGACGGGCGTCGAGATCTTGGCCGATCGTAATGATCTGATAATTGTAAGACCGTCGACCTCCGGAAGCATTCGATCGAGTATCAACACGTCGAAATGCGCTTCCATTGCTTTTTCGATTCCTGCCGATCCCGTCCTGGCGTAAGCGACGCCATATTCGCGCCTGCGCAGCTCCTTGATGATGGCGGAAGACAGCTCGGGATCGTCCTCGATCAAAAGTATGTTCGGCCGCATGGCGTCCTTTGCGCCATCATCGAAGGCGGTTTCGAGACCGTCCACGTTGTTTTCCTCGTCACGCATTGAAAATGACCGCAGGCGGGCGCGCATCCACTACTGAGGAAGCCATACGCTGCTTGCTACGATCCTCTCATGTCATTTCCGCTCGAGCAGCCCGCATTGGGGTTGTCATTCACGGCGGGCTGAAAGCCCGGCCGGGAATCCAGAGCCACAAGAGCGCTGGTCTTGCTCTGGATTCCCGATCGCTCGCTCCGCGAGCGTCGGGAATGACAATGAACCGACCAAGCGGATTTCTACCGCCCGGCGAGCTGCTTCTTTACGCTACTATTTCGTCAGCGCGGGAGTTATTGCAACCGGACCGTCGAAGGGATAGTAGCGCAGGCTCGTATAAACCATGTTCTCGGTCCCTCGCGGCGTCGCGCCGAAGCCGGCAAAACCATCCCTCACCGTATAGGAATATTGCGCGCCGGCTCTGATTCTTCCGAAGGGGCCCTGATAAAGCGTGTGCCAGATGCCGCCGGTGATCTGGCGCAGCGACTTGGTCTGGCCCGCGCAGGGGAAGAGAGGCGTGCCCAAAGCGACGCCGGCGGCGGTCGCGGCGTCGTTTTCGAGCCCGCAACCGGAGTTGTCGTAGAGCGGATTGCCGTAGCCGCCGACCATAAGCGTCCGCCCGACCGTGGCCCATTGCGGCCTCTTGCCGGCGAATTCGCCGCCCGCGAAGGCGTAGACCTCCGTCTGAGCAGTGGGGTGCAGAATCAGACCCGCCATCGCAAGACGCTCGGAGACGAGCTGCGGCGCGCCCGAGAGCTGAAAGGTGGCCACCGGGAGCTGGCCCGCGCCGTAATTGCCGATGCCGTTACCGATCATGCCGGAAAACTGGAAGTCGAGCAGTTTCGGCATCAGCTGGACAACGACGCCGCCGCCCGCGCCGCCGCCCCACTGGCTGTGGTTGCCCCCATAGGCTCGGTCGGTGACGTCGCGCAAAAGTCCGAAGCCCTCGACATGGATCTTGCGCTCGGCGAGCTCGCCGTCCCAGGCAACCTTGCCGATCATGTCGGGCATGCGGGTGAAGGGATAGGTATTGAGCCCGTTGAAAAGGCCGCCCGCCGCCGGCGCCGACAAGAGCAAGGGCGCGCCGATGAGCGGCAGAGACGTCGTGCCGAAAGGCGTGCTCCCCGGTAAAGCGAAAGTCGCGGAGGTGCTTTCAATCGAGAACGCGGCCCAGAACTGCTTGTTGAAATCCTTGGTGATGCGGAAGCCGGGCGTTCGCGCCCAGACATAGCCGGGCAGGTATTGGTGGTCGATCGTCAGGGGTTGCAGAGAGGTGTCGGGTCGGATGCCTACGGAGTTCATCGTCACGAGCGACCACATCTGGCCAGCCGCGACATGCAGCCCGTATTCGTCGAAGTCGACGTTGCCGTAAGCCTGACGCAGGCGAAGGTTATAGGAGTTGCTCTGATTGGAGTTGGCCGTCTGTGCGGCGCCGAGGAAGTCGACCTCGCCGAAAGCCATGATATGTGTCTGCTTATCGATATCCGCCCGGATCATGAGATTCGGGCGCGACGGACGCGCAGTGGCGCGCCACTCCGTTTCATGCGCGCCAGGCATAAAGCCGAAGGGAATGTTCTGAAACGGGGTGTTATTGTCGGCGCCCATCCAATGGCTGCGATAGACGCTTTCCGCTGCGAAGAACCCGCCGGGCGTTATCTCGAGACCCTTGAAGTAAAAGTGATCGGGGCCCGGAAGCCCGGCCGCCGCCGCGGTCTGAGCGCTCGCGGGCGGGGCGGCGCGCGCCTGCTTATCGGCTTTGGCCGCGCGCGCCTGCTGGCTGACCTTGGCCTCGAGCAGTTTCAGCCGCGCCTTCAGCAGGCGAATCTCCTCGCTCATGCTGTCGGCGCCAGCCGGAACAGCCGCCAGAGTGACCGACGCTCCCAAAAAGGCGGCAAACCCATGAGCGCGTTTTGCAGACCGCATGATCATTCTGAACCTCGAGAAAATGCCAAGGAAAAGGTGCGAAACGCTCCTGCCTCGCTCGGCGCGATAACGCCAAGAATAAGAAGCAGTTCGAGATCGAGCCCTCCGGCCGCAGCAAGCGCGGACTATTCCACTTTGTCACGCGCCTGCAAAGATTGCCTGCTAACGAGAAAGGCCAAGCTCCGTTTCAATTTCCAGTTTAGAGTTTCGGTACTTCGACAATTTTTGCCTGTGTTTCCGCTTGATGTCCCTTCCATAAAATTTGAAAGCCGCTCGTAGCGGGAGGATCGGTGCGGACGTTCCGGGGCGTTTTAGTTTTCAGCGCCGCGAGCGTCCCCGCAGAATCGACAAAGCCGCCCAAAGGCGGCTCCGTCTTGTTTTGACAATTTAAACATTGGCGAGGCGCGCTGTCTTAGAGCAGCGCCCTTGCTCAGTATTTTGCGACGAGAGGTTCGGCGGCGCCCCAGTTGAGATGGTAGTTGAGGCCGGCGCGAACGATATTTCCATTGAAAGGCGCAGCGTAGCCCGCGCTGGAGATGCCTGCCTTGCTGCCATAGAACAACGGGCCGATATTCGCAGTGTTGGCCGTGCCCAGATCATAACGAAGATATTCGGCCTTGACGCTCCATTTCGGAGCGAACATCCACTCGACGCCGGCGCCAGCCGCCCATCCAAGCCGCATATCGATATAACCGAACAAGCCGTTGTTGCCGACGCCGAAGTTGAGCGCGGGCGCGATGCCCGGGGTGAAAAAGGTCGGGTTGAGAATGGCTTCGCCGAAAGCGAGGCCGCCCGTTCCGTAGAGCAGCGCGGTTGGCGTAACGAGATAGCCCAAGCGGCCGCGGACAGTGCCGAGATTATGCTGATTGCGTTGCGCCTGGACAAAAGTGAGAGCGGTCGGCGGTCCCTGCCACGAGTTCACGGTGCTATTGCCGACGGTCAGGCCCTGAAGATCCGCCTCCACGCCGGCAACCGCCTTCTCGTGGGGCTGATAGTTATAGCCGACCTGGGCGCCGCCGATGAAGCCCTGGCTGTTCAGGCTGATGCTGGACGGCAACGCGCCCCTGGCCCAAAGCGAAGCGAATCCTCCGGAGCCGGTATAGGTGAAGTTCGTATCGGTGTCGCCGGCCCAAGTGTAGCCGCCGTTGACGCCGAAATAGACGCCGCCCCAAGGAGCGACCGGCGAAGCAACCGCAGCGACCGCCGGCCCCTTGAATATGCCAGGCGCGGCCGCCACAACGCTCGGGCCCGTTTCGCCGAGTTTCCACCGCAGCGCCATGCCCGCCTGCCAAGCTCTCGCCAGCTGCGGTCCGTTGAGATTCTGATAGACCGGAACGCCGCCTTCCAGGCCAACCGAAAAGCCTGGCGCGCCGAACAGCTTTCCGTCGATCTCCGCGCCGCCGTAGATCTCGATTCTCTTGCCGCCGTAGAAGTTCGGATTGGCGCTCTGGAGCTTGCCGACCATCCACCAATCGTTGCCGACGATCGGGCTCTGGATGTTGAAATTGACGCGAGCCGTGGTCGTGAAGCCGGGAAACCAGGTGTATCCGCCCCAGGCGTTCAGCTCCTGATAGTTGCCCCACATATAGCCTTCATTATTGACCCCGAGCGGCAGACGGGCGCGATAGGAAAGGCCCCAGGACCAAGGCGCAATCGTGCCGGCGTAGAGGACGCCGGGCAGCAGGTCGAACGTGCCGGTTCCAGATTGCATGCCGTAGAAGGCGCGTCCGATACCGTAAGCTCCTGCCGGTTGCAGCAGGGCGCCGCCTTGATTGTAGGTGCTGCCGGTCGGGAAGGACATTCCCAGGTTGAATTTGAGCCGGTGAATCGGGTCCTGATAGGCGCGCCATATGATCGTAGCCGACGTGTCCTCGAGACTGTCCGTGCCGGGGAAGCTCATGCCGCGCGGAATGAGGTTCGACGATCCATAGAAGGTCATCAGGTGGGAGTGCTTCTGCACCAACCCCGCCGCCAGGACGATCGAAAAGTCCTTGGACAGCCCATAGGCGAGCGTCATCGTCTCCGACTGGATGAATTGGTACTGCGGAACGACCCGCAGATTGGATGCAAATGGGGCCCAGTACCAAGGAGTGGTCGAGACGATATATTGCGACGAAACATTCTTCGTGCCGATGAGCGAATTGGCGTTGGTCACGAATCGCGGAATGATCGAGAGCGTCGCTCTGCCGGGTTCGGGCATGTTGTCGCCGAAAACCGCGAGCGGGACCGGCGCAGACGACGGCGGCGCCTCCACGGGCGCGACGGGAGGCGAAATCGGCGACTGGGCGGCGTGCGTGATCGGCTTCACGACGCGGCGAGGAGCGGGCTTGTCAACCGCTTGCGCCGCTGTGGAAGCGGCGCTCAAACCGCCGACAGCGAGCGCGATGCGGAGGGTACGATCGGCAATCCGGTTATATCGAGCCTTGGACCTGTTACGCATTTTCATAAATTCCTGAGCGTGTTCGCGCCCAACATTCGAATGAGCGGTGTGTCTGAGGCGCATTCGACGCCCCAGACGCGTTGAGCGTTGTGCTGTCATTATATATTGCGATGGCGGAAGCTCAACGGCGCAAAAATCTTGTAGACAAACATGTTTTTCATTGTGACCGAGATACAACACATGATTATTTATTCGGCGTGCCGGCTAAACTTCAATCGCAATGGTTCAATGATCGGCTTCTGGAATAGGCAATCTGATCTGAGTCTAAGCTCGACTTGGAAAGGCTCGAGTGAAAGTTTGCTACACAGAATAAGTTTAGACATATACTGGCAATAATTCCGAAGGTCGGAGCAGGGGAACAAGGCATGTGCGGTAGCCGCAAAGCGTATCTCGTCCTGGGCGTCGCCGCGGTCGCTCTCTGGCCGAGCGTCAGAAACGCAAAAGCAGCCGACGACGCCGATATCCGCCTGCTGAAGGCGCGCATCGCTCAGGTCGAAGAAGCGAATCGGCTACTCAAGGAGCAGTTGCAGAGGCTCGAGTCCAAGATCGGCCGTCGAAATCCGCCGCAGGCCGCAGCAAAGCCCCGGATCCAAGCCGCGAAACCTACAGCTGCGCCGACCGAGGGCCAAAAGCCGGCTCCTCTGCCCATTCTCGTTAATGTCCGTAGTGGCCTGACGGTCGAAACGCCGGATCATGATTACAGCTTCCACCTCGGCGGTCGCGTGCTCGTCGACGGCGGCGGCTCGACGCTACCCGAGCGGGGATACAGCGAGCTGGTGGGAATCAACCAGGCGCGCCTGCAGGTCGAAGGCAAGGTTGCGAAGATCTGGGAATACCGGTTCCAATATGACTTCGCAGGCAACAACACGGCGCTCGTCGGCGCGCTCGGCGGCTTGCGAGACGCCTATATTCTCCTCAAACACCCGCTCTTGTCGTTTCCCTTCGCAAAAGAGCCGCTTGGCCTGCAGGTTGGAAATTTCTATGAGCCGATGGGGCTCGAACGCACCAACTCCAAAAACTTCACCTCATTTATCGAGCGCTCGCTCGCCACCGAGGTTTTCGGCCCGGCGCGCCACATTGGCGTGGGCGCTCTTCTCCATGGCGGCAATTGGAGCGTCAAAGGCGGCCTGTTCTCCACGAGCCTGGAGGATAGGGCGCTGACGCCGACTGCGGCGGTCGGCGTCCCTGCGTGGGTGAACAGCAAAGCGGGATGGGTCTCGACCGGCGGCTCGCAATATTTCGACGTCGCTGGCCGCGCCACATATGCGCTTGTTATGGAGGCCGACCGCCTTCTTCATTTCGGCCTCTCCGGGCGCTACCACCAGCCAAACAGCTCGACAGCCATCAACGACGACCGCGCTCTCGCGCCCGGTTCGAACACGGCGATGGAGTCGAATGTCTTGAAGGAAAATCTACTCGGAACGCAGGATCTTTCCTGCGGCGCGACGCCGGGCCCGAATTTGAGCGGGCCCGTCATCGCCGGGCGATGCGTCAAGAATGTCGTGAGCTATGGGGCCGAATTCGCCGGCGCCTATGGGCCATTCAGCGTCCAGGCGGAATATCTCGGCGCGGACTATCAGAGGCGCGCAGGCGCCATATTGGCGGCGAACAGGGTCGGACTTCTCGCGGGCAACGCCGCCGGCCCCTATGCGCCGGGCGGGGACCGGCTCAAGTTCCACGGTCTCTATGCCTTTGCCTCGCTGTTCCTGACCGGGGAATCGCGCGCCGAGACCTATCAGGTCTCGCGCGCAGACCCCGCGAATTTTCGGCAGATCAATATCAAGAACCCCGTAAGCGCCGGGGGGATCGGCGCCTGGGAAGTATTGGCGCGCTACAGCGCGATCAATCTGAACAACGGGCCATTCCAGGGCGCGACCTTCGCCAACCTCCTCGCCATCTCCGCCGCAACGGGCAATGCCGCGATGCGGAACGCCGTCGCAAATTCGGGCGTGCTCGGCGGACGCGAAGAGGACATCACTCTCGGCATGAATTGGTACCCCGATCCCGGCTTCCGTTTGATGTTCAACTGGACTCGGGTCGTCCGCTTGTCCGCGCCTTGGGATCGCCCTTATCTCAATGGCGCGCATCCCAACACCTTTCTCGTCCGAACGCAGGTCGATTGGTGATCTCTTCTGAGCCAGACTAAAAATCTTTTAAGAGAGACTGCTCCTTGAACGAATGAGACAGCGCGCTTTTCTTGAAGAGTGGCGTCGTAACCGTCATTCGACAGATAGCCGCGCCGAGCCGTTGGAAGGAGCAAATAAAATGACAAAACCAACGCATTTTTTTGCATTGACCTTTGCTTGCGCCGTGGGTCTTAGCCTGGCTGTCCCCGCGGCTGCGCGCGCCGACACATGCCCATGGGGAGGTGATGAATCGCAGTCGATGAAATGCTTCGACTGCATGAAGCCGGTGTGGAACGGCCAAAGATGGACGCTCAGGAACGTCTGCAGGCCGCGCGCCTTCAATGACTTCCAGCACTACGCGCGACCATAGAATCGGCAAAACCTCTCTTGGTCCCGAGGAAGAGCGTCGACGCCTTGTGGAACAGGATCGACGCCTTGTTCGAGGAGTCGCACTGAAGGAACGCGCGAGCTTGTTCGCCGCCGGCTATAAGCTTCTTTGGAAAGAAACCGCTTTAAACGAAAACGCCCGGCCGCCAGGGCCGGGCATTCCTTTCGCGGAAGGACCGAAGCGCTTCAGTAGGAGTTCAAGGAGGGAGCGCCGCCGAGGTTGAAGTGATAGTTCACGCCGGCACGCACGACATTGTATTGGGGGTGAGGGCGATTGACCGAAGTGTTGCCCAGGGTGTTGCCCAACGAGCTCTGTGCGCCGCCGCTGCTGAGGTCGGTGAAGAGATACTCGCCCTTGGCCGACCAGTTCGGCATGAACATCCATTCGGCGCCGCCGCCGGCCGTCCAACCCGTACGGGTGTTGCTGGAGCCGGTGAACTGGCTCTGAACATTGCCATAGGCGAAGCCGCCCGTGCCATAGACCAGCAGGGTCGGCGCGACCAGGAGGCCGGCCCGGCCGCGCACCGTGCCGAACCAGTTTAGGGCAACGCCGGGGTTGCCGCCAGGCGCCAGCGGAACCAGGAACGCGTTGGCCCCGGCTGGATCGGGATAGAGCGCCGTATTGGCGTTGCCGCCGGAGCGCATGCTCGTGCCCTGGAAATCAGTCTCGGCGCCCAGCACGAATGAGCCAATCTGATAATTGTAGCCGAGCTGGCCGCCGCCGACGACGCCCGCAGTCGAGCTGCCGCCCTTCGTGTTGCCTGGCAGGAGGTAAGTGGCGCCGTTCACCGGGCTGCCATACAGTGTGTAGTTGTTCGGATTGGCTCTGTTGGCGCTCCAGCCGCCGCCGAGGTTGAGGCCGCCGTAGAAGCCGGTCCAGGTCATCACCGGAGGCGGGGGCGGCGGGACATAGGCCGGCGGCGGCGCCTTGCGCGAGGGAAGGTCGGCGGCGAACGCCGAACCGCCCATCGCCGTCGCGATCATCGCGATGGCGGCGATTTTTCCCGTCTTCATTTTTCATTACTCCGTTACGCTTGCTCAACAGGCCTCGAACGTAACGGTCGACCCGGTGCAAAGTTGGGTGAAAAAACGTTAATATCTTGCAACGCTTTAGAAGGGTCGCGCGGTTGCGCGCCTTAGGCAGAAAGGCGGGCCGTCGCCGACCCGCCTTCGCCAAACGCCCGATTTCGGAGCTCTTACATGACGCCTTCCGGCCTCTTGAGCGACTCGGCGCGCTGCAGATGGCGTTCGAGGATCGCCACGGAGTTTTGCGCGAAGTTTTTCAGGTCCGGATTATCCGCCGAGGCCGCGTAATCCTGGAAGAAGCGGATTGCTTCCTGATGGCCCTGGATCTGCTGGGTCCGGAATTCGCGGTCGAAGGCTGCGCCCGTCGCCGAGGAAAGTTGCTTGAGCTTCTGGCTGTGCTCGGCGTCGGCGGCGTTCGGAAGCTCCGCGCCGCGCGTGCTCCTCATGATGGATCTCAGCTCGTCCTGCATCTTCTGGTGATCATTGACGACCATCTTGGCAAAATCTTTGAAATCGGCCTGCTGCGCCTTGTTCTCGGCCTCCTGGCCTGCCTGGATCTCAAAATTATTGATGTTCCATGCCTTGTTCAGAAACTCCTGCGTGGTGACACGCTGCGATTGGGTCGTTCGCGCGCCGGTCGTTGGCGCTTCGCGCGTTGGAGTCTGCGTGGATTGCGCAAAGGCCGCCCCTGGCAGGGCAAGCGCAAGAAACACGCTCGTAGCGATGACAGGCCTCATCTCGATTGCTCCGTGACAGCGAGCCCCCAACGCCTAACCCGCCCTTGTTGTCTTCGTTCCTGTCCGGCGCTGCAGGCGGCAACTTTCCTTGCGCCGATCGACTGGGCGCAGTTGACGCGGCAGGGAAACCGGTTTATTAATAACTTATAAGTTATATAACTGGCTAAGAATATGCAGGACCAGCTCAGCCAAACGCTCTCCGCGCTTGCCGACCCGACCCGCCGGGCGATCCTCGCGCGCCTCGCCCAGGGCGAGGCGTCGGTCAACGAGCTTGCAGCGCCCTTTGCGATCAGCCAGCCGGCCATCTCAAAACATTTGAAGGTGCTGGAGCAGGCGGGGCTCATCAGCCGCGGTCGCAAGGCGCAGTTGCGGCCTTGCCGGCTCGAGGCGGCGCCGCTGCGCGATCTTGCCGGGTGGCTCGAGAGCTATCGGCGTTTCTGGGACCAAAGCTTCGACCGGCTCGACGCCTATTTGAAGGAATTGCAGAAAGGCGATCCCAATGGACCTCGCAACTGATGATGTTTTTTCGACGCTCGTCGTTTCGCGACGCTTCGCGGCGCCGCCCGAGATCGTCTTCGACGCCTGGTTCGATCCGAAAGCAATCGGCGCGTGGCTATTCGCCACTCCAGGGGGCGTGTCCACCCACGTTGAGATAGACGCGCGCGTCGGCGGCGGTTTTGCGATTCACGAGCAGCGCGGCGAGCGCCTTGCAACGCATTTCGGCGAATATCGGGAGATCGTTCGCCCCCGTCGGATCGTCTTCACTTTCGCCAATGACAGGGATGGCCCGAGCAGTCTCGTTACAGTGGAGATAGAAGCCGACGGCGCGGGAAGCCTCTTGACGCTCACTCATCGCCTCTTGCCGGAATGGATATCGATCAACGCCAGTGTGCGCGCCGGATGGGAGAGCATCCTCGAGGGATTGGCGCGCGTGACCGGAGAAGAAGGCAACGGCTACACGCTCGTCATGCATCGCACCTTCGATGCGCCACGACTTTTGGTATGGAAAGCATGGACGGAAGCCGACCATTTGCTCCGGTGGATGTGCCCGGCCAATTTCAACGTGCTTTTCGCCGAGAATGAACTGCGCATCGGCGGCAGGTGGCGGTCCGGCATGCGCTCGCCCGAGGGCGAAGACTTCATCCATTGCGGCGAATATGTCGAAATTGAAAAACCTTCGCGCCTCGTCTTCACCCATCGATGGGAGCGCAACAGCATCGAGCCGCAGGCGAACACAAGGGTCACCGTCGTTCTCAACGAGCGCGACGGCAAGACTGACATGATCTTCATCCATGCTGGCCTCGCCACAGTGGAATCCGCATGTTCGCACGAACACGGTTGGACGGGCGCATTCGAATATCTGGCGCGACATTCGACGCAGCTCGCGCAAGAGAGCAATTGACCACGGTGAAGGGGCTTCGGCTCGACCCGCCGCGGTTTAATACGAGATCCGTTTGATTGGTTCGGTGTCATTCCCGACGCTCGCAAAGTGAGCGATCGGGAATCCAGAGCAAAACCTGCGCTTATGTGGCTCTGGATTCCCGACCGGGCCTTCGGCCCGTCGGGAATGACAAGCCCCCAGCGAGCTGTTCAAACGGAAATGGTAAAACCTACTTATGTTTTTGAGCAAGGAGACAATGTCATGGCGATCAATCCTTATCTCTATTTCGCGGGCCGCGCCGACGAGGCGCTCGCCTATTATCAAAAGGCGCTCGGCGCAGAGCTCACGATGCTTTTGCGCTTCAAGGAGAGTCCCGAGCCCGCTCCGCCAGGCTGCATCGCGCCGGGCTGGGATGAAAAGGTCATGCACGCCAATCTGAATGTTGGCGGCTCCAACCTGAGCATATCCGATGGATGCGGCCCGGATGACGCCGGGTTCAAGGGGTTCAGCCTGACCTACACGGCGAAAGACGCCGCCGAGGCCGATCGCATATTCGCCGCGCTCGCGGATGAAGGCCAAACGAGAATGCCGCTCGGCAAGACCTTCTTCGCGCCGCGCTTCGGCATGGTGGAGGATCGTTTCGGCGTGCTCTGGAATGTGATCGTCATCGCGTGACGCGATTTACTTTGGCGGTGGAGGCGTGAATGGCGCAAAAGGTGAGAACCTGTCTCTGGTTCGATCACGAGGCCGAAGAAGCGGCGAACTTCTACGTCTCGCTCTTCCCAGATTCCCGCGTGATAGACGTCGCGCGTTATAACGAGGCCGGCCCCGGCAAGCCGGGGTCGGTCTTGATGGTGACGTTCCAACTTGCCGGCGTCGAATATCTAGCCTTGAACGGCGGACCAATATTTAAGTTCACCGAAGCAATTTCGCTTTCGGCGGACTGCGCCGATCAGGCGGAGGTCGATCGTTTATGGGAAAAGCTCGGAGAGGGCGGTTCCTATAGCCGCTGCGGCTGGCTCAAGGATCGCTATGGTCTTTCGTGGCAGATCGCTCCCTCTCGGGTCGTTGAGCTGATCAACGGCCCTGATAAAGCCGGCGCCAAGCGCGCTATGGAGGCGATGATGACCATGGCGAAGCTCGATATTGCGGCGGTCGAAGCGGCCTACAATCGTTGCTAGCTTCCTGCGAGCGCCCTCGAACGTGTTCGAGGGCGCTCGCACGCCGGTCAGGCCGTCAGCTTCGCGAAATCGTCGATGGAAATCGACGCGATGACGTTCATTTGATCGTCGAGGAGTTCGTAAAGCGCGTCGTTTTCGCCATAGATCGTGAACATCACCACTACGTCCTGATCGCCCCCGCCTTCGCGGTGAGGATCGTCGTTCGGCGGGCTCACAGTGTAGCGCCCGGTAGGCCGGATTTCTTTGAGTCGCCCGTCGGGATGATACAGACGGTGCTCTCCCTGGATAACGAAAGTTTTGTTCGTGGTTTTGTGCCGATGCAGCACGATCTGCTGGTTTGCCGCGAATTTGAAAAGCACCTGCACGATTCTGTTCTTGGCATCCGAGTCGAGTACGGAAAGCCATAAATGCTCGACGTCTCCAAAGCGTTGCCAGCGGATATTGCTGTCATCGAATCTCACTTGCGCCACGGCATTTTCTCCCTTGGATGGCGTGCAAGGCGGATCATGACCAAAGGAGACCGCGCCCGAACACGGAGAAAAACCCTACGAGGGCAGGGAAATTTGCCCGCTCCCCGCTTGCCCACGCGGTCAGGGACGACGCCGACGCGGCTGTGATAGAGTTGTGCTCGTCGGATCGTCGAAAGGACAGGAAAGCATGAGCCGCAAAGTGATCATCGCATCAGCGCTCGCCGTAGCCGTGGCGCTCTGCGGCTCCGCGTTTGGCGAGGTTCGTTTCGGCAAAAACGTTTACGTCGGCGGGCATGATTTCTCGCACCAGACCTTCGATCGAAAGCATCGCGCCGAAGTGCATCTTTACGACAATCAGTCGAAAAACGCCGGCTGCCGTTGGCAAGCCGACGGTTCTGGCGGGCGCGTGAAGCTCTGTCGGCTTCGGAGTTTGCATCGCGATTGACCACGGGCAAGCAGCCGCCCACCACGCGCCCAGCTTGATACGCTGCGACCGCGCCCCAGTTTCGTCCGTAGCGCCCTTTTAAAGGGTTGCCCTCCGGCTCCAACAGGGGATCGACCGCCATGCGCAAGCTTGTCTTGTTCTCCGTTCTATTGGGTCTCGTCGCCTTGGATCCAGCGCTCGCCCAGGGCACGAAAAAACAGCGCTCGGCGTGTGAACGCGACTCTCACAAACTCTGCGCGGAGGCGGAGCCCGACGCGATCGCCGTGGAAAAATGCCTCAAGACGCATATGCGCGAGCTCTCGCGGGCGTGCCAGCGTCAGTTCAAATCCCGCGCTTGAGGCTGAAGGAACAAGGGCTTCCCATAGTGGTTAGTGGTCATCCGCTCGCGCGGCGAGCGGATCGACTGTTGAATAGGAGAAGCCTATGCGCTCTTACATCCTTGCAATATGTACGGCGGCTTTCTTGACCTTGCCTGCGGCGGCGGCTCCGAGTGAGGCGGGAAGCGACGACGCGTCACTCCTGCAGCTCGTGCATAGTCAATATTATCGTGGCGGTCACTGGGGATCTGGCGCCAATTGCCGCGAGCTTCGTCGCGCCTGCATGTACAAGCGCGAACTCGGCGAAGAAGGCATGGGCAACTGCCAACGCTATCGCGAGCTTTGTCGATAACGGCGCCGGCGCGGGCCGACGGTAGCGGCGGCCCGCGCCGTTTTGGAAGTTATCCGAGAGACGCCGCTTTCAGGCGCTTTCTAGCCGGATGACGCTTCTCTGAGTTGCTCCGCCAGAGCAAGGGTCTCCGGCCAGCTGAGACGCGCCTCCGCGCAGCCCGAGGCGCGGACGATAACCCCGTCCTTTTCGACGCTTGCCTCGAAGTCATGGTCGCTGGCGATCGGGCTCATGTAAATTTGCCGTTCACCGCTGACGCCCTGCGCCACCGCTTCGAGCGCGCGCGCCACGATCGCCGCCTCCTGCAACGTGAAGCGCCGCGCCGGCTGCGCGGCGATGCGCAATGTCGCTAAAACGCCAAACGCGCCGTGACGATCGATGACAAGGCTGAAACTTTCCGACATAGCGGGTGCCGCCTCCCTGGCCGGCGGATATCTAATCTATTGATTTCCCAGCGTCGCCAGCGCTCCCCTCGGCCGGGCGCCCTTCTTGAATAAGAGGTTCGCCTCTTCACGAGAGAACCGCGCGCGATGCAGAACAAGTTTCGTGCCCAGCAGAACCGGCGTCCGCGATGAACGCTTATTCCGACACGCTTCCCTCCGATATTCGCGGTTATCATGTCCGCACCAAGCACGCGCCCAACCGTTATGCGCTGGGCCCGGCCTTTCTGGATTGGACCTCGCAGCCTTCGCCCTTCCGGCGCTTCGAAGGCGCGCGGCTGATCGAGTTGCCGTTGCGCCACGGGCCGGAGACGTCTTTCCCCGGTCCGGCGCGCGACCCGGCGCCCCTCGACGCCGCCGCGCTCGGCCTCTTCCTCGAGCTCGCCTTCGGCCTCAGCGCTTGGAAGACCGCGGAAGGGTCGACTTGGGCGGTGCGTAACAATCCGTCGTCCGGCAACCTGCATCCGACCGAAGCTTACATTCTGGCGAATGCGCTTGAGGGCGTGAGCGAGACGGCCGGGCTCTATCATTATGCGCCCCTCGAACATGGCCTCGAAGAGCGCGCGCGTTACGAGGCGGCGGAAGCGGTCCCCGGCGGCGGCTTCCTTCTGGCGCTCAGCGCCGTTCCCTGGCGTGAGTGCTGGAAATATGGCGAGCGCGCCTATCGCTATTGCCAGCTCGATGCGGGGCACGCCGTCGGCGCCGCCGCTCAAGCCAGCGCGGGACTCGGCTGGCGCGCGCATGTTTTCGCAGCGCTCGCCGATGAAGACATCGCCACTTTGATAGGTCTTGATCGAAGCGACGCCTTTCATCGGCGCGAGGAAGAACACCCCGACCTCTTGCTGTGGATCGCGACCTACGGCGCGCCGCCGCCTGCAATCGACCTTGGCGGCTTGCTGCTGAAGCCGCGCGCATTCCACGGCGCCGCCAATCGGCTCAGCGAGGATCACGACGGCTGGCCGCTCGTCGATCGCGCTGTCCGTCTTTGCCACAAGGCGGCCTCGACCGCGCCGGAGCCGCCGCCCACGCTGCCGGCCCCGTCGATCGATGGCCCGGCGATCGGCGAGGTGGTGCGTCGGCGCCGCAGCGTCCAGCGCATGGATGGCGCCTCCACCCTGCCGCTCGAAACCTTCCGCCTCACGCTCGCCGCGACGCTGCCCGGCGCCGAGCCGCTGATGAGCGCTTTTCCTTTTCCGCCGCGCTTGTCGCTCGTTTTTTACGTCCATCGCGTCGAGGGGCTGGAGCCGGGCCTGTATCTCCTCGCGCGCGACGGGGAGATGGCGGCGCGGCTGCGCGCGGCCAGCCACGCCGATTTCGACTGGGCGCCTGTCGATCTCGTCGGCGTTCCGCTCTTTCGCTTGCGCGCCGGCGCGCATGAACGCGAGGCGACGAAATTCGCCTGCCTTCAGCCGATCGCCGGCAAGGGCTGTTTCGCCGTCGCGATGATCGCCGATTTCGACCGCGCGCTCGCAGAGGAAGGCGCCTTCGCCTATCGCCGCCTCCATTGGGAGGCGGGGCTGATCGGACAGGTTTTCTATCTCTGGGCGACGGCCGCCGGGCTCGCCGGCACAGGCATCGGCTGCTTCTTCGACGACGAGGTCCACGCCATGCTTGGCCTCGCCGCGGGCGAAACGCAATTCCAGGACGTCTATCACTTCACGGTCGGCGGGGCCGTCGAAGACACGCGCATTTTGACCCTTCCTCCCTATCCCGAAGAGCGGCGCCGGCCATGAATATCGAAATCGAAAGAAATCATGTCGAAGCCTTGATGGCGCGCTTTCCGGCGCAGGCGGGGCTCGCGAGTCAATTGCGCTTCAGCGACAGAGTCGAGGTCGACCTCAGCCATCTTACGAGCGAGGAGCTGGATTTTCTCGAAGAGCGCTACAAGGAGTCCGGTCCCGAGCTGCGCGCCCGCGCGGCGCAGCTTTCCACGCTGCGCGCCGCGCTGGTCTCGCAGGACAAGCGCTTCCAGAACGGCGAGCTCGAGGACGTCCTTCCGGCGCTGGTGCGTTATCTGACGACCGATCCGATCCATGGCTGGCTCTTTACGGCGAGCATCGCGTCGAAGCCGCTGCCCTATCTCATCATGCGGATCGATTATGTGCCGGCTTCCAACGACGAGGCGGGCAAGATCCTCATCGAGCTGAAGGCCAACGCCAAGGGAACGCTGCAGTCGAACGTCATCCGCATCATGGTGGCCGATATCGTCGGGCGAACGATCAGCGAAATATTGGCGGCCAGGGGTTTCCTGCGTGAGACGGCGGAGTTGATCGAGGCTTTCGAGTCCTCGACGGAAACCTATTTCGAATGGCGCGGCCGTTACGGCCAGCAGTTCAGCGGCAAGGGCGTCGGCTTCCACGCGGAAGACCCCAACGCCACCCATCGCGACACCGATTGGGCGCGCAAGGACATTATCGTTCTCTCGACGAGCGGCGGCGAGGCGCGGCTCGTGAATGACGAGGGCGTGCTGACGAACCGCAGCCTCACGCTGGAGGCGCCCGGCGACATTCTCGGGCATTTCCTGCGCAAGGCCGGCAAGAGCAATCGTTTTGCGGCTGAGGATGAAATCGCCGAATTGCGCGCGCAGATCCCGGAAGGGCTTTTCACGCGCATCCCGGTGCATCCTTACATACTCATGTTCCACCTCGACCTGCATCACCATCTCTGGGTACATGTCGACGAGATGCGGCCCTATCAATATCAACCGGCGCTGAAGCAAAAGCTCGTCCTGCCGCCCGAGCAGACCGATCTTATCGACATTCTCACGGCCGAAATGGACGTGCTGATGGACGACATCGTGCAGGGTAAGTCGGGCGGCACCACCGTGCTCTGCGCCGGGCCGCCCGGCGTCGGCAAGACGCTGACCGCGGAGGTCTATTCCGAGATCATCCAGCGTCCGCTCTACCGCGTGCACTCGGGCCAGCTCGGCCTCAATGTCGCGGCGATGGAAGCCTCGCTGAAGGAAATTCTCACCCGCGCGCAGCGTTGGGGCGCGGTGATGCTGATCGATGAGGCGGACGTCTATATCAAGCGACGCGACGACAATATGGCGATGAATGCGGTCGTCGGCGTCTTCCTGCGGGTGCTCGAATATTTCAACGGGCTGCTGTTTCTCACGACCAACCGCGTCGACGACATAGACGAGGCGATCGTCTCGCGCTGCATCGCGCTCATCCGCTATTATCCGCCCGACGCCGACGCCAAGCGCCGCATATGGCGGGTCATGGCGGAGCAGTTCGGCCTTGCGATCGACGACGCGCTGATCGACGATCTGGTGCGCGTCTTCCCACAGGCGACAGGCCGCGACATCAAGGGCCTCGCCAAGCTCGTCGCCAAATTCTGCCACCAGAAGAATGCGCCGCCTGATCTGAGCGCCTTCCAGCGCTGCGCCATCTTCCGGGGTCTGGACGTAGCGCCCCTTGACGCAAAGGCGGCCTGAGTAGCCCGCGTCAGCATGGCGCGGCGGCAGGAATTGCGCCGCGCCGGCGCTATTTATTCGGGCATCACTCGGAGTGAGGCGATGACGCTCGACGATATTTTCGGAACGCAAAACAACGTCTCAGCTACGCAGGAATGCGCGCGGGCGGCCCTGATCTTCTTTTATGGTCTTGCGGTCATCCGCCTCTCGGGCCGTCGCGTTTTCGCGAAATGGTCGGCGCTCGATGCGATCGTCTCCGTCATGGCGGGATCGAACCTCAGCCGGGCGCTGACCGGCGGAGCGCCGCTAAGGGGAACGCTCGCGGCCACGACGCTTCTCGTCGCCTTGCATTGGAGCCTGGCGCGCTTGACGGTCCTGTTCCCGCGCATGTCCTGGCTGGTGGAAGGCGCTCCTGTGCCGCTTCTGGAAGATGGGATTGTAAAGGAGCGGATTCTTCTTCGGCAGGGCGTCAGCCGCAACGACCTCGGCGTTGCGTTACGTATGCAGGGCCTGGAGAAGGAGACGGAGGCGCGCCGTCTGATGCTGGAGCCGAACGGCAAATTCTCCGTGCTCAAACGCTGACGCGCGTCAATGTGCGACGGCGGCTTTCGCGCCGGCGCGGCTGCGCCGCAAAATCAGCGACAGCGGAATCACCAGGAGGGCGAGGACCATGAGCGTCGCAAAGACGTCGATGTAAGCGAGCAGGGAAGATTGTGTTGCGATCTGGCGGCCAATCCATTGCATAGCCTGTCTTTGGGCTTGCGAGGCCGAGCTGCCGGCGGAAAGGAAATAGTCCTGCGCACGCTTGAGCGCCTCCTGGTATTGGATCGTCGAGGGAATGGTCGTTTCGACGAGACGGCTCATGTGAAACTGCTCGCGATGCGCAAGAACATTTTGCGCGATCGACACGCCGATCGATCCCCCCACATTGCGCGCGACATTTATCATCGCTGACGCCTGGTCGGTCTTTCCCGGCGGGACGCCCTCATAAGAGGCGGTCGTAATGGGTATGAAAATGAGGGGAAGGCCGACGCCGATATAAATTCGCGAACGGGCGAAGAACCAGAAGTCGAGATCGGCATAGAGCGAGGTAAGATTATACATGGAGGCGGCGACGATCGCGGCGCCGGTCATGATCAGATATTTTGGTTGCACGCGGCCCGAGAGACGACCGACCACCAGCATCATCGCCATGGTGACGAGCCCGCCGGGCGATAACACGAGGCCCGCCAGCATGGCTGTGTAGCCGAAACTGAGCTGCAGCATTTGAGGCAACATCTGCGTCGTCGCAATGAGGATCGCGCCGATCGCCAACATCACGAAAAAGCAGGAACCGAACTGCCGTGTGGCGATCATTCGGATATCGACCACGGGATTTTTATGGCTCACCTCCCAGGGGATCATGAGGGTGAAGGCAAGGCCGCCGATGGCTGAAAAGGTCAGAATAAAGCCTGACGCAAACCAGTCTTCTATCTCGCCGCGATCCAGCACGACCTCGAGCGACCCCAGAAAGGTCGAGACGAGGAGAAAACCCAATAAATCGAAACGCGGGAGATCGCGCGGCGTCTCCGTCTCCTGCACCACGGCGGTGACGAGCGCAATCGACATCAGTCCGATCGGGCCGTTGATGAGAAAGCACCAATGCCAGGAGAAATTGTCCGACAGCCAGCCCCCGAGCGTCGGCCCGATCACCGGCGCGACGACGACGGCGATGCCGAAGAGCGAGAAGCCTTGGCCACGCTTTTCGGGAGGGAAGGCATCAGCGAGAATGGATTGCGACACCGGCACCATGCCGCCGCCGCCGAGCCCTTGCAGGATACGAAAAAACAGCAGCGAACGTATGTCCCAGGAGAGGCCGCACAGGATCGAGCTGGTTGTGAAGAGGGCGAGACAAATGAGAAAGAACCTCTTGCGTCCGAGCGCCTTCGCCAGATGGCTGCTCGCCGTCAGGATGACCGCATTGGCGACGAGATAAGTTGTGACGACCCATGTCGCCTCGTCGGACGACACAGCCATGCCGCCCGCGATATAGGGCAAAGCGACATTGGCGATCGTGGTGTCGAGCACTTCCATGAAGGTTGCGACCGACACGACGACCGCGATCAACCATGGATTGGGCTTTCCGGCTGCTATCGATGCGGAGGTCATAAGCTCGCGCTTATCCGCTCGTAGACCGACGGCGCGGCGTTGACGCGGACCGTCGGCACGACCGACATGCCGGGACCGAGCGAGACATCCTTGGGTGGATCGTGCATCACGATCTTTACAGGCACGCGCTGGACGATCTTCACATAGTTTCCCGTGGCGTTCTCCGCTGGAAGAAGCGAGAAGGCGGTGCCGGACCCGGGCTGTATGCTGACGACGCTTCCATTCACGTCACGGTCGGGATAGGCGTCGATCCGTACCTCGGCCGGCTGGCCGGGCCGCATCTGGTCCAGCTGCGTCTCTTTGAAATTGGCCGTCACCCAGACATTGTCCGGCACGAACATGCAGAGACTTGTTCCTGGCTGCGCAAGCGCGCCGACAGCGGCGGTCAGACGCACGACGCGCCCCGGCTCCGCCACGGTGACGACCGTATAGGAGAGATTGAGCTTGGCGCGATCCACTTGCGCCTTCGCTTGCGCAGCGCTGGCCTCGGCGCTCTTGCGCTGTGCTTTGAGGGACTGAACTGTCGCATTCGCCGCCTCGACGGTCTCGGTGGCGCTTTGGCCGCGGGCCTGTTCTTGCTGAAGCGCCGAAGAGGTTTGCTCCTCCCGTTGCGCCGTGCCAAAACCGCGTTGCGCCAACGCTCGTGAGCGCGCGGCCTCCTGCTGGGCGAAGCGCAAGGCGGCACGCGACTGCTTCACTTGAGCGCGAGAGGCGCCGGCCTGCGCTTGCTCGGCGGCGATCTGGGCGTTGAGATTTTGCACTCTTGCTTCCGCCGCGGTGAGTTGGGCCTCAGCGTCGGCTAATGCGATGCGATAGTCACGTTGCTCGATTTGCGCGATGACGGCGCCCGCGTCGACATGCTGGTTATCCGTCACGTCGACGGCGGTGACATAGCCGCCTACTTTCGGCGCGATCGAATATTGCCGCGCGTCGATGAAGGCGTCGTCCGTGCTTTCAAAATGCGAAGAGTGCTCCCAATAGACATAGCCGATGGCCGCCAGCACGAGGATGGCGCTCGCCCCAAGCAAAATGGCCAGGGGTCGACGGCGCATGAAGCGGCGCGCGACTGTTACGCGGGACGGCGCCTCCGCCTGCGACCGTTGCGCTTTTATCGTTTGAGTTTCCGCCATGCGGCGCTCGTTGCCCGCGCGCTCGCCGACCGAAGCGATACGCCTCGGATCAGCTAGCGCGGCGGAACAGAGCGAGCGAGCTCCGCCATGGCTAAAACTATTGCGGATTTCGAGACTGTCTGAAGAAGGCGCCGGTTCCAGATAGTGGGCAAAAGCTGATGTCCGATCGACGGAAAGGACAAGAGATGAAACAGGTTGGAGCCGAAGCAATCTCGCCCTCGACGCGAATGCTCGCCAATGGCCTTGGTTGGTTTTCGCTTGGTTTGGGCTTGCTCGAGGCGATCGCGCCAAAACGACTCGCAGCGCCGTTCGGGCTCGAGAAAGCGTTCGTCTCTGCTCCAGACTTATGGGCTGCGTGAGATGGCTGCTGGTCTCGGGATACTTCTCTCAGGTCGACCGGCGCCCTGGCTCTGGGCGCGCGCCGCCGGCGATGTGCTCGATATGGCGGCGGTGGCGCCCCAGTTGAGCTCCAAAGACGAAACCGTGCAGCGAGCGAGTGGCTTCGCCGCTCTGACCATCGGCGCCATCGCCGCGCTCGACGTCTGCTGCGCCATCAAGCTCGCGCAGCAATAAATCGGAAATAATGCGAGTCAGCGCTTCGCTTGCCCAAAGGGCGGACACGCTTACTTGCCCGTGTTCCGGCAGCGCCGGAATATCCGTGGAGGAGACGATGAACAGGAAATTGCTTGCAGCGGCGCTGGTTGCGCCAATACTGGCTTGGGCTCCCACTTCGGCTTTGGCGCATGGATGCTATTCGAAGCATCATTATCGCCACCATACCAAGAGCTCGACCAACGACACCTTTGGCAGCAGCAAGTCGATGCAGAAGAAGGGCTCGACTTCCACCAGCCCGGGCTCGAGTTCGCAAGATCTCAATCAGGGGGGCTCGAGCGGTTCGACCGCCCCGAGCGGCTCGTCGGGTTCTTCCCGTGGCAAAGGTCAGGGAATCTGAAGCGCCGGCAGGAACGGCGAGGAGCCGTTCCTGCCGTCTAAGCTTCTTCGCCGCTGGCGCGCGGAAGTGTGACGCGGACAATCAGCCCATTGGGTTCCCGGTCGAGCAAAGCGACTGTCCCGCCGTGACGTTCGACGAGCGAACGGACGATCGACAGGCCGAGCCCGAATCCGCTGTGGCTGTCCATTGTGCGCCCGGGCTCGCCGCGAACGAAGGGTTCGAACACGGTTGACTTCTGGTCCGGCGCTATGCCGGGCCCGTCGTCGATGACGTCGACCTCGAGCTTGCCGGGGAGCGACTCGTCGATCCTGACCTCGACGGCGTCGGCGTGATGGACGGCGTTTTCCAGGAGATTCGTGAAGACGCGCTGCATGTCGGTCAGGGAGCCGATCATCATCTGGCGTCCGCCGCCCGAGTAGGACACTGCGTAATTCATATCCACAAATTGATCCACGACGGTCTGCAGAACACTGTCGAGGTCGATCAGGGAATAATCCGTTTTATCGCTTTCTGCGCGCAGATACTGCAGGTTCTTACGCAGCATGGCGTCCATGAGGTCGACGTCGTGCAGCATTTTGGTGCGCAGATCGCCGTCGGAGATAAATTCGGTTCTCAAATTCAGCCGCGTGATGATGGTTCTCAGATCGTGGCTGACGGCCGCCAGCACGCGGGTCCGCGCCACGATCATGGCGCCGATGCGTTCCTGCATTCGGTTGATCGAGCGCGTCAGCTCCCGCACTTCACTCGGACCGCGCTCGGGGAGCGCGCCTTGGCTGTCGCGCGCGCCGGGGAATTGCTCGGCATGCCGCGCCAAGGTAATCAACGGCTCGACAATGCCGTTCGACGCCCACAGCACGAGAACAGAGGTGCTGAGGAAAAACAGGATGGCCGAAAGCGCCCAGGGCGTCAGCAGGAAGGGCGTGCCGGGCTCAGGCTCCCAGAGCCATCGCCACACCGAGCGCGGCGGCTTGCGGTGCTGGGTAATGGAGATGAGCGCATAGCCGCCCTTGCGGAGCCCGACAGCCATAACGCCTGGCGAGCCGCCGTCATTGGGCGGCGCGGCGGCGTAAACGTCGGCCTCCGGCCACAAGTCCGTCCGTATAAGGCGGATTTCGTTTCGGAACTCCCTATCGTCCGCCGTGACCGCCCGAGGCTTCTCCTGCTGCAAATGGATATTCGCGAAGGGCGCGGCGTGTGCGAATTCGGAGAGCAACCCTTGACGCGCCTCGGCCGGAGCCGCGTCCAGCGCAAGAACGACGCTCGCGATGAAATCCGTCTGATCGACGATGTGGCGCCGGCCCTCGACGTCCAGCACATGGAAAGTGACCAGGACGACGGTCTGGAAGGTCACGATCGAGACGAGGATAAGCAGCGTGATCTGACCGGCTAGACGGTCCGGGGCAAGGCGTCGCAAGAGGCTGCTGACCGTCATATTCGCGCAACTGGCGCCGAGAGCATATAGCCCTCTGACCTGACCGTCTGGATGATGGCGGGGTTTTTAGGATCCTTCTCGAGCTTCTGTCTGAGCCGGCTGATCAGCACGTCGATGCTTCTCTCGAATGGTCCGGCCGTGGGGCCGTGGGTCATGTTGATGAGCTGATCGCGGGTCAGCACCCGGTTCGGGTTTTCGCAAAAGGCGTGCAACAGGTCGAATTCGGCGCCGGTCATGGCGACCTTCATGCCGCTGGGCGAGACGACCTCCCGGGCGAGAAGGTTAATGCGCCAGCCAAGAAACTGAAAGATCTGGTTCGATGGGCCGGCCTCGACTCGGCTTTGCGGCCCGCTGCGCCGCAGCACGGCTCGGATGCGCGCGAGCAATTCGCGGGAGTTGAAGGGCTTAACCACATAATCGTCCGCGCCCATCTCGAGCCCGAGGATCTTGTCGACGTCCTCCCCCTGGGCGGTGACGATGATGATCGGGATGTCGTGCGCTGCTCGGACCCGCCTGCAAATGGAAAGACCATCCTCCCCCGGCAGGTTGAGGTCGAGGATGAGGATGTCGAAGTGGCCGGCGGCCAATTTGGCGTCGACAGTCTCGCCATTGGGGATGTGCGTGACGGCCATGCCGTTATTTTCGAGATATCTCGAGATCAACTCCGCGATTTCCGCGTCATCTTCGACAAGGAGGACCGAACTGCGATTGCTCATGCTCCCAAGCGCCTCCGTCCGTGTGTGCCTGTTTTTCATGGCTATAGCGTGTCGCACCGCGATTGTCCGGGCTTCCGCGGGCGCGTTCGTTTTACCGACATGAAGCGGAAACATTTTTCCGCACTGCGAAAAATTATGGAAACAGCCGCTTGCAAGTGTAGCTGAGCCCTTCAAGGCCATTCGAGGAGAGCGAATGAGGCGTGACTTAGGCGCAGCAAAAGGCCGGCGCGGTTTTCCTTTTGTACGAATCTCCGGCTCTGCCTAATGAAATAGCAAGAAGCCTGCAATATAATCGCGCCCGGTCCGAGAGCGGCGCTCCGGCGCCCGTAGCCCCTCCAGAAAAAGAGCGAGGGCGTCTTCGGCGCCGAAAATGCCTTCGCCGCCTCTCGGGAGGCGGCGCCATCGCTCTTCCCGGTCTTCATCTCCAGTTCGAGGATAACAGACGATGACGATCTCCACGCCAGCTTATGACACCTCGCCGCCCAAGTCAGGGTTCGCCGGGCTTTTCGAAAGCTGGCGCTCCGACATCATATCGGGCTTCCTTGTGTTCCTGATCGCCTTGCCCTTGTGCCTCGGCATCGCCATGGCCTCTGGCTTTCCGCCTCAGGCGGGCATCATCAGCGCCATCGTGGGCGGGCTTCTGGTTTCCCGCGTCAACGGCTCCTACGTCACCATCATGGGGCCGGCGGCCGGCCTGATCGTCGTGATCCTCGATTCAGTGGGGGAGCTCGGCGACGGCAACGCCATGGCGGGCTATCGCTATACGCTCGCTGCGATCTTCTTCGCCTCCCTGCTGCAGATTCTCATGGGCGTGATGAAGGCCGGCAAGATGAGCGCCTTCTTCCCGTCTTCGGCCGTGCACGGCATGCTGGCGGCGATCGGCATCATCATCATGGCCAAGCAGATTCACGTCATGCTCGGCGTGAAGCCCGATGCGCAGACGCTGTTCCAGACCATCGGCGCCATCCCGGCAAGCTTGAGGGATATGAATCCAGAGGTCGCGGTCATCGGCTTTCTGGGTCTGGGCATTCTGGCGCTGTGGACCTTCGTTGGAAATCCCAAGCTCAAGATGATCCCGGCGCCTTTGCTCGTCGTCTTGCTCGGCATGGCCCTCGGCAAATATTTCGACATCGAGGATGAGCACAAATACCTCTTCCTGCCGGACATGGTCTTCCTGCCGCATCATGAATTCACGATCGGCCCGAAGTTCCTCGTCACCTTGCCGGAGAATTTCCTGGCGGGCTTCGCCGCGCCCGATTTCGCGCTCGTCGGCCATCTCGTCTTCTGGCAGCAGGTCGTCACCATCGCCCTCGTCGGCAGTCTCGAAAGCCTGCTGAGCGCCGCCGCGGTCGACAAGCTCGACCCCTACAAGCGCACGTCCGATCTCAACCGCGATATCGCGGCGGTGGGCGTCGGCAACGCTATCTGCGGTCTGATTGGCGGCTTGCCGATGATCGCGGAAATCGTCCGTAGCTCAGCCAACGTCAACAATGGCGCGAAAACGGGCTGGGCCAATTTCTTCCACGGGCTCTTCCTGCTCGTCTTCGTCGCCCTTTTCCCGAAGCTGATCCACGAGATCCCGCTCGCCTCGCTGGCGGCGCTCCTGGTCTTCACGGGCTATCGGCTGGCGTCGCCGCGCGAGTTCAAGAAAACTCTGGCGATCGGCTGGGACCAGCTGGGCGTCTTCGTCATCACCATCGTCGGCGTGCTCGCGACCGACCTTCTCATTGGCGTCGCCATCGGCGTGCTGGCGGAGCTGGCCTTCCATTTCTGGCGCAGCATCCCTTGGGCTGATGTGATCAAGCTCGACCGCTCGATCGAGGAGACGTCGCCCGGCGTCTACCATGTGCAGGTGAAGGGCGCGGCCTTCTTCGGCAATTATCTTGCGCTCAAGAACGACCTTACCTCTATCCCGCCGGGCAAGAAGGTTTTCTTCGATCTCTCCGAAACGGCGACCGTCGACCACACGGTGATGGAAAATCTCCATCATTTCTGCGAGGACTACCATAACAAGGGCGGCCATGCGGAAATCCGCGGGCTCGACCAGCTCGTCCCGACCTCGGACCATCCCCTGGCGCCGCGCAAGCGCCCGGCATAAGGGCGACAAAGCGCCGCGCCCCATTCCGGCGGAAATGTCGCCGGGGTGAGACGCTCCCTGGATAGACAGCCGCCGCCCGCGGCCGTCTATTCAGGGAAGGCTCCCGGCCGAATCATTCAAGGAACATAAATGCCGCTTTATCTTGCCCTTCTCTGCGTGGGCGCCTTGGTCGGCGTCGGCGTGGCCTCGATCCGCTTCAAGGACCGCGCGGACGTGACGCGGCTCGTTTACGGGCTCACAGGCGGATTATGCGCGGTGATTTTTCTCGCGGTCATCGTCCCGAGGGGCGCGCATGCCTTGCAGACGACGCTGCCCCTGGGCTTGCCCTGGATCGGCATGCGCTTTCGCATAGATGCGCTGAGCGCGTTCTTCCTTGCGGTCGTCAATCTCGGCGGCGCGGCGGCGAGCGCCTATGCGATCGGTTATGGGGCGCATGAGAAGAGCCCGATGCGCGTGCTGCCGTTCTTCCCGGCCTTTATCGCCGGCATGAACGGCGTTGTGATGGCCGACGACGCCTTCACCTTCCTCGTCGCCTGGGAGTTCATGTCGCTCTCGTCCTGGGCGCTGGTCATTTCCCACCACGATCACGCCGAAAACCGCGCCGCCGCCTACATTTATCTGCTCATGGCGAGCTTCGGCACGCTGTGCCTGCTCATGGCCTTCGGCGTTCTTGGCGGCGCGACCGGCGCCTATGACTTCGACACGATCCGTGGCGTTCCTAAGGACGCCTGGAAATCCGGCCTCGTCCTCGCCCTCGTCATCCTCGGGGCCGGCTCCAAGGCGGGACTCGTTCCGCTGCATATCTGGCTGCCGCTCGCTCATCCCGCCGCGCCGAGCCATGTCTCGGCGCTGATGAGCGGCGTCATGACGAAGGTGGCCATTTACGGCTTCATTCGTATGGCTTTCGATCTTCTGGGCCCGCCCGCTTTCTGGTGGAGCATTCACCCGCTGGTGTTCGGCGCGGCGAGCGCCCTGATCGGCGTGCTGTTCGCGACGGTTCAGAGCGATCTTAAGAAGCTTCTCGCCTACAGCACCATTGAAAACATCGGCATCATCTTCGTCGCGCTCGGACTGGCGCTGGCTTTCAAGGCCAACGGCCAGGCGCTGCCCGCGGCGCTGGCCTTCACCGCGGCGCTGTTCCATGTCTTCAACCACGCTTTGTTCAAGAGCACGCTCTTCTTCGGCGCTGGCGCCGTCCTCGGCGCGACGGGCGAGAAGAACATCGAAAAGCTCGGCGGCCTGATCCGCTCGATGCCCAAAACCGCCTTCGTCTTTCTCGGGGGCTGCATGGCGATCGCCGCGCTGCCGCCGCTCAACGGCTTCGTCTCCGAGTGGCTGGTGTTCCAGGCCATCCTTCTGAGCCCCTCGCTGCCGCAGTGGATCTTGAAGCTGATCACGCCGGCCGTCGGCGTGACGCTGGCGCTGAGCGCGGCGCTGGGCGCCGGCGCCTATGTGCGGGCCTTTGGCGTCGTCTTCCTTGGCCGCCCGCGTTCGCCGGCCGCGGAGCAGGCGCAGGAGACCGATCAATGGTCGCTGCGCGCCATGTTTGCGCTGATCTCTCTCTGCCTTCTGGCGGGGATTACGCCGAGCTTCATGATCGACACGATCTCGCCCGCGGCGGCCGAATTTGTCGGCGGCCGTATGCCGGCGCAGAGCCAGATCGGCTGGTTCACAATCGCGCCCATCGCCGAGAGCCGCAGCTCCTACAACGGCCTGATCGTCTTCGCTTTCATCGGCCTATCGGCCTTTGCGATGGCGCAGACGATCAAAACCATCTGGCCGCGTCCGTTGCGCCGGGCGCCGCCGTGGGATTGCGGCTATGTCGATCCGACCCCCGCGAGCCAATATACGGCGAGCAGCTTTGCCCAGCCCGTCCGTCGCGCGCTCGGCGTCGTCGCCTTCTCGGTGCGCGAGAAGCTCGACATGCCGCTTCCGGGAGAGACGCGCGCCGCGCATTTCTCCGTGGAGATCGGCGACCGCTTCATCGACTACATCTACGAACCGCTGACGAAGGCCGTGCTGTTCTGCTCGGGGCGGCTCAATGTGGTGAACTTCCTGTCGATCCAGGAATATGTCGCCCTCGTCTTCGCCGCCCTCGTCTTTCTCCTCATCCTCGTGGCGCTATGACCTTTCTCTTCGACCTCTTCTCGCAAGCGGCGCAAATGGCCCTGGTGCTGGCGCTCGCGCCGGTGTTGATCGGATTCACGCGCAAGGTGAAAGCCCGACTGCTGCGGCGGCGCGGGCCACCGCTTTTGCAGCCCTGGTATGATCTCATTCGCCTGCTGAGAAAGGACGTCGTGCTCGCCCATGACGCCTCCTGGCTCTACCGCGCAGCCCCCTATCTCATCTTCGCGACGACATGGGTGGCGGCGTCGCTCGTTCCGACTTTCGCGACCGGGCTGATGTTCAGTTGGATCGCCGATCTCATCGCGCTCACCGCCTTGCTCGGCGCCGCCCGCTTCTTCCTGGCACTCGCCGGCATGGATGTGGGGACGAGCTTCGGGGGCATCGGCTCGAGCCGCGAAACGATGTTCGGTTCGCTCGCCGAGCCGGCGACGATCATGATCGCCTTCATTGTCTCGCTCATCGCCGGCTCGACCCAGCTCTCCGAGGTTGCCGCCTATATGGCGTCGGATTTCGCGCTGCGTGTCTCCGTGCTCTTCGCGCTGATCGGCCTCATCATCGTCGCGATCGCGGAGAATGGGCGCATTCCAGTCGATAATCCCGCCACCCATCTCGAGCTCACCATGGTGCATGAGGCGATGATCCTCGAATATTCGGGGCGCCATCTCGCCATCATCGAAATGGCCTCCGCGCTCAAGCTTCTCCTCTACGTATCGCTCATCAGCTGCATCTTCTTCCCCTTCGGCATCGCGCACCCGGATGGCAGTCTTGCCGATATGGGCTACGGCGTCGCCTTCTACGTCCTGAAGATCTTCGTCGCGGGCTTTCTACTGGCGCTCTTCGAAGTGTCGACCGCAAAGATGCGCGTCTTCCGCGTGTCGGACTTCCTTGGGGCGGCGCTGATGCTCGGTCTTCTCGGCACTCTCCTCGTCTTTGTCACCCGGAGCCTGTAATGCAAGGGCATCTGTCTCTCGACATCGCGCAGCTTCTCGCGGGCGGACTGGTGCTTGTCAGCTTCATGCTGCTCTACCAGGATCGCCTCACCGGGCTCATCAACATCTTCGCGCTGCACGCCCTTGTGCTGACTTTGTCAGTCGCTTGGCAGGCCCATGTGCAGGAGGCGCCGCATCTCTTTGTGACGGCGGCGATCGCCCTGGTCTTCAAGGCGATCATCATTCCTTTCAGCCTGCACAAAATCGTCAAGGCCCTACGCGTCCACCGCACTGTGGAAGTCGTCGGCGGCATCGGCGCGACCATGCTCGTCGGGATGTTCCTGATGGGGCTTTCGCTCGTCGTCATGCTCCCCGCAACCACGACCGCCGACCCCTTCGCGCGTGAGGACCTGGCTTTCGCGCTGACGATCGTCCTTCTGGGCATGTTGATGATGGTCACGCGGCGCAACGCCGTCAGTCAGATCATCGGCTTCATGTCGCTGGAGAACGGGCTCGTTCTGGCGGCCGCGGGCGCCAATGGCATGCCGCTCGTCGTCGAGATCAGCGTCGCCTTCTCGATCCTCATCGCCTTTATCGTGATCGGCATCTTCCTGTTCCGCATCCGGGAACGCTTCGACACGGTGGATCTATACGAACTCGATCGCGTGCGCGGAGAACGCCGATGATTTCCGAATTTTTCATGGTGTCGAACGCGCTCGTCGCCATTCCGGCGGTTGCGGCGGGCGTCCTGGCCTTTCAGACCGAATACAAGAAAGCGGCCCAGCTCAATGTGGCCGCGTCAGGCGCAACCTTCGTTTTCGCGCTTTTGCTCCTCGCCAAGGGGCACGAGGCCGGCAGCTTCCTCTCCGTCGACGATCTCAACGTCGTCTTCGTCGTGCTGTCGACGCTGATCGGCTTCACCACGGCGGGTTTCAGCGCGAGCTATATCGAGCATGAAATGGCGATGGGGAAGCTGACGCCGGGCAATCTGCGCTTTTACCACGCGATGTATCAGGCGCTCATGTGCGCGATGAATCTGGCGCTTCTCGCCAGCAACATCGGCCTCATGTGGGTCTCGGTCGAAGTCGCGACGCTCACCACCGTTCTCATGGTCGGCCTTTATCGCACGCGCGACTCTCTCGAAGCCGCCTGGAAATATTTCATCCTCGGCAGCGTCGGCATTGCGCTCGCGCTCTTTGGCACGATCCTCGTCTATATGTCGGCGGAGCCGTTCCTGGGCGAGGGCTATGACGCCATGCTCTGGTCCACGCTCATGCAGCACGCCACTCATCTCAGCCCGCGTCTGCTCAATGTGGCCTTCGTCTTCCTGATGCTCGGCTATGGGACGAAAGTCGGCCTCGCGCCCATGCACGCCTGGCTTCCCGACGCGCATGCCGAAGGTCCGACGCCCATATCGGCGGTGCTTTCCGGTCTGCTGCTGAATGTTGCGCTCTATGCCGTGCTGCGCTTCAAAATGCTGCTCACGGCCAACGCCGCCGCCATCACGCCCGGGCCGCTGCTCATCGCGCTGGGCCTGGCTTCCGTGCTCTTCGCGGCCTTCATGCTCTACCGGCGCGACGACATCAAACGGCTCTTCGCCTATTCGTCGATCGAGCACATGGGCATCATCGCCTTCGCTTTCGGAATCGGCGGCCCAGTAGCCAATTTCGCCGGGCTGCTGCATATGGCGATGCACAGCCTCACCAAATCCGCGATCTTCTTTTCTGTCGGCCACATCGCTCAGGCCAAGGGCACGCAGAAGATTGCCGAAATCAGGGGCCTGACCCAGAGCCATCCCGTCCTGGGCTGGAGCTTGGTCGTGGGCGTGATGGCGATCTGCGGCATGCCGCCGCTCGGCGTCTTCATGAGCGAGTTTCTGGTCGTGAGCTCGGCCTTCGCGCGCCAGCCATGGCTGGCCGTTCCGCTGGTCCTGGGCCTTCTCGTCGCCTTCGGCGCCCTGTTGATGCGCCTCATCGGCATGGCTTTCGGCGAACCGTCGCAGAGCGCCGGAGAGGCGCCGGCCTCTCCCATACCGCTGATCGCGCATCTTTCGCTCGTGCTCCTCGCGGGCCTTTACCTGCCGTCTTATCTCGTCACCTGGTTCCAGAACGTGGCGCGGCTGCTGGGATAAGCGCAAAGGGATATGCAAATGCTCTTCACCCCAAAGGACCCGAACAGCACGGCTCCTGCGCCGGCCGCATCCTGCCGCCCCTGGGCGCGCGAGACGGTCGATGACGCGGGCTGGCGCGCGGTGATCGAAGAGATCGCCGGCCGCAAGGCCGATCTTCTCAGCCTCTGGAGCGACGGCGCCCATGTGTTCATGGCCGTCGTCAACCGGGCGACGCCAAAGGTTCGGCTCGTCTCGCTCGACTGCCCGCAGGGCCGCTTTCCCTCGGTCGGCGTGCGGCATCCGCCGGCGCTGAGGCAGGAACGCACCATCGCCGACCTTTACGGACTCACGCCCGAGGGATCGCCCGATACGCGTCACTGGCTGGATCACGGCCGCTGGGGGCTTCGTCATCCCGACGGGGCGGCGGCGCCGATCGAAACGGCGAGCGACCGTTATGAATTCTGCCCGGCCGAAGGCGCGCCGCTTCACCAGATTCCCGTCGGGCCGGTGCATGCGGGCATCATCGAGCCCGGCCATTTCCGCTTCTCCTGCAATGGCGAGGTGGTCGTGCGGCTCGAGGAGCGGCTCGGTTTCGTGCACAAGGGCGTCGACAGCCTCATGGCGGGCGCGCCGCTCGACAAGGCGGCGAAGCTCGCCGCGCGCGTCTCCGGCGACAGCACCGTGGCTTACAGCTTCGCCTTCGCGCGCGCCGTCGAGGCGGCTTACGGCGTCGAGCCGCCTGCGCGGGCTGTGTGGCTACGCGCTTTGATGGCGGAAATCGAGCGCCTCGCCAATCACTTCGGCGACATCGGCGCCATCTGCAACGACGCCGCCTTTGCGCTGATGCTCGCCCAATGCGGTCTCGTTCGCGAAAGGCTGCTCCGCGCGGCCTCTGCCTGTTTCGGCCATCGGCTGATGATGGACCGCATCACGCCCGGCGGCGTCGCCGCGGACCTTTCGGAGGAGGGTGAAAAGACGTTGCGCTCCCTGCTGGACTGGATCGCCGTCATGGTGCCGCGTCTCGTGGCGCTCTATGGCGACACGACCTCGCTGCAGGACCGCACCGTTGCGACCGGCGTGCTGAGCGCCGGGCTCGCTAGCCAATATGCCTGCGGGGGTTTTATCGGCCGCGCCTCGGGCCGTCGCTTCGACGCCCGCGCGACCATCGGCTACGCGCCCTATGACGCGCTCTCATTCGAGCTCGGCCAATCGACCGGCGGCGACGTCGATGCGCGCGTCTGGGTGCGGTTCGACGAGGTGAGAGCGTCGATCGAGATCATCGAGCAGATTTTGGATCGCCTTCCTCATGGCCCGATCCACGCCGATCTCGGCGCGGCGCCGGGCGCGACCGAGGGCGCTGCGCTCGTGGAAGGGTTCCGCGGCGATATTTTCATTTGGCTGCGCCTTTCGGCCGACGGCCGGATCGAACGGGCGCATCTGCGCGACCCGTCCTGGTTCCAATGGCCGCTGCTCGAAGCCGCAATCAAGGGGAACATCGTCGCGGATTTCCCGCTCTGCAACAAATCCTTCAACTGCTCCTATTCGGGGCACGACCTCTAAGCGGCTGGGAATCATGCAGAAATTTCTCTTTCAAGGGCTCTTGCGCGGCGCGCTGACCGAGCCGCCGCCGCCGCCCGAAGACGCGGCGCTCGCAGAACTCGGACAGGCGCTGGAAAAGACCGCCCGCGAGAAGCTCGGTCGCAGTCTCTCAATCCGTGAGGTCGACGCGGGTTCCTGCAACGGCTGCGAGCTCGAGATTCACGCGCTGAGCAACGCCTTCTATGATCTCGAGCGCTTTGGTCTGCGATTCGTAGCCTCGCCTCGGCACGCCGACGTGCTCCTCGTCACGGGCCCTGTGACCAAGAATATGAAAGAGGCGCTGGAGCGCACCTACAACGCGACGCCCGATCCGAAATGGGTCGTGGCGGTGGGCGATTGCGCTTTCGACGGCGGCGTCTTTGCCGGCAGCTACGCCTGCGTGGGCGCGGTCTCGCAGGTCATTCCGGTCGATCTCCACATCCGCGGCTGTCCGCCGGATCCCGTGGCGCTGCTCAAAGGCTTGATCGCCTTGGTCGATAAGGCCGGCTGAGCAGGATCGGCAAGCAATAGCTTGCATGGGGCGTGTCATTCCGGGCGGGTTGAATGCCCGACCCGGAATCCGAACCACAAGAGCGCTGGTTTTGCTCTGGACGCCCGATCGCACTTTTGCGGGCGTTTAATTGGACTTCGTATTTCGCGAACGGGAACGCCTCGCTGATCCGGGCAGGGCGATGCGCAAGCCCCGTTGCCCCGCACAGAGGCGGGCTCCCGCCGAATTTCGATCAGCAAATCTTTAAATACATCATATTGAAGCGCCGAGATTGACAGGGCGGAGCCTGTGTCGCAACAGGGCGGACAACAGAGCCGCCGCTGTCACAATTAAGTCGCGCATTCCGCATTGATTGCAGACCGCTCAGGTAACGCCGGCAGCCGCCATATTCTCTTCGCGCAAGACCGTCCGCAGGAAAACACGCCTAAATGAACGTCCTCCTGAAGTTCAAAGAGCTACCCGCGCGGGCCAGATTGACGATCGCGGCCGCGGCCGCAGTGATCATGGCCAGCGTCATATGGTCGGTCACGTCGGGGCATGGCGCGGGGAAAGACGAGCGTCATGAGACCGGCGCCATTGGCGGCGGCGACGCCGCGCAGCTCATCAGGCGCCAGGGAACGATCTTCGTGCCGGAAGGCTCGCCTTATCGCACACGCATTGCGGTCGCGCCGGTTCAGCAGAAAAGCATCAGCCGCAGCAAATTGGTGACCGGAACCGTCGAGGCCGACCCGACGCGTACGGTCAAAATTCTAGCGCCGGTGTCGGGCCGCGTCGGCGAGCTCAACATCTCGCTGGGCGACGCCGTCAAGAAAGGGCAACGCCTCGCGACGATCGACTCTGGCGATCTCGCGCAGGCGGTGGCCGACGCCGAGAAAGCGCGCGCGACGGTGAAACTCACCAAGAGCGCGATGGAAAGATCCGTGAGCCTCAATAAGGCCGGCGGCCTCGCGCTCAAGGAGCTGGAGCAGGCGCAAAACGATTATGGGCAGGCGATCTCCGAGCTCAAGCGCGCCGAGGCGCGCCTCGACGTCATCGGGGACAGCGGAAAGGTCTCGGGCCAGCGGCAGATTGTGCTCACGACGCCCATCGACGGCACAATCACCTCGCTCGACACTGCGCCGGGCGATTTCATCGACAGCGCCACCGACTCGATGATGACCATCTCCAATCTCGAAAAGATCTGGGTGACGGCCAGCGTACAGGAGAAGGATCTTTCCTTCGTCCAAAAGGACGAGCGGGTGGAGGTTTCTCTTCTCGCCTATCCCGGAGAAGTCTTCTCGGGCCGCGTCCAGGTGATCAGCCAATTGCTCGAGGCGGATACGCGCCGCAACAAGGTGCGCATCTCCTTCGATAACCCTTATGGCATCTTCAAGCTGAACATGTTCGCGACGGTTCGCTTCTTCGCGCCCGCGACGCAAAGCATTCTTGTCCCTTCCTCGGCGCTGTTCATCGTGAATGACACGACCAGCGTCTTCGTCGAAACGGCGCCCTGGACCTTCCGAAGAAGAACGGTCGTCATCGACTCCGATTACGAGGGGGCGACCATCGTGCGCGGGCTGGAGCCCGGCGAGCGGATCGTCGTGCGCGGCGGAGTTCTGCTCAATGATTGAACGCGCCGTCGAACTCTGCCTCCAGAAGCGGCTGATCGTCATTCTGGCGACGATCCTGATTTTCTTCTACGGCCTCTATTCCTGGACCCAACTCAAGCTCGAAGCCTATCCCGACGTCGGCGACGTGACGGTGATCGTCACCACCCAGGCGAGAGGCCTCGCAGCCGAAGAGGTCGAGCAGCAGATCACCGTGCCGCTCGAACGCGCGCTCGCGAGCACGCCAGGCCTCGTTACGATACGATCGAGCAGCACCTTCGCCCTGTCCCTGATCACCATGGTCTTCAAGGACGGCGTCGAGGATTATTGGGCGAGGCAGCGCGTGCTGGAGCGCGTCAGCCAGGTGTCCCTGCCATCGAATATTCAGCCGACGCTCGGGCCGTTGACCGGGCCGGCCGGCGAAATTCTTCGCTATTCGCTGGAGTCGGATGAAAAGAATCTCGCGGAGCTCTCCGAGATTCAACGCTGGGTGGTGTTGCCCGCGCTCAATCAGGTTCCGGGCGTTGCGAGCGTGGCCAATTTCGGCGGGCTGACGCGGCAGTTCCAGCTCGAGATCGATCCGCTGTCGCTACAGCGCTATGGCCTCGGCCTCTCCGACGTGTCGACCGCGATTTCGAGCAATAGCGCGAGCTCGGGCGGTAGCCGCATCACGCGCGGCGAGCAATCCTACGTCATCCGCAGCATCGGTCTGGTGCGCAATCTCGAAGATCTCGGCAATATCGTCGTCACGCAGAGCAAGGGCACGCCCATTCTCACGCGCGACCTCGGCACGCCGCAAATGAGCAGCCAGGAACGCGAAGGCGTTCTCGGCAAGGATCACAACTCTGACGCGATTCAGGGCACGATCCAGATGCTCAAAGGCGAAAACGCCGGACAGGTCTTGAAGGCCGTGCACGAGCGGCTGGAGCAGTTGCAGGCTGAGTTGGCGCCGCAGGGCGTCCGCATTGTGCCTTATCTCGACCGCAACGACCTCGTGGAGGCGACCGTCTCCAAGGTTGGCCATACGGTCGGCGAGGGCGTCGCGCTGGTCTTCATCGTGCTGATCCTGTTCCTGGGCAGCCCACGAAGCGCGATCGTCGTCGCCGTGACGATTCCCATCGCGCTCAGCGTGACCTTCATTCTCATGAATCTGACGAAGCTGCCCGCCAATCTTCTGTCGCTCGGCTCCATCGACTTCGGCGTCATCGTCGATGGCGCGATCGTCGTGACGGAAGCCATATTGCGTGTGCGCGAGCATAATCCGACCCGCCCGCTCGAGACCGATACCGTCCAATTCATCGTCCGTCAGGTCGTCAATCCGATTTTCTTCGCGACGATCATCATCATCACGGCCTATCTGCCGCTTCTCGGCCTGGAGCGCGTCGAAGCCAAGCTCTTCTCGCCGGTCGCCTATACGATTTCCTATGCGCTTTTCGGCGCCTTGCTTTGTTCGCTTCTGCTCGTGCCGGGGCTCGCCTATATCGCTTTTCACAAGCCCTCCGAGATTTTCCACAATGTGCCGCTGGAGTGGCTGCAGGACAAATATGGCGAGCTGCTCGCGATATGCGTCGACCGCCCCCGCATCATTTATGGCGCGGCGGCCGCGGCCTTCCTCGGGGTCGTCGTCACAGGCGCCACGATCGGCCGCGAGTTCCTGCCCAATCTGGACGAGGGCTCTCTTTGGCTCCAGGTGCAGCTGCCGAGCGGCATTTCCATCGGCAAGGCGGAGGAAATGGCCCGCGACCTTCGCAACGCCGTCATGGAGTTCCCCGAAGCATCCTTCGTTGTCTCCCAGATTGGCCGCAACGACGATCGGACCGATCCCTGGACGTTGAGCCACATTGAAGCGCCTGTCGGATTGAGGCCCTATGACGAATGGCCGGCCGGCGAAACCAAGGCTGATTTGGTGCGTCGCCTCGCGGAGCGCTTGAAGCAGCTGCCGGGAGTGGAAGTCGGCATCAGCCAGCCGATCATCGACAATGTGAACGATCTGGTCGCCGGCGCGCACTCCGCGCTGGTGGTCAAAGTGTTCGGCCAGGATCTCAAGGAGAGCCGGCGAATCGCGAGTGAGATCGTCGCCACTTTGAAAGACACGCCCGGCACCTCGCAGACGTCGATCGTGCAGGAGCCGCCGATTCCGCAGATCGCCTTCCATATCGATCGAAGCCTCGCGGCGCGTTATGGGATCAACGTCGCCGATGTTGCCACTCTCATTCAGACCGGCGTCGGTGGCAGCCCGATCGGGCAAATCTACGTCAACGAGAGAAGCTACGACGTCACGCTTCGCTTTCCGCCGGAGGCGCGCAACAGCCCCGAGGCGCTCGGCAATCTGCTTGTGAACACGTCAGCGGGCGCGCAGATCGCGTTGTCGCAGATCTCGAAGATCAGCCTGCAAAACGGCGAGAGCGCCATTTCGCACGACAAGACGAAGCGTTCTTTGACCGTGCGCGTCGACTACGAGAATCGTGATCTTTCCTCCTATCTCGAGGACGCCCAGGAACGCATCGCCAAGAATGTGAAATACGACCAGTCGCTGTACAAGGTGGTTTGGGGCGGCAAATTCGAAAACCAGCAGCGTGCGCAGAAGCGATTGACGACCATCGTCGGCGCCGTGCTGGTTCTGATGCTCCTCTTCCTCTTCATCGGCTTCGGGAAGTTTCGGCATGCGCTGCTCATTCTCGGCGTCGTGCCGCTTGCGACGCTTGGCGGCCTTGTGTCCCTGCATATCCGAAGCGACAGCCTGAATGTCGCGACGGGCGTCGGCTTTCTGGCGCTGTTCGGCGTCGCCGTGCAGAATGGCATCATCATGGTCGCCAACCTCAACCGGACGTCGGCGGTTCGCATCGCGGCGGCGCGCGCCCGTTGGGTTGCGACCGAAGTCGAGCCGCAAGCAATGCGACGCGACTTCATCGCCGCCATCAGGACCGGCGTGCTGGAGGGCGCGGGCGAGCGCTTCCGGCCCGTGCTCATGACCTCGACCGTCGCGACGGTCGGCATGCTGCCCGCGGCGATGGCGACGGGCATCGGCAGCGACGTGCAGCGCAGTCTAGCGACCGTCATCGTGGGCGGCCTGATCGTCGCCACCCTGCTGACGCTCTTCATCCTGCCGGTGTTCTATTTCGTGATCGAGACCTTCGTCCGGCTGCGCAGCGAGGCGTCTGTCCCGGGGCGAGAGGGGCTCACGGCGCCATAAAGGCATCAAGCGCCGGGCCGGGCGTTCTGCCCGGCCCCGGCGACTTCTTCTCGAAGAGACTCAGTCGAGCGTCTTGCCGCCGGCCGCTTCGCAGGCCTGAGCCGTTTCCATATAGACCCAGCCTTTGCCCTTGCAGGAGTTCATGGCCTTGCAGGCGTTTTTGGGCGAATGGCAATCGCTTTTACCCTTGCAGCTATTGGCGCCGAGGCAATGAACTCTCGCGGCGGTCGTCTCGGCCTTCGCGGCCGGCGCGGCGCCCGCGAGCGCGATTGAGACCGCCGCGACAGCGAGAGTCGCGCCGTTGAAGCTTTCCTTTTTCATGTCGTTTCTTCCCTGCGCCAAGAATGGCCCGTCATTCTTGCATCAAAGCCCAATTTTTGGCCAGCCGTGCGAGAGAAACCAGTTGTTAGCGAATCGGCCGCGCTTTTCGGGCGCCGCCGATTCGGACTGTGTTTGTCCTTCGTCTGTCCGCCTTTTCCTGTTTCAGGACAGAGCCGCGAGAGGCAGGCTTAATTCATCGGCAAGGACGATTGAGGCGGCGAGGTCAGTGCACATGAAATTCGCCGTTGACCAGCCGCATCTCAGCCGGCGTGATGAGTCGCGCATGCGCCACCGTCACGCCATGGAGCGGTCCGTCCAGGCTTTTCGTCCAAAAATCCAGGAATTTCCTCAGCTCCGGAAAATGCGGGTGCAGATCATATTCCTGCCAGATGTAGCTTTGGATGATCCTGGGATGGTCGGGCAGGCCATAAAAAATATTGGCCGTCGTCAGACCGTAACCCTGCATCTGCAAGCGGAACTCCCTGGACGCCATCTCGGTCTCCTTTCCATTCGGAATGCTCAAAAAAAACTAGGAGCGACACGTTAATGGAAGCAACTATTGAGCCAGAAATATGTATAAAAACAACTTGTTAGCAGCGTGTCTGCGCGAGTGCTGATTTTTCTCCTTGAAGGAGGGGCTGGCGCTTCTTAAGTCCCCGATCGGGCGCTGAGCAAAGGATTAACTATAAGCGACGGCGCCGCCGCGATTACCCGGCCCACGCCATCTTTTTGCCGAGCGCGTTCAAGAGTTTGACCCGCCATGATTCGACGTTTCGCTCTCTTGTGTCTTCTCGCCTGCCCGACGCCGCTTGTCGCCGGCGCTTTGCCCCCGGGGCCAAAGGCTTCCGTCGCTTCCGTCGTTCGCGCGGTGACGCCGGGCGTCGTCAACATCGCCACGAAGCGGATCGAATCGGTTGAGGTGCCGACGGTCGTCGACCCGGTGCTTCAAGAGTTCTTCGAGATCCCCAACACCCATCTGAAGCGCGAGACGACCTCAGCGGGGTCGGGCGTCATTGTCGACGCCGAGGGTGGGCTGATCCTCACAAATGAGCATGTCGTCCGCGGCGCCTCGGTCATCGAGGTCACGACCAAGGACGGCCGCCGTTTCCGCGCCCAGCTCGTGGGCCGCGACAAGGCCACGGATATCGCCGTGCTGAAAATCAAGGCGGATAACATTGCCGCCGTTCCGATGGGGGATAGCCGAACGCTGGAGGTCGGCGATTTCGTTCTCGCCGTCGGCAACCCATTCGGCCTTGGCCAAACAGTGACCTCGGGCATCGTGTCGGCGATCGGCCGCGCGGGGCTCGGAATTGAAGGCTATGAGGATTTCATTCAGACTGACGCCTCGATCAATCCGGGCAATTCCGGCGGCGCACTGGTGACGCTCGATGGCCGCCTCGTGGGCCTCAACACCGCCATTCTGTCCAAATCAGGCGCGAGCCATGGCATCGGTTTCGCCATCCCCATCGACATGGCGCGCCGCATCATGGCGCAGATTGTCGAAAGCGGGGAGGTGCGTCGCGGCCATATCGGGGTTTCGATCCGTTCGCCTTCGGGGAATGGCGCAGGCGCCGAGATCGTCACGGTGGAGCCGGCCTCTTCGGCGGCGCTCGCCGGACTTCGCAAAGGCGATGTTATAACCGCGGTCGATGGGCGCTCGATCGCGGCTCCTGCGCAATTGCGCGCATTCCTCGGCGCGACCCCGGCCGGAAGCGAGATCGACGTCCGCTTTCATCGCGCGGGCGAGGCGATGCAGGCTCGGCTTAGGGTCGAAGCGAGCCAGAAGGCCGCCACGCGCTGATCTATCGGAGAACCACGACCTTCGTGCCGACCTTCACGCGTGAATAGAGGTCGATCACGTCGTTGTTGGTCATGCGGATGCAGCCGGAGGACACGGCCGCGCCGATCGTATCCGGCTCGTTCGAACCATGGATGCGATAGTCGCTGGAGCCGAGATAGAGCGCCCGGGCTCCGAGCGGATTCTCCATGCCGCCCGCCATATAGCGCGGCAAATCAGGCCGGCGTTTCAGCATCGGCGTGGGCGGGCGCCAGTCGGGCCACTCGCGCTTGCGTGAGACAGTCTTCACGCCCGACCAGGTGAAGCCCTCGCGACCGACGCCGACGCCATATTCGATCGCCTGACCGCCGCCGAGCACATAGTAAAGACGCCGTTCCGTGGTCGAGATGACGACGGTTCCCGCTTTATATTCCGGGTGACGCCAGAGCACGACCTGCTTGGGAATCGATTGCTGACGGAAAAGGGTCAAAAAATCTGCGATCGGCCCGCGATCCAAGGGACTTCCAAGGGCCGTCCCAGGCGCCGTCACGGCGAGGGCGAAGAGCGCTTTCAAGGGCAAGCTTAACCGGTTCCTCATGGCGCTTTCGTCACTCCGTTCGTTTGGCATTCTCGGCGGGGAGACTGTTTGTTGACGAATGCGGCCGAAATCTGACGCGTCATTTCCGAAAATCGGGCGTGTGGGAGAGCGAGCCATGCCGAAACGCAGCGCGGGCGTACTCCTTTACCGGCGTATCGCTAATGGGATCGAAGTCTTTCTGGTCCACCCCGGCGGGCCTTTTTGGGCCAGAAAGGACGACGGTGCCTGGTCGATCCCGAAAGGAGAGATCGATGACGGGGAAGAGCTGGAAGGCGCCGCCAGGCGCGAGTTCGCAGAAGAAACGGGCGTGGCGCTGACGGGCGCGCTGACGCCTCTCGGGGTTTTCAAGCAGCCCAGCGGCAAGCAGGTGGCCGCCTTCGCGCTCGAGGGCGACGTCGAGCCCTCACGCGTCAAAAGCAATGAATGCCTGATCGAATGGCCGCCGAAATCCGGGCGGATGATCGACATTCCCGAGATCGACAGAGCCGGCTGGTTCGAGCCTCGGGAAGCGCTGGGGAAAATCACGAAGGGTCAGCGCCCGATCATCGAGGCGTTCGTCTCCAAATTTGCGGCCCCGTCGAAGTGAACAGGCTCCGTCATTCGGCTTTCGCCGCCCAGGTCCCGGCCGAATGCGGCATCCAGCACTCGACGCCTCTGTGGCATTGCGCGCCGGTATAGCGGTTTTTATGAAAATAAGGCGAGCTCGTGGGGACGAAACGATTGGCCCACGCGAAGGTGGCGAGCCAGACGACGAGGATTCCGAATAGCGCGTTACGCCAGCTTTTGGGCCCGGGCATTCTCGAACTCCCCTGCGCGTTTCACAGAACCGGGGAATTGGAGGCTTTGAACGTCTCGCCCAGTGGTGAGGCGCTCAAAAAAGAGTGCGTCAGCTTTGCAATGATCCAGCAAAGCGGAGGGGCGTTCTCTAAACCTCCGCCGTGATGGTTGCGCGCAACCCATCGGGCTCGAAGGCAATGTTGATGTCGCCGCCGAACTGTCTCGTAAGGACGGTCTTCATCAGATAGAGACCGACGCCTGAATGTTGCGGGTCTGCAACCTGCGGCCCGCCGCGCTCCTTCCAATTGACCCGCAGCCATCGGCCTTCGTCATCGCCGATCCGCCAGTCGATCATTACGCACCCTTCTTCGGTCGACAGAGCGCCGTGCTGCTCGGCATTGGAGAGAAGCTCGTGCAGAGCCATGCCCAGGGCCAGGGCGACTTCCGAGCGCAGTTCGACCTCTTCCCCTGACATGGATATCCGATCGCGCGTGGCGAGCGAGTCATAGGCGAGCGCTGTCGTCGCCAGCTCCTTCATCGGCGTTTCCGCCCAGGATTTCTTCACCAGCAGGGTCGACAGACGGCTGAGACATTGAATGCGGTCAGAAAAGCTGTTGCGAAAGCTGGCAAAGTCGGTCGCTGTGCGCGCGGTGATATTGGCCACGCCCTGGATCATCGCCAAAGAGTTGTTCACCCGATGGTGCAGCTCGAGGTTCATAATGCGCCGATGCTCCTCGGCGTTTTTGATCTCGTCGATGTCGGTGATCGCGACGATGGCCGCTAGAATTTTGCCATGGGCGTCGCGGATCGGCGCGCCAACGATGTTGATCCATCCCCATGTGCCGTCCGCGCGCTGATGCCGGCATTCGAGCGTCGGCCGGTCTTCCCCGGCAAGGGCGCGGGCGAGGGGATATTCCATCTCCTGCACGGGCTCGCCGCTCTCGTGCACCGCAGCCCAGTGATGATATTTATCCACTCCTTCGGAATAGATCACGGGCCCCCGCCGGATTGCTTCGAGCGCCGAATTGCCTTCGAGGATGCGGCCGCTCGGTGCTTCCGCGATCAGAACGCCAACCGGAAGCGCGTCGATTATGGCTCGAAGCCTGTTGTTGAAGCCGCTCGGCTCGTTGGCCGCGTCGTAACCTCTGATCAGCTCTTCATTGAGCCGGGTGAGCAGCGCGCGTTTGCGACGAAGTCTCTGTTCGAATTCGTCGAGCGCGCGCGCGATATCGTCGATGTCGGTAACCCCAGTTGCGGTCCAGGCCGGCGCCTCGCCCGCCTTCAAGCGATGCGCCAATTCCGCAAGCCGGTGCGTCGCCGCAGTATTCCGCCTCCGGGCCGAGTCGAGACGATAAAGCATGACGAGCGCGGCGACGAAAGCGATCACCAGCGTAACGATGGCGGCTTGCCCCAACGTTGAGGAAAGCTCCGCTTGCGCAAGCGGGCGGGACTCAGCCGCCAGCGTGTTATGGCTTTTCGTGACAAGGGAAATATTGCTTGGAAGGGCGAATCCCAGGATTCGCACGAGGTCTTTTTCGACCACCAATCACTCCGCGCCAACTGCATTGGGCCACGGGCGTTTGCGCCGACGCCGCCTGAAGGCTGCACGAACGTTGCCGGGACGATGCTGAAACTGGCGAGGTCTTCGCCGAGTTCCCTCGTTCCGCTTCTGCGCGCGAATTTTCTGAACCCGTTTCAGATCGCCTTCGTATTCTTTCGGGCGGCGATCCCCGTTATCATCGGATCGCAATCGATCTCATGGGCGCCGTTGAGCCCGAGATGTTCCGCGAGCTTGGCGCGGGCGCGATTGAGCCTGCTCTTCACTGTTCCGACGGCGATGTTGCAGACCTGGGCGGCTTCTTCGTAAGATAATTCGGTTATTCCGATCATGAGCAGGATTTCGCGATGCTCCGGCGCAAGCTTGTCCAGCGCCTTCTGCACATCCTGCATCGTGACGTTGGACTCCTGGCCCCCTTTGACGGGAATCTGCTCCGCCAAAACATTGTCGCTGTCCTGCACCTCGCGCGAGCGCTTGCGGTATTGCGAGAAATAGGTGTTGCGCAAAATCGTTACGAGCCATGCCCGGAAATTCGTGCCCGGCTCGAAACTGTCGGCGTGCGACCAGGCTTTCACAAGCGTATCCTGGACGAGGTCGTCCGCAACGCTATATGAGCCCGAGAGCGAGATGGCGAAGGCCCGTAAATATGGGATCTGCGCCACCATCTGCTCTCCAAAGGTCGCGTCGGTCATTTCTTCTCGCGCTGTTTGGCTTCGAGCTGGGCGAGCAGCACGACAAACTTGTCTGGGATCGGCTGGTGGATCAGGTCGTCGCAGAATGAGCGCAGCACACGCCCCAATTGCTCCTGGATATGTGGCTCAAGAAAGGCCGTTTCCACGCCGTCGACCTGGTCTGCGTCCATGCCCAGGTCCCCGGTATCGCGTGGCGCCAAGGTCTTTCTCTCCTCTTTTTCGTTGCCCTGCGTCATCTATAGTCCCGAAAGCGCTGGTTCAATCGGAGGGAGCCTCGACAGAGCGCCCTCGCTCCAGGCGCCTAGTTAGCCAACCCCGGGACGGCGCATTCGTTCCGGATGGAAGTTGTGGATTTCTAATTCGACGCGACATAATGCTCAACTGACAGCCTCTCACAAGACCGCAAGGTGTCGTCATGAACATCTCCCGCGAGATTGCTCCGCATCTTCCCTATCTGCGTCGCTTCGCTCGCGCGTTGTGCGGGTCGCAAAAAAGCGGCGACGCTTATGTTGTTGCGACGTTGGAAGCGCTCGTCGCGGATATCGACGCTTTCCCTTCCAAGATGTCGGCCAAGGTCGGGCTTTATCATCTCTTCATGAGGAGCTGGTCGTCGATCGCTCTGAATGTCGAGGACCGTCCAGACGACGAGATTTCCGCTGCACAGCGCAATGTCAGCCTTTTGACGCCTCGCTCGCGCCAGGCCTTTCTGCTCAAGACTGTCGAGGGATTCTCCACCGAGGACGTCGCCGACATCCTGTCGGTCACGCCAGAAGAAGTCGAAGCGCTAATTGCGCAGGCCGGGCGCGAAATTGCCGAGCGCGTCGCCACCGACGTGCTCATCATAGAGGATGAGGCGCTCATCGCGCAGGACATCGAATTCATCGCCCGCGATCTGGGACATCAAGTCATCGGCATCGCGCGCACCCATAAGGAAGCGCTCGAACTCGCGAAGGGTCACCGCCCCGGCCTGATCCTGGCGGATATTCAATTGGCCGACGGCAGTTCCGGGCTGAATGCGGTGAATGAATTGCTGCAGAACTTCGACTGCCCGGTGATTTTCATCACTGCCTTCCCCGAGCGATTATTGACGGGCGAGCGGCCTGAGCCGGCTTTCCTGATCAGCAAGCCTTACAAGGTTGATACGGTGAAGGCGACGATCAGCCAGGCGCTGTTCTTCGAGCGCAAGGCGTCCCGCGTCGCCTGACGACCGCAGAACGTTTCGACTGCCGGAACAATGAAGGCCGAGCGCGCGTTCGTCGCGTGACGCTGGAGGCGCTCGAAGGAGACCGCAATGACCATGAATATTGCCGAGAGCCGGGATACGGAGCGTGCGGCTCTCAATACGCCGAGCGACCTTTCGCCGGAGGCGACGGCCACGCTCGCGGACAGCATCAACCGGCTCGTGGCCGACGCCTATGTGCTTTACGTGAAGACCAAGAACTTCCACTGGCATGTCAGTGGGCCCAACTTTCGCGATTTCCACGAAATGCTGGATGAGCAGAGCGAACAGATATTGGAGTCGATCGATCCTTTGGCGGAGCGCGTGCGCAAGCTTGGCCAGCCGACGTTAAAATCCCTCACGCAGATTCTCCAGCTTGCGTCCTTGCGCGAGAATCAGAAGGATTTCGTCTCTCCCTACGAGATGCTGGTCGAGCTCATGAACGATAACATCTCCATCGCAAAATCTATGCGCGAAGCGCATGGCGTCTGCGACGACTGGGACGACGTCGCCACAGCGAGCCTGATCGAGCAATATCTCGACGAGACGGAAAAGCGGACCTGGTTCCTTTTCGAGGCGGCGCGGGCGGCCGACTCGGGCGGGCACTGAGCCCGGGCGATCCTCTCTTGCGGAAGCCCTGCGAAGCCGCATAAGTTTCCGGCGATTTGCGCATCCGGTCCCGGCTGCGCTGTGGCGGCGCTGGAAAGGGCAAGATGGCGTCCGAACCGGAAAAGCTTCTTGGTGCGGTGACGTCGCATTACGCGGCGGCGCGGGGCTTTCTGTCCCGCCTGTCGGCCTTTGTCGCGAAGGTCACCTTCAAGATCCCCAAGGGCGGCTCGCCGGGGGAGACGATCGATGAGCTCGGTAAGCGCTGGGCGCTCGACGAGGAAGAGCGGCTGACCCTCCACATTCTTGTCAGGAGCAAGCCGGGCCTCGCCTTCTTCGACGAGAAGATCCAGAGCATCAACCGCGCGGCTTTCCATCGCTCCGCCTTTGTGCTGAACGCGGCGACGCAGCTCTTCTTCGTCGACATCGGGGCGCAGCTCTATATTTCTGCTCCGCAGCTCAAGCTCGTGCTCGTCGTGGCAAATGTCCTGCTTGTGGCTGTTGCGCATTTTGAGATCAAGGCGCTTCTGAAAGCGCTCATCGCCGGGCCGAATGCGCTGCCGCCTAAGCGGCGTTTCTGGGGTCTGTTTTCAAATCCGGAATATAACAGGGCAGTGAAGAAGCATTCGCGCCATTACGCGCGCAGCGCCTGGAAAGAGAAATCGCTCTACCGGCCGGCCTATTTCCTGGACGCCGCGTCGATCTTTCTCGGCGCGCAATTCATCCTGGCTCCGGAGCGTGTCATCTTCCCGTTCGGCTTCATTCTCGGCAAGACGACCGGGCTCTTCACGACCCTCGTCATGATGTTCGACGTTTGGCGGGGCGTGCGCGCCGGGGAAGACGCGCGCATCGCGCGCGAGCGTGAGATCGCGGTCTATCGCGATCTCGATGTGTGACCTGTTCTCGGTGATCGCTTCGTTATCTCTCTGACGCATTCAGACGCAGCTTGCTTCGTTTTTCGGCGCCGGCATGCGCGTCTTATGCGCTTTCAATGCGTGCAAATCGCGCGCGTCGCTCGAGATCGATCAGACGATTGGAGCGGCTCGGGTTGCTCCAGCTAGCGCGTCTGTCCGATGCAAATGCAGAGACCGCAACAGTTTGCGAGCTTCGTAGCAGCGGCGCGGCCTTGCGGGCGCGCGCGTTTCCAGAGACGACCATGACGGGGTCGTCGGCCCCAACCTTGCGGACCATGGGCATTCTCCCTTGCGTCGCTTCGCGACGCTTTGTCATTGCGTGCTTATTTTGTGCCAGAAGGTTGAGGCATTTTCTGGGTAAAGCCGACGAAGGAAAAGAACCACTCGACGACGCATTTGATGGCGCCACCCTTATGAAGCTTGCGCATTCCGATTCTACTCATGGATGCAATCGACGGGTCCAGAGCGCTATAAAGCATCAGCAAAACAACCAGCAGCGCGATGTGAGAGCATGGGCGACGCCTTCTCAAAGGGTGCGTCAAAGTGGTGGATTGCAAGTCGAGCGCCCATCGCTCAAACGTAAAGAATGATCCGCCCTCAAATTTCCAACGCCATCATCCTGTCGATACTCTTCGCGTCGCTTGCGGCCGGAGCGACGCTGATGCTCATGGAAGTTCCGGTAATGCGTCGGGCCTATTCAGAGAAGCCCAAGCCGCATGGGACGATACTGCCCCCGCGTAGCGCCAGCTTGACCGTGGCGGGCCCATAGCAGCCTGCCGCTCACCCGCCGGCCCTTTCACTTAGAAAGGCGCGATTGCCGCACGAAGCGGGCGTTCTATCTGGGAGAAGCGAACAGCGGAGCAAGGCCATGACCAGCAAATCGGATTTCGCGCCTGTCGAATGGAAAAAGCTGGTCCAGGCGCCCTTGCTCGCGGGCTACGCAGTCAGCGCGGCGGACCCCAGCGGCTTTGTCGGTTTGCTTCAGGAGGCCTTCGCCGCTGCGCGCTCTCTTGCCCAGGCGAGAGAGCAGCCGGGCGACGAGCTGATAAAGGCGGTTGCGGATGAGCTTCTGACCCCGACCGGCCGCGCCGACGCGCGCGAAGGGGTGCGTACGGTTGCGCAGGGCGCAGCTCTCGATGAGATAAAGCATCGCGCGCTCGACTCCTTGAAAGAGACGGGGGCGATACTCGACGCAAAGGCCGGCGAGCACGCAAAGCCCTTCAAGGAATGGCTGGTCAAAATCGCGCGCCTGGTGGCGGAAGCGGGTCTCGAAGACACTTTCCTTGGCTTCGGGGGCATCAGGATGAGCGAAAAGGAGAAATCCACTCTGGCGGAAATTTCCTCCTTGCTGGGGGTGGACGCCGCCTCGCATGGCGCGGCATGAGCGCCCGCAGGCTATTTCTGCTCCTGGGCGCTTGCCGACCTTTGTGGCGTATGTAATTTTTGCAGAGTCATCTTGTGCCGGGCATTCTCCTCACATTTCGCCAGGGGAAGGAGACGGGACATGCGAGCAATCATTGCAACCACCGTTTTCAGCGCGGTTGCAATTGCTTTGCTAGTGGAGGTCATGACTGTGGCCGTGACGCTAGGCGCCATGCAGCATGTCGCCTCCTATCATTCTTGGATGACCCTGTAGAAAGACGCGCGCTTCGTCGCAGAAACAGGACCGCTTTTACCAAATCCGTTTAAAATCCGGGCCGACGACAGGCGCGGAGGGGGGACGGATGGCAGCGGGCATTTTTCCAAGAGTGAGTGCGATGGCGGCGGCGACGCTCCTCGTTGTTCCTGGCGCGCTGGCTCAGCAGCCTTGGCCGGAAGGATTTCTGTCGCGGGTCGAGATTCTCGCCCTCATTCAAACGCTGAACGCCTCTTTGCTCGCGAGCCGCAGCGCCACGACGACATTGGAGAAATGGTGCGCGGATCACAAAATGGCGGCTGAGTCCAAAATCATCGCAAAGCGGGTCTCCGGCGCGGATAAGCCGCCGAGCGAAGATACGCGGCGCCGTCTCAGCGCTGAAGCATCGGAGCCGATCAAATACCGACGCGTCCAACTGAGCTGCGGCTCCCATGTGTTGTCGGAGGCGGACAATTGGTATGTTCCCGGCCGGCTGTCCGAGGACATGAACAAAACGCTCGAGACGACGCAGACGCCCTTCGGGAAGGCCGTGGCGCCATTGCAACCTTTCCGCCGCACGATCGACATGAAAATGCGCTGGTCGCCTTTGCCCGATGGCTGGGAATTGACGCCGCAGAGCGCCCCATCAGGGGAGGGCGCACTGCCGCTGCCTCACGATATTTTCGAGCACACAGCGATCCTATACGGGCAGGATCAGAAGCCCTTCTCCGAGGTCCACGAAACCTACACGAGCGGAATTTTGGATTTTGCGCCGCCCGCCAACGTTACGCCAAAAGATTAGCCGCATTTATCTTTAATCTTGGCCGTCATCACCGAAAGCGATAAAACGACGGCGAGGCGGCGCAATGGCGGACATATGGTTTTACGCGGAGGGCGGCGAAACTTTCGGGCCTGTCGGCGCAGGGGAAATTGCGGAACGCCTTGGCAAGGCCAAACGGCAACAGCTTCTCGTGTGGGCGCCCGGCATGTCCGAATGGACCGACGCCCGCAGCCTCCCGCAATTCGCCGTCAGCACGCCGGGAGCCGCGCAGGGTCGAGGCAAGACTCTCGCCGGCCGCGTGAGCGCCGCGTGGCGAGCCAGCCACGAGCTGATCTCCTATCTGGCCGTATCCGGCTATCTGCTGGTCTGGTTCTGCGCCATCTTAGTTTACAAGGCGGCTATTTTGCGCGGCGTGGGCGTGGAGTTCGCGCCCTTCGGCCTCGCCGCGGCAAAGGCGTTGATCCTCGGCAAGTTCATCGCGGCGCCGAACACGGCCAAGCGCGGCGAGCGCCAAGAAAACGGTGAGACGCTCCTCATTCCGACGGCGAAAAAAGCGCTGCTTTTCGCGATCGCGCTCTTCCTCTTGTCCGTCGTAGAGGCACTTGTCGTCGGCTATTTTCATGGTCGCGGCGTAAAAGAAATTGGCGGAGGGGCGGTGACACAGGCCGCCGCGACCGCCGTGCTGATGTTTCTGGCGCTGCTGCCCTATCTTGCCTTCCGGCGCTTCGCGCAGGAGTTCGGCGAGAAGCTTCCCGAGCTTCTCTTTTCACGCCGGGCATTCGGGCGTCGCGCCGAACGCCCCGACTCGATTTGACGGCGGGGCGTTTCCTTCTGACTAAGAGCGCTCTTGCTCTTGCGTCAGGCGTCGCTCAAAGCGGGCCCAGGCCCAAGCCGAACAAGCCGCCGCCGGGAGCGCCGAGGCCAAACAGGCCGTTGCCGCCATAGCCATAATATCCCGGCGACGCGCAGCCGGGGTACGCGGCGGATCCATAGACTCCTGCGGGGTATCCGGCGCCATAAACTGCGGCGGCGCGATATGCGGATCCATAAGCTCTAGGCGCATTCGCCGGATTCCACCCGGCATAGAGGCCGTAGCGGTAGCGCGGCCAGCCATAGTGCCAGCCCATATGCCAGTGATGATGCCGATGCTGATATGGCCGCCAGTCGACCTGTTCCACGGGCTGCGAGAAGCTGATCGCGGCTTTGCTGGTGACGCTCATGACGCCGGCAAACGACGGCGTTGGCGCGGCAGAAACAACAGCGGTGGCGCAAAGGGCCGCCATAAGGTTCTGTGATCGCGAGCCAAACATTTAGGCCTCCTACACTCGGTATGAGACCCGCCAGTTAGTTCGTAAAAGGCGTCCGTCGAGTGGCGCGTTTATTAATTTATCGCCAGCTGTGTGATTGCCTGGGTTTCCATAGCTTATTTCTATCCGGCCAGAAGCCTGTCAATCCTCGGGAGATCCGTATGGTGGAGCAGCAGCACCTGATTCGAAGCTGCCAGCTTCAGCGCTGAGGGCGTGTAACCATTGGTCGTGACGACAACGCCTCTTTGAGCGTTTTGGTGAGCGATGCCGGCGACAATCTCTTGCACTGCTCGGTTGCCGACGGGCTTTGCGTATTTCTTGCATTGGACAACGATGCGCATGCCGCGCTTGTCGGCCACGATGTCCACGCCTTGATCGCCGCTAAATTGCGTGACGCGAGCATCCCATTTCCACTCGCGAAGAACGCAGGCGCAGTAGTGTTCGAATTCCTCCGGGCTCATGTTGTCGTGGAACTTCGCCCCGGTGATCTCTTCATAAGCAAGCACGGCGAGATGGAGCGCGCCGACATATGCAAGCCCCATGAAGGCGGCGCCGAGGGCGCCAGGCCAGAAGAAGCCCGCCAGAAGAGTAAATAAGGCGATCCAAGGGACGCAACCCCTTGCGCGCTTATCCGGCTCGCGGCGATGCGCCATAGTTCCCTTTCTGATCCCTGGCCCGGAAGCTCGGGCCTCGAAAATACGCTGCTTCCAAGAGATCAGACAGAAATCAACTTATTAATTTCTCGTAAAAAAGACGCTCACGGCAGAGGTTCGCAATTCCTTTCAGCGTTCTTTTCCACCTCGGATTTTGGGGAGATCATATCAACGCTTGCGTCCGTAAGTGACCGCCATAGTGACGGTCATATCCCTCGGGGGCGCGACAAATGGGGCGCAAGCGCGAACAGTGTCGAGCGCGCTCATATCGAGCTCCGTCTGTCCACTGCTGGCGACGATTTTCAACGAAGCTGGATGCATGGCCCCATCCTCCAAAATCCTGAATGAAACAGTCGTCACGCCTTGCAGGCCGGAATGCCGGGCTTCCTTGGGATAGATGAGTTTCGCCTGAATCTTTTTCGACAGGCTGTGGATATAGGCTTTCAGCGCATTCCCCTGCTCGTCGGTGCGGCGTTGGATGACTTGCGCCCTTTGCTCGTTTTCGCGCCCGTCGACGTCGCGCCCGGTTTGCTGAGCGGAAGCAGCGGCTTTGGCTCCTTCGTTTCCCTCCTTCTTTATCCTCTCCGGAAAGGCATCATCGTCCGTGGCGGTCTTCTCTGATTGCTGGCGCTGCTCTTCCTGCTTGGCGTTCTGCGCGTCGACTGCGCCGCCTGCGCCGGAATTCTGCTGCTTATTTTTCTCTTCAGCCTGGACGTCGGAGTCGACGCCCTGGAATTCGACGACCAATGTGTCGTCGATGTCGGAGGTCGACGATTGAACGGCGCCCCAGAGTATGAACAAAGCCAAAGAATGAAGCGCAAGCGATCCTGCGATTCCATGGTAGAGGTTGAACTGCGGATTGTTTGTCATTTTCTGAGCTTGTGACAATAAGGAACAGATAGATTGTCGTATTATTTGGAGGCTCTCTCGGTCTGGATCCCGACCTTGGTTATTTTCAGCCGTTTGAGAACATCGGCGACATCGACGAAGCTCTGGAATTTTGATCCGCGGTCGGCGCGCACAAGAACGGGCGTCTGACTCGGCCTCTCGACGAGACGCGTTTCAAGAGCCGTGATCGAGACAGCTTCTCCTTCGAAATATATTTCGCCGCCGGCAGCGATCTCGATAATGGCTTCCTTGTGCTTTTCGTAGTCGGGCTTTGATGCCTGAGGCAAAGAGACAGGAATTCGGCCGGCTGATATGAAGGACGCGGTGGTCAGGACGATCGTCAAAAGCACGAGCATGATGTCGACCAACGGCACTACATTGATCGACTCGAATGGCTTGTCATCCATTGGCGATTTCCCACTCGATGGTTAGAACTTTGACGCGACGCAGAAGCCAATTATAGAGCGTGACGGCGATGAGTGCGACGACGAGCCCAGCCGCAGTCGCCTTCAGCGCAAGCCCGAGACTCGCCATGATTTTATTGGCGTCGGCCGACCCGTCGAGCCCCATGCTGTAGAAGGTCGCCATGATCCCGAGAACTGTCCCCAGAAGTCCGACATAGGGCGCATTCGCGGCGACGAGCCCAACGATGTGCAGCCGCCGCGTCAGCGCCAGCTCCAGCGCCTTTACGTTGCGGAAAGTCTCGAGGCGGACTGCTCGATAATAGAAGGCCCGTTCCAGCGCGATGGCGACGATTGTCACGCTCAGCGTGGCGAGCAAACCCAAGACGCCGAAATCTACGAGTTTCGAGATCGTTTCGATGTCCATTTTGATCCAGTCATGCGGTTGAAAATGTGTTGGCTGAGGTGTTTCAGAAGGTCACGCCAACTTGAAACAATCCTTTTGTGTATTTGTTGTAGGCGGGGGCTATCTGGCTCCAGCCAAGCGAATGCGCGACCTGCGCCTTCAGAAAGACAGAACGCAGGGGCGACACGTCGTCAAAACTCGGCAAATCATATGAGCCATAATAGCCCGCCCCGACGTCGCTCAAAGGCGAGAAGGCCTTCTGAGTGATTGTGTAGGAAGGGTGCTCTAGCCATACGGCCCCGATATCGGAGAATGCTCCGACCGAATGTTGGTAACCCTCGATCGTCGGCAATGCGTATCTGACCTCGGGTGTGGTCACAAAGCCGCTGTCTCCGGCCATGCCTTCGTCGAAGGATCTGACGCCGAAATAGCCGGTCAAGCTGAGCCTCTCGCTCGAGTCGAGATTGCGGCCGATGGCTTTTTGTGCCCGAAACGCAAGAGACGCTGAAACAAGCGGCGTTATCGCCAGCGTGCCGTTGATGCTTAGATTTATTCGTCCATAGCTTCCCGCCGTGCCGATGCCGGCCTGGTTGGCGCGACGCTCCTCGGTGTTGGGAAAACGCACAAATCCGAAAGAGCCCGAAAGAGACGTATTGGTCACATAGGGCAAGTCGAGAAAGGAGCCGAACATGTCATGATTGACGCCGATCGTCCCGACCTCGATATACCGATAGGCGGTCGAGACGCCTAGCACCTTGTCGTTGAGATATTTGTGCGTGAAGTTGGAAAAGAGATAGATACTCTCGTCGCGTTGGCGCTTGAGCGGATAAACGAGATTCGCCGCGACGCCATTCGCCTCGCCCCAGGCGTGCGCGTTGTTGTAAACGCCGCCGAGCTTATAGACTGTCTCGAACACGCTGACCTCGCCGCGAAGGCCGCCATAGGCGGGCGGCGGCGCATAGGCCAACCGCCCGTTCACCAGTCCTCCGTGTTCCGATACGATGCCGAAAGCCGACAATCTGTCGCCATAGCCGGTTGGCGAATTCAGCGTTACCGCGCCGCTGGTCCGGATTCGTCCTGTGTAGGGAGAACCGTAATTATCGCCCAGAAGGTAGCCTTCGATCCTTCGGTCTTCCGGCGGACTGAAGACGAAGTCGGATGTTTCCGGCATTTGTCCCGGCGCAATCGAAATCCGTGGCGCGCCGGCGCCGGGGAGGTCGGCGTTTAGCAGCATCGCCCGTTCAAGCTCATCCTTACGGATGAAAGGCGAGCCCGCAAGCGCGCGGTCGATCACATTTTGCAGATAGTCGGTTCGCACCAGAGAATTATTATCGACCTTGACCGCGCCGTAGCGGCCGGGGATCACTTTCAGTTTCAGTTGGCCATTGCGCGCGTCCTGCTCCGGCACATAGGTCTTTGCGACGATGTAACCCTTGGCGCGGTAGAGATTGGTGATTTTGTCCGCGGCTTCGTAAATCTGGCCAAGCGTCAATTTCCGATTTTCGTAGCGCTCCAGCGCATCACGAATGTTCTCCGCGCCCACCAGATCGGGGCCGTCGAGCGTAATGCGCCGAATAAAAATCGTTGCGCCGTCCCGCATGGTGAAACGCGGCTCGGCGGTCTCGGGCGTTTCAACGTCCGGCCGACGGGGCGGCGGGGCCTCGCGCCGCGCGGATTCGGCCGAGCGCACGGCGTCGCCGAGCGTATAGGGGATGAAGGGGCCGGCCTCCTGCGCATGTGCGGCCGAGAGGGAGCCAAAGGCGGGCTGGAGTGCGCCAAAGGCGCTTGCAAGCTGAAGAACTCTTCTCATTTTCTCGATACGCCTGATGGAAATTAACGCTGGTGCGCGGGTTTGTTCGGGGCGCCGGGGGCGCGGTCCTGAAGATTGAACCGCTTGCCGTCGACTTCGATGCTCTGGATGGCCGCGCCGTAATCGGCGTTCTTGGGCTTCGATGAGGCCGGTTTCGCGCCCGATTGCGGACCTGCCTGTCGATGCGTCCGGGCGTCTTCCAGGGCGGCGGATCCACGAGAGGCGGCTCTCGCGCCATTGCCGAGCGAAGAGACCCTCGCGGGGGCGCGGGACGTCGATTGCGACGGCGCCTCGCGCGGCGATTCCTTGATGTCGATATGGCTGTCCAATGCCGGAGACGCCATTGACGTGACTGCGGCAACCCCGGCGGCGGCCATCCCGGGGGATGGGGGCGAGGCCGCCTGCTGTTGCGTATTCGTCGTCGAGATGACGGTTCCGAGCTGCTCGGCGCCGAGCGCAACCTGCGTCGAGATGGTCGGAGAGCCCGGCGTTGCAATCGCCCAGGGCGGCGCGGAATTGGGATCGCCGAGCCCGGTGACGCCGGAAGGCGGGTGGAACACGGGGAGTCCTCCGAAGCCAGAGGTCTGCCCGGTGGCGGCGATATCCCAACTATTGCCGCTGAAAGTCGCGACTCCCCCCGCGTTGCCGATCAAACCGCCGGCTCCGTAGGGCACGACATCTACGCCGGACGTGACCTGCCCCGCAGCGTAATTGTCGGTAATAGAGCCGGCGTATGCAACTCCAACGAGCCCGCCGATGTCTATGACCCGTCCGTCGTTGTAGATATTGGACAGCGAAACCGATCTGGTGATGACGCCGCCGGTCTCGTCCAAGGCGAAATCATTTATGCCGACGAGTCCGCCTACGGCGCTGATAGGGTAGAAATACCCCGCAATACTATTCAGAGTAATATCGACTTTTGCGAAGTCGTCGCTAATAACGCCGCCCCAGTTGTACCCGACCAGCCCCCCGATAGAGGTAGGGTTGTCAAGGCCGAGCGGGTATTGCCAGGTTGCGTTTATCCAGCCGGTTGCCGACGAGTTTTTGATTTCGCCGCCCGGCAACCCAAAACCGATGTTGACGTTGTGTCCGACGAGCCCGCCGATGTGCTGGGCGTTATAAGTTGTCATCGCGACATTGGCGCGCGAATCCGAGATGGCGCCAGCGTTGAAGCCAACGAGGCCGCCCGCAGTTCCTGCATTCGCCCACCCCCCGAAAGTGGTCGAAGGTGAGCCAGCGAAGAGAGGTCCGTTCGCGAACGAATTACTGATGCTGGCAAACATGCCATTGTTGGCGGCCAAACCGCCGACAGTAGCCCTCCCCGAGACGGAAATATCCGTGCCAGAATTGATGATCGAACCGTAGTTCCCGGCAACCAGTCCGCCGACGTTGAGATAACCCGAAACATAGCCGCCGTAGGCGTAGGAATTGCTGATCAGGCCCTGGTTCGTAACGACGAGAGCGGCCGCAGCGCCGACGGCTTCTGGGAATGCTTGACCAACTAGGATATTCGTATTGAGGAGCGTCAGATCGCGAATCACGGCCGTGTCAGTGGCTGTCCCGATGAAAGCAAGGTCTTTTTCGCGGCTATCATCGGCGATTGTCAGATTGCGAATCGAATGGCCCATCCCGGCAAGCGTGCCGCTCAGCGTGTAAATCACAGGCCCGCCGAAAACTCTGCTTCCCGCGTCGATGTCGCTGTTGAGCGCGTAGAACCCTGACGCAATGGCGTCCGGATTATCCGCCAAGACCGCCAGCTCGGCTATTGTATTGATCAACTGGTATGATTGCCCGTTGATTGTCAGCCCGGCGTTCGGCCCGGTGAGCGAAATGGCGCTGGCGGCGTTTTTGAAAACATAATCTCCGCCAAATTGCAGCGCGAGATTTGCGGAATCTCCCGTGGCCGTGAGCGACGAGGCGATGTCGATGTTTCGCGCCGCATCGAGCGTCAGATTTGTCGAGGCAGACCATGCGACGGCGTCAGAGACGCTGATGTCTCCCTCACTTTCCGCGCCGACCGAACGGATCGTAACATTGTTGACCCCCAACAGGCTCGCCAACTGCGCGCCGCCGATGTCGCCATTCTGTCCGATCGCGAACCCATACGATTTGATGATCCAATCCCCGGGCCGGCCCGATGGCGCGCTCGTCGTGACGTCGGCGTCTGGCGCAATCGTTACTTTGCTGCCCTTGGTGACGATCTTTCCGCCATTGCCGCCCTGTGGCGCCGAGGCGTCCAGGCGACCGCCGACGCGAACCTTTCCGCCGATTGCGGCAAGCTTGATGACGCCGGTTCGCGACGGACCGCCCATGAGGCCCGCCATCGTGCGGGCCTGAATCACTCCGGTGTTGTTGACCTGCGCGGAGAGCAGGGCGTCCGCGGCGCGCGCGGTGAGCACGACCCGCCCGCCATCGGCTTTGATGGCGCCCTTGTTTTCGACAAGCGCGTTCAACGTCCCTTTGTTGACTGTGACGTCCACAAGCGAATTGCCGCCAAAATTGAGGGTGATGTTATCGCCTGCAGCGAGCGCCACTGTTCCTAACGTCGCCTCGATCACACCCTCGTTCGAGACGTTGTTTCCAAGCAGCGCGACATAACCGCCGGGGTTGGCCGTGATCGTCCCCTGATTGACGACCGACCCTGTCGAGCTACCGGAGAAGACATATTTGCCTGCGTTGAAATCGGCGTTGGAAATGTCGAGCGTCGAGGCGACGAGTCCGCCGACATTGACCTGTGCGCCCTTCGAGAAAAGAATTCCCGCGGAATTGACGAGGAAGACCTGGCCGTTGGCGTACATTGCGCCTTCGATGACGCTTTTCTCGTTGCCCACCACACGATTGAGAATTGTCGAATAGGGCGTGGGCTGATTGAAATTGACGATCTCGCCGGGCGCGATCGAGAAGCTGCGCCAATTGACGATGGCGGCGAGCGTGTACTGATTGATGGTCATCAGATTGCCGGCAGAGGCAATACCGACCTGCCCTGATACGACTTGCCCGTCGAGAGGATTGGCAAGAGCGGCGTAGGGAGCCGTCGCCAGCGCGCATGCCGCGGCCGTCGACAAAAGCAATCGTCTCCGACGCCGCACTGATAGAGGCGCTCCTCCAATCGAAGGAGCCCGGGTCGTCTGAATGGCCGCGGATGGAGCGGCAACGGAACGCGTCATCTGAAACTCCAAATGACAAAACAACAGCTTAGCGGCTGACAATCGCTATAACTAGAATATATAGCGACAGTAATGTTTTCTGCAAAGCCTATAATTTTTGCGGCCAAGATCGCGCCGTACGCAGTTATCGCACAATTTTCGATCTTGATCATTGCCGTGCGTTATATAATGTTGATGTACAAATGTGGGCAGGGCGCGACGGCGGCGTGCGCATTATTGATGCGAGACGAGAGCGCGCGGTTAAGGGGGCTGTGAGATGAGTACAGAGTAGCAAAACCAATGGGATAGGCTTGTCCTGCTGGGAGCTAGGATGCCGCTTATACGGCTGCCAACTCCCCGGGGGCGCCATTCCTTTGCCCTCAACACTTTACGGTTTCAGCCATCAACAAGCGCCCACGTTGTCCGAGGTGGTCGCTTGTTGTGACGGACGACCGCGTCCGTCAATCGTAGCTCGATGCTGACGTCGAGTAAGTTAGTCCTGGAAATTTGAGGGATATGTTGATGCGGAAAGAAAAACTCAAACACCTTGCTATCGGCCTCGTGGCTTTCACGTTATCCTGCGTGAACGCCAAAGCAGCCACGACGATTACAGTGGCGGTGACGCCGACGGCCGCAGCTGCGATCGTTGACCTTGTCGCGGATTTCGTGAATGCAAATCCGACATATGACGTCGCAGTCGTCGGCTCCTCGGACAGTCTTTCGAAGGACGCTATCGTCGCCGGCGGCGCTACGGGTCCATATGATCTGTTGTTGGCTCAGTCCTATCTTGTTCCTGCGGACTTGAAATATTTTTACCCCGGCCTCGTTTCTGGGGATCTATTTCCCTTCGCGAAGGATACGCTCGTCCTTTATTCGACGACCGTAGATATCAGCGGCGGCATCCCTCTCCAACTGCAGGCTTTCTCCGTGCCGGACCCCGCCACTCTGGATCCTTATGGCGTGGCGGCGGTTCAAGCTATGCGAGCCGAATATCTTTATGCGCTGGCCAAGAGTCTGCCGGTAAAAACAGCTGACGCCAGCGGCTCTTATGCGCAAGTCGCATATCTGGGAACGGCTTACGGCTTCACCGGAAAATCGCAAATCTGCACCGCTGTTACGGGCGTCGAACAATATGAAGCGGGAAGCTTTCATCGCGAATATGTGCTTGGGCAAAACTACGTGACCGACATCGTCCTCGCCGGCGTAAAACTTGCCCGCTCGCGCACCGCTGCTCAGGAAACCGCACTGACGGCCTTCGTGAATTTCCTCACCAGCGCGAAGGCGACGGCACTGCAGCACCATTGCTACAAATTGCCGAGCGCCGTCCCGTAGGAAGCGCCCAGGGCGCTGGAAGACATGGGAATGATCGTCTTGTAGCGAGACCTATTCCCACAAATCAAAACTCCTCATTTTGAAATTGCTGAGAAGGGAAACGGTTATGTCCTCAATGAAGCTCAAGGCAGCGGCGCTATCCGCTTTCGCTTTTGCGACTCTGGCGAGTCCGTCCGCATTCGCGACAACGATCAATGTGGCCGTTGCCGCCAACTTTACGGCGACATTAGGCGTGCTTATCTCCGCGTTTAAGGCGGTATATGGCAGCGGCGTAGACGTAACGTTTAAGTCAGAATCCTCTGCCTACCTGCAGACTGAAATCATCAATCATACTACCGCCTACGATCTATTCTTGTCAGCAGACCAGTCGCGCCCGCAGACTCTCGCGACGAGCTATCCCTCACTCGTGATCGGCAGCCCGTTCCTCTACGCTGTCGGGGAGCTCGAGCTTTGGTCGCCGACAGTGGATATCAGCGCGGGCCTGCCGAGCCCGATCCCGGTGGATATTGTGCTCGCTGATCCGAACAAGGCGCCTTATGGAACCGCCGCCGCTCAGGTGCTCAGCGCGAGCCCGTGGTCCATCACATGGACGCCGGGGAGCCCTTATCCTCCGTCGGGCACGGCGCATGTGTTCACGAAATCCAATATCAGCCTGACTTACTCGGATGTCAGCAACGGTGTCTACTCCTATGGCTTCGTGCACCAATCGGCCATCTGCAAGCTTGTGAGCGGCGTGAAGTCATTCACTCGGGTGGCAGGATACCATCATACCTATCCGTACAATGACACGACGTACCCACACACGGAAATCGCTCAATACGGCATAAAACTCGTCAATTCGGCTCGCACTTCTGCGCAGGATACGGTGCTGACCAATTTCATAAACTTTATAAACAGCACATCCGGAAAAAATGTCATCAAAGACTATTGCTACTCACTGACGTTGTAGTCGGGCGCATTGGTCGCCGCCGGAGGGTTTCCAGCGGCGACCGTTTTCCGCAGCCGCTTTCAATCGTTCGCCCCTTGGTCCGAGAGGCTAATCGCCTCCGTTGCTCGGCGCTCGCCTGCGCCGACTCGCAAGCCCGGTCGTGCAAATCTGAGGATAAGTAGATGCTGAAAGAACAATTCAAACAACTTGCAATTGGCGTCGCAGCTTTCACGTTTTCCTGCGCGACCGCCAAAGCAGCCACGACAATCACAGTGGCTGTCACGCCGACGGCCGCCAACGCTATCGTCGATCTCGTTGCGGATTTCGTCAACGCAAATCCAACATATGACGTTGCTGTCGTCGGCTCTTCGGACAGTCTTTCTAAGGACGCGATTGTCGCCGGCGGCGCGACGGGACCTTATGATCTCTTATTGGCCCAATCCTATTCGGTTCCAGCCAATCTGAAATATTATTATCCCACTCTCGTTTCGGGGGATCCCTTTCCCTTCGCGAAGGATACGCTCGTCCTTTATTCGACCACCGTCGATATCAGCCAGGGCATCCCTCTTCAGTTGCAGGCCTTTTCCTTGCCGGACCCCGCCACCGCGGATCCTTATGGCGTAGCCGCGGTTCAAGCCTTGGGACCCGAATATCTTTATGCACAAGGCCAGAGTCTCACGATCAAAACAGCGGACGCCGGCGGCTCTTATGCGCAGGTCGCATATCTGGGAACGGCTTACGGTTTCACGGGAAAATCCCAAATCTGCACCGCTGTGACGAACGTCGATCAATATGAGCCCGGCAGCTTCCATCACGAATATGTGCTCGGCCAAGATTATACGACCGACATCGTTCTCGCCGGCGTAAAAATTGCCCGCACGCGCACCGTCGATCAGGAAACCGCGCTGACAGCCTTCGTGAATTTTCTCGTCAGCGCAAAAGCGACGGCCCTGCAGCACCACTGTTACAAATTGCCGAGCGCTCAGTAGCCTGGCGGCCTCCGCCTCATCACGCAGAGGCTTTCGATCTTTCCTGCGCGATTGCGCAGTGGGTTAGGCGACCACGGTCGCTCGAGGGCCTCTTACTTTTCCAGTCCAGAGTTCTCAGTGGGGGGAACAACATATGAAAAAAGTTACCGCTTTGCTTTGCGCCCTTGCTTTGAACCAAGGACCGGCGCTCGCCGCCGATCTCATTCGCAAGAGCCCGCAAATTCTTCCGCCTCCTGCTCCGCCGGCCTGGGCTGGATTTCATGTTGGTCTCAACGGCGGTTATACCTGGGCCAATAGTCCCGATATCCGGATTTCTTCTTTCCCCTGGCCCGCGCCATCTCCTCTGGTCACTCCGCAAGGCCCGGCGCCGAGGGCCGATCGCTTTGCCTTTGACGCTACCGGAACCATTATAGGCGCGAGAAGCGGGGGATTTATCGGCGGCGGCCAGCTTGGCTACGACGCTCTGCTCACGCCACAGATACTCGCTGGCGTCGAAGCGGATTTCCAGGGCGTTCTTGGCGCCACGGGCAGCGCGTTTATCTCGAACGCAACCACGCAACTCCATCCAACGTCACGGCTCGATTATCTCGGAACCGTTCGCGCCCGCTTGGGCTACCTCTTGACCCCCGCCTTCCTCCTTTATGCGACCGGCGGCGCGGCTTATGGCGGCGCGTCTTCGAGTATGTCGATTTTCCAACCCGGCGAAGGGGCCATCGGCGGCGTCGGAACAGGCGCCTCCAGCACGACGCGTTTCGGCTGGACCGCCGGCGCCGGGGGAGAATGGATGGTCTGGCCGAATTGGTCCGTAAAAGCCGAATATCTCTACTACGATCTTGGCTCTGCCGGATCTTCCTTTGTCGCAACAAGTGGTGGCTTTGATCCACTTTATCCACTGGATCCATATTACTATACGACCGTGTATCAATTCTCTTACCTTTCTGCGAAGACGCAAGCGCATTACAGCGGGAATATCGTTCGAGCTGGCGTCAATTACCATTTCAATTGGAATCCGCCATTGCTTTCGAAACTTTGATTGCCGCTCGTTACCTCGAATCTGAAAAAGGCCTGTCGTCATGGCGTCGCGTAATTCCTGCCTGTGGATGAAGTCGGTTGCATTGGGTGTCGTATTGGCGTCCGCCTCCTGGGGAGCGTCGGGGGCGCCTGCGGGAAATGAAGCCGCGCCGTCAAAATCCCAAAGCAACGAGCCTGCGAAGGGCGCGACGAAGAGCGCTCCTCAAGCCGTGGTAAAGACGGCCTCGCCCGCGTCGAAAGCCGGCGCTGCGCCGGTCGAGGCGAAAAAAAGCTATTATGTGCCCACACGCGGTTATCGATTGGAGCCGCAGCCCGACATCCCGCCCTATGTGCGCAATCTCGGCAGGACATATAAGGAATTCGAAGGCATCGACTGGCTGGACGTCGGTCTCGATTCGCGCACGAGATTTGAATATCGCAAAAATGATTATCGGCCCTGGACCGACACGTCGACAAATCCAGCGTCGTCTAAACGCAGATATTTCCCGAACTCTCTGTGGCTGCTGCGCACGCGCGCCTATATCGGCGTCAAGGAAATCCTCGATCCCTTCCGCTTCGTCGTGGAATTTCAGGACTCGCGCGCCTTCAACAGCATCTATGAGCTGCAGGGACAGGAGATCAACGAGGCGGACCTCATCTCGGGCTATGGCGAACTTTATTTCAAGGACGCTCTCGGCAAGGACGATCGCGGAAATGACCGTCCGCTGACGGTGCGCGCCGGCCGCTTCCATCTCGAGGTCGTCGATCGCCGTTTGATCGCCGAGAACGAATTTCGTAACACCACAAACACATTCGATGGGCTTCGCATTAAACTCGGCAGACGCGACAATGATTGGGACCTCGACAATTTCGTCATGCGGCCGGTGGTTCGCTTACCCTACGAATTCGACCGTCCCGATTGGCAGAACTGGGTCTACGGCAGCGTCCTGAGCGTGCGTCGATGGTCGGAATATGCGACGATCCAGCCCTATTTCATCGGGCGTAAACAATATGGAGACCCTTCCAGCACTTCGGTGGCGAGCAGAGTTAGCCGCGAGACATATTCGCCGGGACTGCGCGTTTACGGCGTTCTCGGCAACTTCGACTATGATTTCGACGTCACCAAGCAGTTCGGCCAGATCGGCGAGTATCACCCCTTCGGTGGGCCGTCCTTGCTGACGAGCGTACGCCTTGACGCCATCGCCTATGCCTTCGAGGCGGGCTACACCTATGTCGACCATCCCTGGAAGCCACGGATAAGCGTCAATTACGCCTATGGCTCCGGCGACAAGAGTCCATACGACAACACCAATCAGACGCTTGATGTTCTCTACGGCTTCAATCAGCCTTTCTCACGGAACGACTATTTTGCCTGGAACAACATCAAAGCGCCGAAAATCCGTTTGGAGTTCACGCCGACAAAGAATCTTCAGATAGACACGGCTTTCGGCGGTTTCTGGCTTGCGAGCACGGCCGCCGCGTGGGACCGCGCCAATCTCTATGCGCCGCTCGGCAACAGAGGAGGTTACCTGGGCTCCGAAGTGGACGTGCGCGTGCGTTACAAGCTGTCGCAATATATTAATATCACCGCGAGCTATTCCCGCTTCTGGCCCGGTTCTTATCCGTCGAGCTTCGGGCCGCCTGTCCTTGCGCAGACATATTTCCCGCAATCCTTTCCAGGGCAAACCACCACGACAAACGGCCTGACCGCGCAGCCGACCGACTTCTTCTATCTCGAAGCGTCGGCGAACGCCTTCGGCGACGGTCAGCCGATCGTCGGAAATCCCGCTCGGGATTTCGTTGCGATTTTCCCCACTCAATCATCGAGCCCGACCCCGGCCACGCTGCCGACTTGGCGCGATTTTTATGTCGGGCTCAATGGCGGCGGGGCCTGGTCGAGCCCCAGATCAATGGTGTCTGTTGGGCCGATCAGCAAAGCGCAGCCGAGCCTGCCCGTCGCGGCGACATCGAATATGCTGCCCGCCAATTTCAATCTCTCAGGATTCGTCGGCGGCGGGCAGATCGGGTGGAACTGGAAGTTCAAAACAAACGTCGTGGCCGGTATCGAAACGGATTTGCATGGCGTCAGCGGAAACACCGATAGGATGCAGCAGGCGACAAAAGCCTGGTCGATCGGCAACACTTTCGTCAATTACGGCGTGCGCTCGGCGACCTTGAATTTCCTTGGAACCGCACGCTGTCGCCTCGGCTATCTCGCAACGCCTTCCGTGCTGCTCTATGGAACAGGCGGGCTCGCTTATGGCGGCGTCACCTCCAATGCGGCGCTTTTTACCTACCGAGTCGGCGGCTTTACAATAACACAAGGCAACCCGCTGAATCAGGAAACACGCGTTGGATGGACGGCTGGGGGCGGACTCGAATGGGCGCTCTCGCCGAATTGGAGCGCGAAGGCGGAATATCTCCATTACGACCTCGGGACGGCGACAGCCATGGCGCCGGTATTCCACCCCAGCGGGTTCTATGGTTACGGCATCCTCAGCCAGACGAAGTTCGGCGGGAATGTCATCCACGCGGGCGTCAATCGACATTTCGATATGAGCGCAAGATAGCGTCCAGGCGTACGGCTCGTATTCAAACAGTGGAAGCGCGAGTTCAGCGCGACGGTCGCGCAACGCAACCAAGCGCGCGATCGCCGATCTTGAAGGCTTCTGGGAGTAGCGCTTTGACATAGACTCGCATGCGCCGGAAAAATCGGCCGTCTGGGCGTCGCGGCCGTCAATTATGGTCTGAGAGAGAGGGGGTGGACCCGCGGCGAAAAAGTCCTAACTAGTGGCGATGCCTAAGCGCCCATATGAAGCCGAAGCGACTCGTCTCGCCCGAGAAAAGCGCCGTATCCGCGCCTCCTTGGTTAAGGCAGGCATGTTGCCGGGCCTGTTCGAAAAAGGCGGTAAGGTTCTCCGCCCCGAGATCAGGACGCTCATTGACGAAGCCTTGGCTAAGAACGCGCACAAAGACTAATGCGCTCGAGGTCATCCTGGCGACCAGACCCCAGCCTGCTTCGGGGACGTTCTAGCGTGAGGGCGGTAGAGAAGCAGCGCCCTCGTTCCGGTTATCCCTCTGAGTGTACGCGTCTGGCAGGACGGGGGCGGCCGCCCCAGCTCAAGTAGATGGCGAGCGAAGGATTGCTCACCCGAGCATGTAAGGGATATCCGCCGCTTCGGACGGATAGGCAGGCACGAATTCGCGCAGCTGATCCAAGCGCAGGCCGAGGCGCATGGCGAGCGCGAAGATGTTTATTTCTTCCTCCGCATTCGGTCCGATTATATGTGCGCCGAGCAGACGGCGGGTGTTGGGGTCGGTCAAGAGCTTGTATGCGGCCGTGTCCTCTTTCACCCGTCGAGCAGAATACCAGGAGCTGATGTCGCCTTCCGTCACCTTGATCGGCGCGTCGCCGCTCGCCTCATTCTGACCGACCGAAGCCAGCGGCGGAATGGTGAACACGACGCTCGGAACGCCTGCATATTGGGGACTGCGCCGTGCGCCGTCCAGGAGATTAGCGGCGACCACTTCGGCGTCGAGCTCCGAAACCGGCGTCAGCATCGGGCCGGCGTTTGCGGCGTCTCCGGCGGCATAAACAGCCGGATTGGATACGCTTTGCAGCCATTGATTGAGCCGCAACCGCGGTCCGTCCCGCTCAATTCCGCCGGCTTCTAAATCGAGATCGTCGATATCTGGAACGCGGCCGGCGCCATGCACCGCGACGTCCGCTTCAAAGCTTGCGTCTTTTGTGGAGACTTCGATCCCCTCACCAGTTTTCTCGATGCGTTCAACACGGCAATTCAGGCGCACATCGATGCCGAGGCGGCGTGATTTGTCGAGAAGCCGTTCAACGAGCGCTCGATCAAAGTGCGCTAAGGGCTTGTCGTCTGCGTGCAGGATGGTCGTCTTCGCCCCGGCGCGCGCTGCGATGTGGGCGAATTCGAAGGAGATATACCCTCCGCCGACAAAGATCAGCCGTTCGGGTAGCTCTTCGAGGTCCAGGAAGTCGTCGCTGGTCAGCAGATTTTCGGCGCCGGAAATTGGCAACGGCGCGGGCCGCGACCCGGAAGCGATAACGATGTGCCGGCCGATGAGCGTTTCACCATCGATGGCGACGCTGTTGTGATCCACGAAGCGCGCGCTGCCGTGAAAAGTCTCTATCCCGGCGCCTTTCAGACGCTGTTCGACAGCACTCGGCGCATTCTCGAAGAAAGACCGTTTGAACCGGGCAAGGTCGGACCAGCGCAGCGAAATGTTTTGAGCTTCGAAACCATCACCCTGAAAGCGTCGAGCTTCGTCGACGACTTCGGCGACGCCCCAGAGAAGTTTTTTCGGGTCGCAGCCTCGCAGCATGCATGTCCCGCCGAACGGGCGTCGGTCAACGATGGCCACGCGCCAACCCACGCTACGGCACTGCTGTGCAATCCCCGTCGCAGCGACGCCTGTGCCAATGACGATGAGATCATACGTGCTTGCCATTTTGTGGCTCCTACGAGAACGCTTCCGCGGCGCTTAAAACAGAACGCAGGAGGCGAAATGGGGTCACACTTCGTTGCGGTCAAATTAATTGGCGCCGCCGCCGCGGCAAGACCTGTAAAATCGGGGTTTTGTTCCAATACTATGCATGGGGAAAGCGCTGCCCCTTCGTCCAGGTCGAGCCCCGCCTACAACGCCACTTGGGGCGCGCAAACTCGGACTTTCTCGCGGAATTGTCCGAATTTCAGGAAATACAGCGCAGCTTCGCCTAGCGCCGCGTCGCGCCTTTCCAACAAGAATCGGCGCGTCCGGCGCAGATCCGATCCGGCGTATATCTCGGCGAAAAGCAGGAGGGCAGAATGTCCCTTGAGCGAGTTGACGCGAGCGTTCATCGTGAGGACGGCGGCTATTCGTTCTCGATGCGCATCGTTGGCACGGAGCAGAGCGTACGCGTTTTCGTTGCTGACGACGCGCTCGTGGACAAAGCCCTGCTAAGCACGCGAGCGCGATTTGACGGTGACGAGCAGGCGTTCGAGGAAATAGCGAGCGAACGGCACTCGCATGGGCGAGTATCTGCGGAGGGGCTTATTGAGATCAGCCTTGCCGACCTGGCGAGGATCATCGACTGATGGGGAGCCGCGCTCGCCTTAGCGATTGATTCTAATGGTACCGCCACCCCGGCTCGAACGGGGGACCCCCAGATCCACAATCTGACGGTCGAGGTCTTCCGGCGCTTTCCGCAAATTTCAATTCATCGCCATCACACTGTTTTAAATAGCAATGGTGTTTACCCTTGATTTCCGGTAAGCGCTGGAGCTACCTTTCTTCTGCTTACCGATTGCTTACCGGAATCCGTTCCATGGCGCAGGGCCGAATTTCCAAACGCTCAGTTGATGCTCTCGTCTGTCCGTCCGGGAAGGATCGCATCTTCTTGTGGGACGACGCGCTCGCAGGGTTCGGCGTCGCCGCCTTCCCGACAGGCAAGAAGGTCTATGTGGCTCAGTTCCGTAAGGACGGGCGCTCGCGACGGATTGCGATTGGCGACCACGGCCGGCTGACGCCGGATGAAGCGCGCTCGCAAGCCAAGATGGTCCTGGGTTCCGTCGAAACGGGAGCGGACCCGATCGCCGAGCGTAAGGCCACGCGGGAAGTGCGAACATTCCGTGCGGTGGCGGATGACTTCCTAAATCTCCACATCACACCCAAGCGCAAATCGAGGACGGCCGCCGAGTACCGCCGGTTGCTCGATCTCCACCTCTTGCCGGCCGTCGGCTCGAAACGCATCCTGGACGTGCGGCGGGCGGATTTGTCAATGCTCCACGCCAGAATGGTGGACACGCCTCGCGCGGCCAATCATTGCCTCGCACTAGCTTCGGCTATCTGGAACTGGGCTTCCAGACGCGACGAGGTTACGTCGGCCGACAATCCGGCAAAAGGGATTGAGCGCTACCCCGAGCAAGGCCGCGAACGCTTTCTCACGACCGAAGAGCTTTCGCGCCTCGGCATAGCGCTCGCGGAAGGCGAGACGATCGGCCTTACCTACGAGATCGATGAAACGAAGCCGAAGGCGAAGCATGCGGCCAACGTCGAAAATCGGCGCGTGAAGCTCGACCCCTTCGCAGTCGCTGCGATCCGGCTGTTGATCCTGACGGGCGCGAGACTACGTGAAATTCTCGACGCCCAATGGGCGCACATCGACTTCGAGCGCGGCATTATCTTCCTGCCGGATTCCAAGACCGGGCGAAAGCCCGTCTATCTTTCCGCGGCTGCGCAACTCATCCTGGCGAGCCTACCGCGTATCGAAGGCAATCCGCACATCATCGCTGGGGCGAAGGAGGGCGCGCCGCGGGCCGACCTCAAGAAGCCCTGGGCCGCCGTTTGCCGAGCGGCTGGCCTCGAAGGCGTCCGGCTGCACGACCTCCGCCACAGCTTCGCGTCATTCGGCGCCGGTGCCTCGTTGGGATTGCCGATCATTGGTAAATTATTAGGGCATACACAGCCCGCGACCACCGCGCGCTACGCCCATTTGGATTTGGACCCGCTGCGTCGGGCGGTCAACACCATCGGCGCGACGATCGCCGCGGCAATGCATGGCGGGAATGACGGGAAAAGAGTGGCCATAGTAAAATTCAAAAAACGTTGAGGCGCTGAGTATGTCGCAATCTCCATCGCTGGCCGACTTATCTCCTGTCGGGCGCGCAGCTATGGCACTTAAGCGCTTTCAAAACGGGATATTGAAAGAACTTGACTTCGAAATTGCCAACGCTTCGGACGACGGAGAAAGGGCGGCTCTCGATGAGAGCAAGGCCCGTTTGCAAGTGGCGGTCAAGCAAATGACAGAATTAGCGAAGGACGACGAACGGCAGCGCGGCATAGAGATCCTAAACACCGCCCTGGACCTCATGTTTGCGAGTGCGGATGCCGCCAGTCGCATTGATCTCCGCAGGATTCCGAAGGCCATCAGCATGGCGCATGGTCGCCCAGGGGGAAAAGTCAGCGCACGAAGCCGACGCGATACAGCCGAAGTTACCTGGAAGCCAATCGCTCTGGAACTGGCGAAAGAAATCCGGAGCAAAGAACCCAAGATCACTCAGGTCGAATTGGCCGAAAAAATCGAGGCTAGATGGTACCACAGGGTCCAAAAAATCGAGGCTAGATTGGGCCGTAAGATTAAGTGTCCGAAGACACAACTGATTCCGGCCTTAAGCAAGTGGGAAAAAAATGGAGAGTTGGTGAAGTGCAATAAGTGATGAACGCGTTCACCCGTTTTTATCTATCTGAAAATGCTAGTAAATGCTTTCATCATTCCCCGCGCTACCGCGCAAGAAAGGAATGACGAATGAGCAATGCTCCGCAGTTTCTCCGCCGCAAGTCCGCCGGCGAATATCTCAAGCAAAAATACGGATTTGGTAGCGAGAAGACGCTAGCGAAACTCGCCTGTCTCGGCGGCGGTCCTGAGTTTCGCAAGGCCGGCGTCGTCACCCTCTATGAGCCGGCTAAACTTGATGAATGGGCGCTCGCTAAGATCGGCGCTCCCATCCGCTCGACCTCCGAGAGCAGGGAGGCGGCATGATGGTCGCGCCTCCCGAAAAAGCAAACCCCGGCGCGGGAACGCCGGGGTTAAAAGCTCATGCAAAAAATCTCACGCCCAACAATACCATGAGCGGCGGCCCGATCAAGGATTATGTCCGCGAACCGCTCGTCCGGGCCTTCGTCATTGAGCAGGCGGACCTGCTGGGAAGCCTCACAGTCTCCTTCGCCGAAGCGACTTGGCGGGGGAGCGACACGCTTGCGTCGATCCATCTCGAGCAAATCAGACTTGTCGGGCGCGAACTCGTCCGCTCGTTCAGTGAGCTGATGAAAATTGGCCGGGGTGCTTGATGAGAGAGCCGCCCTGTTCCTCCCGCTCGTCATTTGTCGCTGAAGCAAAAGCGGAATATCATCGTGAACGGGACGGGTGCCGTCCCACTCCGCTTCCAAACGGAATGGGCGGCGCGCTCGTTGAGTCTTCAACGATTATTCGCGTCGCGGCGCCGGAAAGCCCGCAAGCCCCCTTCGCGCCCGCATATCAGCGAGGCCTTGTCACGCTCACCGGCGCCGAGCTGCTAAAGCGCGATTTCCCTGCGCGCGAATTTCTTTTGTCGCCTTGGCTCCCTTCGAAAGGCCTGGCGATGATTTTTTCCGAGCGGGGCATCGGCAAGACTTGGATTGGCCTCAACATCGCTCACGCCATGGCTGGCGGCGGGGAATTCCTCCGCTGGCGCGCTTCTCGTCCGTCACGCGTCGTCTACATCGACGGAGAAATGCCCGCTGGCGTGTTGAAGGACCGTTACGCCGCAATCGTAACCGCCGCCAATTTTGACGCGCCGGAAGACTATTTCCGGCTCGTAGCGTCCGACCTCCAGCCCGACGGTCTTCCCGACCTTGCTGACCCCACCGCGCAGCGGTTCTACGACGACGCTATCGCCGACGCCGATGCGATTTTCGTCGATAACCTCTCGACCGTCTGTCGCACTCTTCGCGAGAACGAAGCCGACAGCTGGGGACCAATCCAAGCATGGTGTCTTCGTCAGCGCGCGGCCGGAAAGTCCGTGCTGCTGATCCATCACGCGGGAAAGGGTGGTGGGCAACGCGGGACTTCGCGAAAGGAAGATGTTCTCGACAGTGTTATCTGTCTCAAGCGGCCAATTGATTACGACTCCAGCGAGGGAGCACGCTTTGAGGTCCATTATTCGAAGGCGCGAGGGTTCTGGGGTGACGACGCGGCGCCTTTTGAAGCGCGTCTGGTCGATGGGCAGTGGATCGTCGGCGAGATCGCCGTGGACGATTGCCTGGATACGATCCGCGCCATGAAGGAGCGCGGCGCGACCGTTCGTGAAATCGCCGACCGGCTCGGGATGTCGAGGTCGGCGGTGGGACGCAAGCTGAAGGGAGACCGCGAATGAGCCTCCGCGAGCTTGCGCTAAAGCATCTCCATGCAATTGCTAAGACTACGCTGTCTCAGCGGGACAAGCCTAGTGCTGTCCCAGCGGGACAAATCGGCTTAAACCCTCATTCTTCTAAGGACTCCGCTGTCCCAGCCAAGCAGTTGAATGGGACAACGCAACCTAGGCGAATCGGGCCAATGGGGCACGCTGTTCCCCTGGGACAGTATGAGAGGGGCGGGACAACTGGGACGCTTGGGACAAGTGGGACAGGCGGGACAACTCTCGCCTTTGACCAACACAGCGCTTCTGTTAGCTTCAGGAGAACCGCTACAGCTTGGTAATTGTCAATCGGACGACAGCCGATCCACCGCTGTCGTCCGATAGGACGACCGCCCGCGCTCCAAACTCAGCCATGGCCAACCTCATTCTTGATGTATTCGCCAGCGTTTGCGGGCAGTCAGTTCGACAGCATGATAGGTTCAAACGCCGTCGGAAACTAACTCTGGTCCTGGACCACCGTTCCCAAGCGCTTCAACAACCGCCAGGACTCAACTCGCCGCTGGATGAAAGCTCAGGGGCAGGTCACAACGACCACAACCAATCCTGCCAAGCCCAAAGGCAGGCGCTAAAAAGGTTCTCGCACCGCTGCAGACCGCCAAAGTCGCGCAGCCGGAGTCCAGAAAGCGTTTGCTGCGAGAGCATCTTCCCTGAGGCTGCAGCGCATTGAGGACCCAAGATGACTAAAAATACAGCGGAAAAACAGCGAGTGCGAGGGCGGCCATTCCCACCCGGGGTCAGCGGAAATCCGCGAGGCCGTCCAAAGGGTGCGCAGAACAAGAGGGCACTGATAGCTGGTGCCTTATTGCGTAGCGATACTGAGAATCTCGGTCGGGCTTCCACAGCTGTAAACGGGGCCATCGTTCGTTATTTCGATCGGCGAGAACAGCTTTCCCCAGGCGATTTAAAACTAGCGATGGCGCTGCTCGTTGGATGCGGCGACATCGTGTGCGCCTACGCCGAATTGGTCGGGCAACTACGCTTCCAGGCGTCGCGAGCCAGCGATCACGGGACGAACGGTCCGTCGGCGCTTGAATGACGCCGGCCGCGCCGGCGGGGTGAGCGCCGCCCGCGCTTACTTTGCGCTGGATCACCGCCGGCCGCAAATCGCGCTCGCAGGCGTTATTGGTCGCCTCGACCATGCTGGGGAAATCGCAGAAGGTCAGCAGTTGCTCCCTGGCTCGCGCAAATTGCGCTTGCAACTCGGCAGCCAGTGAGCAGGCCGCCGGCTCGGCGAGGATCGCATCGAGGTCGCGTTCGAGTTTTCGCTGGCGCGTCTTTATTGTGGAGGGCGCCAGCGTGCTGATATCTCGCGCCAGCGCAAAGGCGCGATCGAGCCAGGTTTTGATGCGCCAAGCGACCAAGTCATCGCTATTTTCGTCGGCAAAACGCGCCTTACGCTGGAATCCCCGCGCCCGCTGCATCACTCCGCCGCCGATTTACTTAATCCCGGACGACCCCTTGGATGCCGTATCGGGCCAACCATCGAAACGGATTGAATTTAGAAGTTTTCTTGCGCAAGCGCACAATCTGTTCCTCCAAAGCTTCCAGCCGGACGGCTTGTTGATCGTTTAGATTGCTAAGTGACCTGACCAAACGTGAGTAAGCAGTCGATAAAGTAGTATCTATTGCTATTTCAGAACCGATTTTCTGGAGCAAAATCTTACGACGATCATAAAATTCCCTCTCTGTCTGCCGCTTTCTAATCGTGCCGGCTACGTTTTCAAGGTGAACATAGAACTCATTTCCGTTATTTTGCGAGATCGAACGTATGTCGAAATCTACTAGACCAAGAAATTCACAATCTCTCAAAATTAATTCGAACGATGATGGAGTAAATACTGAGCAATGAACATCTCTATATATCTCATCCGGCGACTTTTGAAAGTTATCCCAGGTATGAAAGGCCTCTTTCAATGTCTCAAACGGCACGACAAGTTCAGGATCAGCGCCTAGCGAAAAGCACAAAGCTTCCCTGTCAGCTTGCTGGAATCTGCTATGCAATGAGGTTTGTGCAAAAAGCTGCTGAGCGCTCGGCCGATCTCGCTTTTCATAATATGCCGCCACCCAATCGGCCGTAATGGAGTGGGGACGAAAGTAGTCAAAAGACGCTCTTTTATCAGGAAGGGCCATAGAAAGTATGCCGTTTGGTTTCAGAACCTTTGAGCAGCCCTGCAAAAACAATATTGGATTTGGTAAGTGTTCAAAATTATGAGATGAAATAATATAATCAAATGATCCTAAAACGCACTTGCTCGAAACTATTGAATCAATGTCGCATGCGCTTCCTATAAAATCAACATCCTCAATCAAGTTTAAGCATCCATCAGGTATATTTGGATCTGCCATAGCCTTTGAAACGAGAGTGTTTTTATCAAAAACATCAAGTGTTAGGCAGTTAAACCCATGTGATTTCGGTGTAATTGGATTGATCCAAGGGGCTATTTCAATCCCATAATGCTCCCTATCGATAAAGCGCAGCAATTCATTTGAGCGATTAATATCTGCTTGCAAATGATTTGAGGTTACATCCAAGAGATCTATCTTTGCCAATCCTACCTCGTGAATATAAGGTTCAAGATCTGCACCGGTAAAACTCTCAAGCGCTCTGGTGTTCGTTTCGCTCATAACCGACATTCCCTAAACAAGGCCAACGTCGACAACCTTACCTTAGTAGGCTCTCGGACGAGGCAGAAACCATTAAGCATTGCTGTTCAGCCAACGTGCCCGTCTGCTCTTCGATTGAACATGTGATGCGGCCGCACAGGCAAGGGCGCACAACTTCAAATCAATTCAGGTTGCGCAGTCCAACTGCCACATCCCCTGCGCTGTCAACAATCAACAACACGATCCGCAGTGCTCCGCCTCGCTCAAGCACCTCGCCAAGCCATTAGATTGACATCACCAGAAAAGCAGTGTCTTCCGTCCGCGGCCATCCCCCAATTCAGCGCGCACGGCGCTGGCGATCCGACCGACGTCGAGCGGCGGCGGCTTTCGCCAGAAAGGCTGTTTGGGAGTCCGGCGCGGCACGATCCTGCCGATGTTTCGCTCCGCCTGCCCCACGGCAGTTTCGATCGCGTCCGCTAGCGACATCGGCTCGAGATAGTCGAGAGAAATAATTTCCGGGAAGCGCTGCCGAAGATCCTTTCCGCCATAGCGGTTGGTGATCGTCGTCACGCCCGCCTCCGCCATCTCCAGCGGCGGATAGCTGGGATGCGGCGACAGCATCAGGGAAACGCCGACCGAGGCGCGGCTCAGATAATCCGCATATTCCTCAAGGCTCACCTTTCCGACTACGGAGACATTCTGAACGGGATAGGTCATTTCCTCATCAAATTGCTGGCCAAGGCAAATGATACGCCAATGCCGCGCGCGCATCGGTTCGCGCTGTTGCCACTCCTGCAGGGATTCGCAGATCAGCTCGAAAGCGTTGCGGGTGGCATGAGGCCGCGCATAAACGAGGATTATGCGCTCTCTCGGGTGGTTCTTCAGCGCATTCGAAATATTGGCGTTCATCTTATACGGATAGCAAAACACCGATTTGAACCTGTATCTCTTCGTCATATCCGAATAGAGCTCTTCCGAATTGATGACGGCGATAGTCTCACCGGGAAGATGATAGGTCGATTCCGCGAGTGCCCATTTGGAGCTCCAGCCATAAAAATACGGCTCGTCGTCCTGAATGAAATAAATAAAAGCTGGCTTCTTCCGAAAATAACGCTTTTGGTCGCGTCCAAACTCAACGGCGTGGCGGGCGGTCCACCAGGCCGTGGCGAGGAAAATATCGCCAGCGCGTAGATTGAGCCGCCCAACGGCGCGATCGGTTCCGTCGACGATCTGCATCGGCTCGGCGTCCAGCGACTGGAAAAAGGGCACCGGGCTATAGGCGCTGTGGATTTCATAGGCTTCGGGCGAAATGCGGCTGTCTGTCACGATGATGCGGCGGTCGAAGGACTCTCCTAACGCGGCGGAAATCAGGTCGAACAGCTTCAAGGCGGTGGAAATGCCACCATAAATTTCCGCCGGATTCACCGACGGGACGAGAATATTTATGCGCGGCCGCTCGTTTCGGGACGGGTAGGATAGAAGCGGTTTTGTTTCAGGCATGCCGAGACGCTCGGTGCATGATATGGCGTCGGCGCGGGACAGGCATGGCTGAAAAACACGTGAGCGGTGCTTTGCAATGTCGTCGGGCCCGGCGACCGACAATATGGTTTGGGCGAGCGGATAAAGATCGCGCTGCACAACCTTCAACCACTCATAGCCTCTCGACTCCACGATCATAAGCAACGAGCGTTCGATCGCATGCGCGATCGTGCCATCGATTTGACCGGTCTCCTCCGGAAAGTCCGAGAACTGGAGTTTTGACTCGAGCAAGGGGTTCAGGGCGTCGGTCCTGCCCCAGAACATCGATCCGGAGGGGAATTCGAGCGTGAGATTCTTGTTCAAGCTGACGCCCATAGGCGCGACAAGCGCACGCGCCATGTCGTAGTCAAAGCCCCAATTCAGCATAGATCGCACATTGAAAAAATGCTGAGGGAAGACAACACCTATTTTAGGATCGTCGAAAAGGCTGAGGTTTGAACGAACGATTTCCGGCGATCCGAGAAGATTATCGAGAAGATAATCGCGCCATCCGCTCAGAATGTCTCCAGCGTGGGGCGACTTCTTCGTATGTAGATGCACGAACAGGTCGTGACGCGAATAGACATCCTTGAAGCCGACGAATTTCGGCGCGATGTCGCGTCCGCGATTTGGGAAAATCCGGATTTCCACTCGGCCCTTGCGCCAGGAGGCCGTCAGTTCCTCGACTTCTGCTTTTTTTTCCTCGACGTTGGTTGACAAATAAAGATCCACGCCGCCCGGAATGTTTTCCAGTCTTTGTAAAATCAGAGGCAAGACATCTGGATAAAAACAATGAACAAAAGCGGCGATGGGGCGCGATTGCGAGACCTGCGCCTCGAAGCGGAAAGGGATCTCCAAAGCGAAATCCGTTTCATCGGTCGGCCGGCGCGCCGGCACTGAGCCGTCCGGTGCAAGAAGTTCGTAGGAATGAACATATCGTGTCGCGCCATCCAGCTTGAATTTGCGGCGCTCTCTTCGTCCATATTGAATGTAGTGCAACTTGAATTGCCAGTCCTGAGTAAATTGGCTGGCAAGATCTTTATTGAAGGAACGATAGGCCGCAAGATCGAAATCTTCCGGCAAGGCGACGCCAAACTTCGCCTCGTAAAAATTCATCGCTTCTTCTTGATTTTTCAAGCGTCCTTCATTGACGCCAAAAATAACGTAATGCCTTCTCAGCGTTCTTTCCGATTTGAGGCTTGCCAAGTCTGGATAATAGATCGAGTAGAACGAGGGGTCGAAATTAGCCAGCTGCTCCTTTTTTGGACCACCAATAATGTTAAAAATATTCGTCAACATCATCATCAATCCTTGTTATGAAACCAACCTCTGCTCGTTCTGCGGAGTTTTGCTATCGTCTTCCGCTCACTCTGGAACACTTTCTAATCGGTCCGCCTTGACCAAGGCGATCAGGATGCTCTTTAACGAATAGCGCGCTTCTGGAGGACCATAGCATCTTGTCCGTATGGAGACCGGTGATGGCCAGACCAAGCGCCGAATATGATCGGTTGCGCGAGTTCGAGGCCGCCAGCTCGAGAGATTTTGTAGATAGCTTCTTCAGTAAAGGCAACGGCTGCGGCAGGCCTTTCCAAGTCCTGAACGAAACACCCCTGTTCGTAGAGATGCTCAAACGTCAAGCCATAGATCGTCAGATTCGTGCGCCGTGCAGCGTCGATGATGTCATCATTTACGACAAAGCATGTAGCATAGACTAACCCGTCAGATTTAAGAACTCTCTTGAATTCACGCATGTAATGCGCAATATCGTCAGCAAGCATGTGCGTAAAAACAGACCATAATATAATTCTATCAACAGAGTTGTCTTTCGCGGGGACTTTACAGTCGCGCGTAGAGAGGGTTCCATTTGGATTATGCAAGTGGTCTTGAATGTCTAAATGGAAAAACCTGAAATTGCTATAAGCTCTGCTGATGTTGTTCGTGCACCAGTCAATAGAAGGCTTTATGATATCAACTCCGATGTAGGTGCCCTCGGTTATAATGTTTGTCAGTTGCATGGCATCTCTTCCTATACCGCAACCGATTTCTAGAACAGTGTGATCTGGAGCGATGCCGACGACGTCATTCAGTGTCTGGAAATGGTGTCGGGCAATCGTATCGAACGTCTCAGGTCCTGCGCCCGTTAAGTTGACGAGATGAATTGGGATTTTGTAGCCCATATATTCAAAAACAGCGTCACTCATTTTGGCCTGTTCTCCTATCGAAGCTGCGCTCGTTGCAGATGTAAACCTATAGATAGCCTTGCGGGTATCGGTTTTTTACTTCCAAGCAGAAGCTGCATAAAACGCCACGATCTCGCTGCGGGAATTTGTGTTTCAGTTCGGAGGCGGCTTTAATCGCAGAACTCATTGATTTTGTTTCATATATTCGATCTGAATGGATTCGCATAGGGCGAATATCGAGCGAAATCGTCGTTGCGTTGGATGGGCGATTACCCCTTTTTAGGGACGCCGGCAAGGTGTCGTTGCTAACGGGTAGCATTAATCCGCGAGCAAAGCTCGCGGCGGGACGGCCGCCGAGGACAAGCCCGAGATGATGGACAGTCTAACAGGCTGTTGAAAAAGTCTCTGGCGCTCGGAATCTTGGCATGATTCACTCCCTTGGCAGCACGGGAGACGAAGAGTCATGCGGGGCGGGGACGCACGATCCGGGGCGCTTTTCAGCTATGTCGATCTTGAGGCGCGAGTGGGAAAGAGCCATCCCCTGCGGGCAATCAGGGAACTTGTGAACGAAGCCCTGTCTTCGCTCGAGAAAGAGTTCTCCGCGCTCTATTCCCCGATGGGTCGGCCGTCGATCCCGCCCGAGAAGCTGCTGCGAGCGATGCTGCTTCAAGCCTTTTATTCGATCCGCTCGGAACGCCAGTTGATGGAGCGGCTGGAGTTCGACCTGCTGTTCCGCTGGTTCGTGGGTCTTGGCGTTGACGATCCTGTTTGGGATCATTCAGTTTTCTCGAAGAACCGCGACCGGCTGCTCGCGGGCGACATCGCAGTGAAGTTCTTGAATGCGACGCTCGAGCAGCCGCGCGTGAAGAGGCTCTTGAGCACGGACCACTTTTCGGTCGACGGCACGTTGATCCAAGCCTGGGCGTCGATGAAGAGCTTCAAGCCCAAGAATGGGGTGGACGAACCGCCCAGCGAAGGCGGCGGGCGCAACAAAGAAGCGGATTTCCACGGCGAGAAGCGTTCGAATGAAACGCATGCCTCGACGACAGATCCAGAAGCGCGCCTCTATCGCAAAGGGCGCGGCAAGGAAGCCAAGCTCTGCTTCATCGGCCATGCTCTGATGGAAAATCGTCACGCGCTCTTCGTCGACGCCTGCCTGACGCCGGCAGACGGCCACGCCGAGCGCATGGCGGCGCTGCACATGATCGAGCCGCACGCGGATCGGTCGCAGACGATCACGCTTGGCGCCGACAAGGCCTATGATGCTGAGGATTTTGTCAATGAGCTGCGCGCAATGAAGGTGACGCCGCATGTCGCGCAAAATACCAGCGGACGCGCCTCGGCGATCGATGCGCGCACGACGCGGCACGCGGGCTACGCCGTCAGCCAGCGCATCCGCAAGAAGATCGAGGAAGGCTTCGGCTGGATCAAGACCGTCGCCGGGCAAGAGCAGACCAAGTTCAGGGGCTGCGAGCGGGTCGGCTGGGCCTTCACCTTCGCCGCGGTCGCTTACAACCTGGTGAGACTGCCGAAGCTGATGGCGGCGCCGGCGTGAGCGCGCCCGCCAACTGCAAGATCGTCGGTCGCTGGCGGATCGTCGAGGCCGACATTTGGGATCGGGACTATCTCGACCTGTGCGGCCCCGCGGCAATCGTCATCGGCGCCATGCAGGCGACCCTCGATATTGAATACGGTCCCACATCGATCGCCTTCACGTGGATCGGCTTCGACGAGATGGATGAAGTTTCCGGCGGAGGAAACGCCGAGTTGCTCGAAGACGGCTCCATTAAGGTCGAATTCGACTACGACAGCGACGACGAGGCTGCTCTCAAAGCGACGCGGGGCGGTTTTTCAACGGCCTGCTAATCGCGCTGTCCCGCGAGCCCACGGCGCCAGGACCTCGGATAACTCGCCGACGCTCTCCTCGGAAATCATGAGCGCGATCATGGACGCTCTTGCGGCGCACAATACCATGAGCAACCAGGCGCTCGAGTCGGTTCGGGTTCGTGAGGATCTGAAGGACGTGCTGCTCGGGCCAGCGGAGCTTTACGAGGCGCTGAGGGCGAAGGCAGGCCAGCCGCCGCGAGTGTTGTGGTGAAGCCGGAGCCGCGCCGTTGAGTGGTGCCGAGCGGCCGTGCGAGCGCATCACGGGGGTTTAATTAATTGCCGACGCTTCCGCCGAATTTCCGATTTCTGCTTACCGTCCGCTTACCGAGACCCAAGCTTTACCGTTCAGCGGACCATTAATCTACGCATAATTTCTTGTTTTTGTGATGGTACCGCCACCCCGGCTCGAACGGGGGACCCCCAGATCCACAATCTGGTGCTCTAACCAACTGAGCTATGGCGGCCCGAAGCGGCGCGAACCTATTCGCTCACGGCGGGGATTGCAAGCGCTCCTGCAGCCAGATCGCGTAATTGACCGTAAGGCCAGGCGGTTAGCCGATGCGGCGCGGCGCGAGCGCCCTTTCTCCGAGCTTCACCAGCGCCGCCCGAAGCGATTCTTCGGCCACCCCTTCTGAGGCCTCGACTGCTCGCGCCCGAGCGGCAGGGTCCACGGGCGCGATCCTGGGGCGGTTTTTTTCCGCCCGTTGCGCCAGCGCCTGCTGCCGCAGCGTCACTTTCGAGACGCAACGCCAGCCGAGATGGGCGTTGACCCTGTCGACGATGGCCGGCGCCATATGCTGGATCTCGAGGCCGAACCCCGGCTCGACGCGCAGAATGAGCGTCGCCGGCTCTTGCGCCTTGTCAGGGGAGGGCTTGCGGCCGCGAGCCGGCCATTGCAGGCGCTCGGGCGCGCATATGTCGGCGATGCGGGCGCCGACGATCTCGCGCCATTGCATGAGGAGCGACGCCTCGCCGAAGCCCTTTTTGGCCACGAGCGGGTCGACCTGCTTGAGCACATATTCGGCGAGCGGGCGGGCGAAGACGCCTTTCCTGCGCGGCGCGACGCTCATGCGGCCTTCTCCCTTGCTTCGGCGCGGCGGCGGCGCCAATGGCTCTCTTTGATGATAAAGCCTCCAGCCAAACGGCGAAAGCGGCCTGAGGGCGCGGCGCCGGCCGAAACGCTCCTCGCCTGGTATGACGCCCATCGCCGCGATCTGCCGTGGCGCGCGCCGCCGGGAAGGCGGGCGGACCCTTACGCCGTCTGGCTGTCGGAAATTATGTTGCAGCAGACCACGGTAACGACCGTGAAAGGCTATTTTCAAAAATTTCTGGCGCGCTGGCCGACCGTGGACGCCCTGGCCGAGGCGCCGCTGGAGGATGTGCTCGCGGCCTGGGCAGGGCTCGGCTATTACGCCCGCGCCCGCAATCTCCACGCCTGCGCTGGGACGGTCGCGTGCGAATATGGCGGGCGGTTTCCGGCGAGCGAAGCGGAGCTTCTGGATCTGCCGGGGGTTGGTCCCTATACAGCGGCGGCCGTCGCCGCCATCGCCTTCGACGCCCCTTGCGCCGCCATCGACGGCAATGTCGAGCGGGTGATCACGCGGCTTTATGCAATCGAGACTCCCGCCCGCCAGGCAAAACCCCTCATCAGGCAAAAGACCGAGGGGCTTCTCCCTACTGCCCGCGCGGGCGATTTTGCCCAGGCGCTGATGGATCTCGGCGCCACGGTCTGCACGCCGCGCGGGCCTTTGTGCGGCCTCTGCCCATGGGCGGGAAATTGCGCCGCCCGTCGCGCGGGCGCGCAGGAGGATTACCCCGTCAAGGAGAAGAAGGCAGAAAAGCCGAGGCGGCGCGGGGCCATTTTCGTTCTGAGGCGGGGGGAGGAGACGCTGCTGATGCGCCGCCCGCCCAAAGGCCTTTTTGGCGGCATGAGCGCCTTTCCTTCGACGCCCTTAACCCGGGACGTCGGCCCGCAGGAGTGGCTCGATTTCGCGCCATGCCCGGCCGATTGGCGCGCGCTTGCCGAGCCAGTCGCCCATGTCTTCACACATTTCGCGCTGAGGGCTACTGTTTTCGTGGCGCAAACCAAGGCGCCGCTTCGGTTGGACTCCGATTGCCGCTGGGCGGCGCGGCGCAATCTAGGTAAGGAAGGCTTGCCCACGCTCATGCGCAAGGCCGCCGTCGCGGCTGGGCTTCTCGATGATTAGCAGGGGCGCGGCCGATGGCGCGGGCGAAGATCAAGGTCGAGATGACGGAGGGCGCGATTCGCGTCCATCAGGATGGGCGCACGCTGACGATCCACGCGGAGGCGCCCGACGCCGAGTCCGGCGAGGAGACGGACTTCGTCGTGCGTCTCGATGAGATCGATACTTGGGATGCCCCCGATCAGGACAAGGAAATTCCGATCGACGATTTGCAGAGGATTCTCGACGCGGTCGAGAAGGAGCTCGCCAAGCACGGGCTGACGGTGGATTTCGACTGAAGCGCCGCCCCTGTCATTAGACCGCCCAACCGAGCGAGCGCTCCACCGCCTTCTCCCATGAGGCGATGAGCCGCGCCCGTTCTTCCGCCGCCATCGCCGGCTCGAAGCGCTGCGAGGCGCGCCAATGGGCGGCAATATCTTCGACGTTCTTGAACACGCCGACGGCGAGGCCGGCCGCATAGGCCGCGCCGAGCGAGGTCGTCTCCAAATGGCGGGGGCGCACCACCGGGGCGTCGAGAATGTCGGCCTGAAACTGCATCAGCAGATCATTCGCCGCCATGCCGCCATCGACCTTCAGCTCCCCGATCGCCACGCCGGAATCCGCCGCCATCGCGGCAAGCACCTCGCGCGTCTGATAGGCGGCCGCCTCCAGCGCGGCGCGGGCGATATGGCCCTTGTTGGAAAAGCGCGTGAGCCCCGCGATGACGCCGCGCGCGTCGCCGCGCCAGCGCGGCGCGTAAAGGCCGGAGAAGGCCGGCACGAAATAGACGTCGCCATTGTCGGGAACCGTTTTCGCCAGCGCCTCGATCTCGGGGCTTTTCTCGATGAGGCCGAGATTGTCGCGCAGCCATTGCACCAGGGCGCCTGCGATGGCGATCGAGCCTTCCAGCGCATAGACCGGCTTCGCGTCGCCGAGCTTATAGGCGAGCGTCGTCAGGAGGCCGGCGGTCGAAACATGCGGCGTCTCGCCCGTGTTCATCAGCAGGAAGCAGCCAGTGCCATAGGTGTTCTTGGCGTCGCCCGGTTCGATGCAGGCCTGACCCAGAAGCGCGGCGTGCTGGTCTCCCAGCGCCCCCGCAAGCGGAACGCCCGCGAGCGGCCCCGCGCATTCGCCATAAACTTCGCTCGACGAGCATATCTGCGGCAGGCAGACGCGCGGGACGCCGAAAAGCGCGAGCAGCTCCTCGTCCCATTGCAGGGTCGAGAGATTTATGAGCTGCGTGCGCGCCGCGTTTGTGGCGTCGGTGATGTGACGGCCGGTCAGGCTCCACATGAGCCAGCTGTCCATCGTCCCGAAGAGCGCGTCGCCGCGCTCGGCCTTTGCGCGCGCGCCGGGGACATTCTCCAGGAGCCACACGAGCTTCAACGCCGAGAAATAGGTCGCGAGCGGTAGGCCGGTCTTCATCCGCACGAGATCGCCGACGTCCTGCGCCGAATATTTATCGACGAGCGGCTGCGTGCGCGTGTCCATCCAGACCAGCGCATGATGCAGCGGCGCGCCGGTCGCGCGGTCCCACAACAGACAGGTCTCGCGCTGATTGGTTACGCCGACGGCGGCGAGGTCGTTGGGCGCGAGCCCCGCCTTTCCCAGCGCCCCTTCGATCGAGAGATAGGTGTTGGCGAGAATCTCAGCCGCGTCGTGCTCCACCCAGCCCCGGCGGGGATAGACCTGCGCATGCTCGCGTTGGTCGAAGGCGAGGATTTCGCCCGCCTCGTCGATGACCGTGAAGCGCGTGCTGGTCGTGCCCTGGTCGATCGCGCCGATGAATCGCCGCATGGAGCGCCTTTCTGAATCCTTGCTGAGCGGGGGCTTAATGCTTAGTTCAAGACGGCTGCGCCACTCTCTTCCACCTTAGCTGAGCAGGGCGCCCATTTGGCTCCAGGAGAATGCCTCATGAAATTGGTTACCGTCAAAACGCTCGCTGGACTGGCCATCGCCGGCGGGCTGGCCTTCGGCCTTTCGTCGGCTCAGGCCATGCCGGGCCTGGACCCTGGCGTCGCCGTCGGCGGCGGGCCAAAGGTCGAAAAGGCTTGGTGTGGGCCTTACGGCTGCCGCCCCGGCGGACCGGGCTATGGTTATGGCTGGCGCCCGCGTCCGCGTCCTCCGGTGGTCTATGGCTATGGGCCGCGCCCGCGCCCTCCCGTGTATGGCTATGGGCCGCGTCCGCGTCCCCCGATCTACGGCCCGCATCCGCGTCCTTGGGGGCCGGGCTACTAAGCAGGTCAGGCTTTTCTGAAAGAAACGCACAGACAGGCCGCGACGCTTTCGTCGCGGCTTTTTTTGCGACCCCTTTGCCCAGCGTGGAAGAGTTCCAAATTTCGAGTCGGCGGCACGTCGATTGCGACTTCTAAGGTGTCCGCCAACGCGATGTCGGGAAACTGACAGTGACGGGTTGCAAAACTGGGAGAGCTTTGTAAGCTACTGAAGTAAAAGGTAGTTTGCAATCTTTCCAAACTAGGCGAAGCCATGATCGTCTGCTCCTGCAACGTCCTCTCTGACCGTGATGTGCGTGAATCGTTGAGCGCGCGCGCCGATCGCCCCTCTGTGGGGGCGGTGTTCCGCAACATGGGCTGCGAGGCCAAATGCGGACGCTGTGTTCGCAGCATCGTCGCGATCGTCGATCAGCATGCTGCGGCAAGACTGGACGAATGCGGCGGAACAGGCGATTGTGACAGCTGTCGCGCCGATGGTTTGGCGGCGTGAGTTTTAAGCTATGGAAAGGGATTGCTCATGCGCGGCGACGCGAAGGTTATCGAATATCTCAATCGCGGGCTTCGCGCCGAGCTGACGGCAGTCAACCAGTACTGGCTACATTATCGCATTTTCGACAATTGGGGCTTCAAGGAGCTGGCCGAGAAATGGCGTAAGGAATCGATCGAGGAGATGCTTCACGCCGATTGGTTCACCAAGCGCATCCTCTTCCTCGAAGGCTTCCCCAACATGCAGGTGCTCGATCCGCTGCGCATCGGGCAGACCGTCGAGGAGATCATCGCCGCCGATCTCGCCACCGAAACGGACGCCCGGAAGCTCTATATCGAGGCTGCTGTTTATTGCGACTCCGTGGATGACCGCGTGTCGATGGAGCTCTTCGAGAGCATCATCAAGAGCGAGGAAGAGCATATCGACTTCCTCGAAACGCAGCAGGAGCTGATCAAGCAGCTCGGCGTGCAGCTCTACAGCCAGAAGCATATGGGCGGGCTTTCGTCCTAACCCAGATCCCGCAAGGGCCGCAGGCGGCCTGCGAGGCGTCTTGAGCAAAGGCGCCTTTCGCGGGCCCTCTTGCCGCCGGTTCAGCTCGGGCTCGTCTCAATAAGCAATACACCGGACCTGCCAAACGCTCAGAGCAGCACAATATGTGTCTTGCTTTCGGATGCGCATGGGCCCGGATGTGACCACCTACCTTTATGAGGCGCCTTCATCCCGATCTCGGCAAGCGCTTGCGACGCAATGGCGCCGCGCTGAAGCCGTGGGCCTCGCAATCGACGAGGCGTTTACGGAGCGGGGCGCGGACGACGCGGATCGCGGGCGCCTGCCTGTCCACGACAAGCTCAAAGCGGGTGATACGCTTGTCGTCAGCGCAATAGGCAGCCTCGGCGAAAGCTACACGGAAATATCCGACGTGATCCGGGATCTCATGCGCCGGCGAATCTGCTTGCGCTCGATAAATGATAATCTGACCTTCGATGGCCGCATTGTGGACGCAGGAAAGCAAGCGTCGAGAGACTCGCTGATTGCTTTTGCCGCAGCGGCGGCGGAGGTCGAGAAAACAGCGAAGCGCGCGGCGGAGGAGCGTCAGGCGCTCGTTGAAGAACTTTCCGCGCCCGAGCCGATAGCTAGGGACCGTCAGGGGCCAGTCCTGCAATTCGGCGTTGTCGCCGCCCAGCTCTGCGCCCTTGCCGTGGCGGCGTTCTTAGTGAGCTTCGTGTCGCCTAAACTCACTCGGAATTCCCCCGCCGCGTCGTCGCTTCAGATGGCGGAGCTCGATCGCCAGAGAGTGGAGGAGTCGGCCCCGCCACTCGCAAGTTTCAGGGAAATGCAGGGGGAAAGGCCAGCGACAGGCGTTGCGAAAACGGAGCAGGGGACCGCGTCCCAAGCAGGAGCGAGTCAGCTCGCAGGAGACAGGAACAACCAAGAGGCGTCAAACGACGCCCAACCGTCCCTAGGACTTTCTCCCGAGCGGGAGCGGGAGATTTTTTCGACCGTCGGCGATTGGAGATCGGCGCGCGTCAAGAACGCGTCTTTTCCTGTCGCCCCTGGGGCCCTTGTTCCTCGCGCCGTCCATCTGGCGATTTTCCCGCGCAGACTGATCGCGCACGAGGCCGGACTGCGCGGCTACCGGTTCATTGTCGCTGGCCAGCGCATCGCCGTCGTCGACCCTGCGAGCCGGCGGATCGTCGCGATTTTGAACGGACAGAGAGAGGGGTGATGGGTTGTCGCGCTTTGGTTTTTTCGCGCTCTACTCCATCACCGCGGCTTTCAAAATACACACCATGGTCGCCTGCGCCTGCGCCTTGCCGATGTTGCGGATGACATGCGGCCGGTCGCAGCGATAGCGCAGCGTCTCGCCAGCCTTCACGGTCTCCTTGACGCCGGCGACCTCTACCTCCAGCTCGCCCTCGCGCACCGAGAGACTCTCGACCGAGCCGCGCTGATGGGCGTCCGATTCGAGTGCGCCGCCTGGGTCAGCGGAAAGCTCGTAGGCTTGCAGCCACTCGACCGTCTTGATCCAGCCGATGATCGCCAACCGGCACTTGCCGTCGTCGGAAACGAGGATCGGCGTGTCGGCTTTGCTGGTCTTTTCGAGGAAAGGTTCGTCTTCAGTCGTTTGGAGCACGCGCTCGATCGAGACGTCGAGAGCCTGGGCGAGGCGCCAGATGGTGGCGAGCGTCGGGTTCGTCTCGTTTCGCTCGATCTGGCTGATGATCGACTTGGCGACGCCCGATTGCAGCGATAATTCGGAGAGCGATAGATTATAGGCCTTGCGTAGCCGCTGAACGGTGGCGCCGAGCTGACCCGAGAGCGCCAGCGCGCCCGCTTCGAGAATCTTGTGTTTTTCTTTCCCTTCGACGCCCATTGCGTTCACGCCGCCCCGGCCGGCTCCCTGTTTCTGAGTCGGACGGCATAATATCCGATTTCGTTCGAAATATCGAACGCAATGGCGGGCGGCATGTAAAGATTTTAGACGCTGGGCGAGAGCCGGGCGGCCCCTGACGCCGTCCGGCCACGCTCTCCGTCAAGCCGCGATTTGCGCGGGATAGCCGGCGTCCGTGATGGCTTTCGCCAGCGCCTCCGGGTCCTTCGGCGTCGGAGAGACGTCGACCCTGCCGCTGGCGAGATCGACCTTCACATCTGCGCCGGGCTCGACCGCCTGTACCGCTTTGGTGACATGCTTGACGCACATGTTGCAGGTCATGTCTTTCACATTGAAAGTCGTCATTCTTTCCTCCTTGTTATCCTGTTTTACGGGCGCAGCCGCCGCCTCGTCATTGCGAGCCGAGCGAAGCAATCCAGAGCCGTGATGAGGCTCCTGGGTCGCTTCGTCGCTACGCTCCTCGCGATGACGGGGAGGCGTCTCGGCGATCACCGGCGGCTTGAAGCGGCGCAGCCGTAGCGCGTTGGTCAGCACGAAGACGCTGGAAAGCGCCATGGCGCCGGCGCCGAGCATGGGCGAGAGCTGCACGCCATTCACCGGATAGAGCGCGCCCGCCGCGACAGGAACGAGCAGCGCGTTGTAGCCGAACGCCCAGAAGAGATTCTGCTTGATGTTGCGCATCGTCGCGCGCGACACTGCCAGCGCCGCAGGCACTTTGGCGAGATCGCCCGACATCAGCACGACGTCGGCGGCTTCGATCGCGATATCCGTGCCCGTGCCGATAGCGATGCCAGCGTCCGCGGCGGCGAGCGCCGGGGCGTCGTTCACGCCGTCGCCGACGAAGGCGATTTTTTCCCTCTCGCGCAGCCGTTCGAGCGTCGCGACCTTGCCGTCGGGCATGACGCCGGCAACCACTTCGTCGATCCCGAGCCGCCGCGCGATGGCGTTGGCCGTGCGCGCCTCGTCGCCGGTGATCATGGCTGTCTTGACGCCGATGGCGTGCAGCGCGTCGATGGCGGGCTTGGTGGTGGGCTTCAAATCGTCGGCGACGCAGAGGATCGCCCGTGTCTTGCCATCCACAGCAAGATAGAAAGGCGTCTTGCCCTCGTCGGAGAGGGCGGCCGCGTCTCCCTCGAAGGCGGTCGTATCGAGGCCCAGCGAGGCCATATAGCGCGCGGCGCCGATGGCGACCTTCCGGCTATCGACAAGGGCGGCGACGCCCATGCCCGAAACGGACTCGAACTGCGCGGCCGGCGGCACGGCAAGTCCACGATCCTTCGCGGCGGCGACGATCGCCGCGCCGACGGGATGCTCCGATTGCGCCTCGACGCTCGCTGCAAGCCGCAGCAGCTCGGCATCTTCTTCGCCGTGCGCCGGGATCAGATCGGTGAGGCGCGGCTTGCCGAAGGTGAGCGTGCCGGTCTTGTCGAAGGCGATGAGCGTCACCTCCTGCAGAGTTTGCAGCGCCTCGCCCTTTCGAAACAGCACGCCCAATTCCGCCGCGCGCCCGGTGCCGGTCATGATGGCGGCCGGCGTTGCGAGGCCCATGGCGCAGGGGCAGGCGATGATGAGCACGGCGACGGCGCTGACCAGCGCATAGGTCAGCCGCGGCTCCGGGCCGATCGCCATCCAGACGACGAAGGTGATCGCCGCGATTGCGAAGATCGTCGGCACGAAGACGGCGGTGACGCGATCGACCATCGCCTGAATGGGAAGCTTCGCGCCCTGCGCCTGCTCCACCATGCGGATGATGCCGGCGAGGACCGTATCCGCGCCGACTCGCGTCGCGCGGAAGGAGAAGGCGCCGGAGCCATTCACTGTCGCGCCCGTAACAGTGGCGCCGATCGTTTTCGCGACAGGCGCGGGCTCGCCCGTCACCATGGATTCGTCGACATAGGAAGCGCCCGCCGTCACCACGCCGTCGGTCGGGATACGCTCGCCCGGCCGCACCAGCACAATATCGCCGACGCGCACGTCGTCTATATCGACGTCCGTTGTCTCGCCGTCGCGTTCGACGCGCGCCGTCTTAGGCTGCAGTTTTGCAAGGGCGCGAATGGCTTCCGAGGTGCGGCCCTTGGCGCGCGCTTCGAGAAAACGGCCGAAAAGGATCAGCGTCACGATGACGGTCGCGGCCTCGTAATAGACATAGACCGCGCCGGCCGGCAGAAGCTGCGGCAGGAAGGTCGCGACGAAGGAATAGAGATAGGCGCTGAGCGTGCCGACCGCGACGAGCGCGTTCATATCCGGCGCTCCGCGCAGCAGCGCCGGAACGCCTTTGACGAAGAAGACGGCGCCCGGCCCGAAGAGAACGAGCGTCGCGAGGAGGAAGGAGAATTGGCGCACCAATTCCTCGCCGATCGTCATCATCGTCCAATGATGAAAGGCGGGGACGAGATGTCCGCCCATCTCGACCATGAACAGCGGCGCGCTCAGCGCGGCGGAGAGGATGAGATTGAAGCGCAGCGTCTTCATCTCCGCCTCGCGCCTCGCGCGTTCGCGGTCGGTCGCGCCGGCGTCGGTCTCGATGCGGCGCGGCTCGTAGCCGGCCTCAGTAATGGCGCGACGCAGGCGCTCGGCGAGGCCGGGGCCGGAGAGGGCGCGCACGCTCGCGCGTTCCGTGGCGAGATTGACGCTCGCTTCCAACACGCCCGGAACGCTTTTGAGCGCCTTTTCGACATGGGCGACGCAGGAGGCGCAGGTCATGCCGCCGACGCCGAGCTCGATCGTCTCGATGACCGGCTCGTAACCGGCGTCGGCAACCGATTTGGCGATCGCCGCCGGGTCGGCGCCCCGCGCAAGCGCGACACCGGCGCTTTCGGTGGCGAGATTGACGCTCGCCGAGGCGACGCCAGGCGTGGCGGCAAGCGCCTTCTCGACATGAGAGACGCAGGAGGCGCAAGTCATGCCGCGCACGTTGAAGTCGAACCGTGTGGCCTCGGCGCTCAACTATTCCTCCTTCAAAGCCAGCGACGCGTGCGCGCCATATAAGCCCGGTAGTCGTTTCCAAATTTTGCAGCGAGGTGCCGCTCCTCGGGCTCGATGGCGAGCTTTTGCAGCCCGAAGGCGAGAAGCGGCGTCAAAAGCACGGTGAAGGGCGAGCCGATGAGAAGTCCGACGCCCAGAACGACCGCGATATGTGAAATGTAAATGGGATTGCGCGACCAGCGAAACGGGCCGTCGGTGACGAGATGCGCGGCGGCGCGGTGCGGCAGGATGGTCGTCTTGTGACGCGCAAAGGCTTGGGCGCACCAAATGTCATTGGCGAGCGCAAGCACGATAATGACGCCGCCGAGGAATTGGGCGCCGGGGAAGGCGACGAGCCCCGCAACGGCGCCGCCGCTCAATCGGTCGAGCGCGAGACCGGCGAGAATCGTAAGCGTAATCAGGATCGGCGGCCAGGGCGCGCGGGCAGGCGGGGCGTCGGGAGAGGGCATGATGGGGACTCCGAGCGCCCCTAACATCGCGAGACGCGCCCGAATTTTCAACCCCGCGCCCAAGCCGGGGCGCCCCTGGGACGCGGGCCTTCAGGCCCGCATTCTTGAAGCGAGCCTGAAGGCTCGCGGTCCATTGACCCGTTTGGCGCCAGTCTTTACCAAACACGCGACATTAGGGAGCGACACGTGGCGGAGACGCTCGAGCCTTACAAGGCGGACCTTGCCGGCCTTGCCGCGCGCGACCGGCTGCGGACGCTCGCGCCGCGCGCCGGCCTCGATTTCGCCTCCAACGACTATCTGGGGCTTGCCGAATCGCGTGAGCTCTCGGCCGCCGCGGCGGCTGCGATCGCGCGCGGCGTTCCCGTCGGCGCCGGCGGCTCGCGGCTGTTGCGCGGCAATCACCCGGAGCACGAGGCGCTGGAGGCGGAGGCCGCGCGCTTCTTCCATGCGGAAAGCGCGCTGTTCTTCGGGGCGGGCTTCTCGGCGAATGAAGCGCTGCTGTCGACGCTGCCCCAGCGCGAGGATATGATCTTCTACGATGCGCTGATTCACGCGAGCGCCCATGACGGCATGCGGCTCTCCCGCGCGCCCTGCGCCGCTTTCGCGCATAATGACGTCGGCGCGCTCGGCTACGCGATCATCGGCTGGCGCGCGAAAGGCGGCAGGGGGCGTCCCTGGATCGCCGTCGAAAGCCTCTACAGCATGGATGGCGACGTTGCGCCGCTCAAGGAGTTGATGGCCTTGGCGGACCGCCATGAGGCCTTTCTGCTGATCGACGAAGCCCATGCGAGCGGCGTCTATGGCCCAGGTGGCCGCGGCCTCGCTGCGGCTTTCGAGGGGCGGGAGAATGTGATTTCGGTTCACACCTGCGGCAAGGCGCTCGGCGCATCGGGCGCGCTCGTCTGTCTCGCCGCGCCGCTGCGTGATTTTCTGGTCAATCGCTGCCGCAATTTCATCTTCGCGACCGCGCCCTCGCCGCTCGTCGCAGCTTGCGTGCGCGCCGCTTTGACGATCGTCGAAAGCGCGGAAGACCGCCGCGCGGCTTTGCGCGCGCGCGTTGCGCTTGCTGGCCGCGAGTTGCAGCGTCTGTGCGGCGTCGCGCCGTCCGGCTCGCAGGTGCAGCCTGTCATCGTCGGCGCCGACGCTTTGGCGATGTCGCTTGCGGCGCGGATGCGCATGCGCGGCTATGATATTCGCGCCATTCGCCCGCCGACCGTGCCGGAAGGGACGGCGCGCCTGCGGCTGTCGCTGACGCTCAACGCCAGCAACGCGCAGACCACGAAAATGATCTCGGATCTCGCCGAAGAACTCGCGAAGGCAAAGGCATGACGCGCCGCTTCGTGATCGTCGGGACGGACACGGGCGTAGGCAAGACGATCTTCTCGGCCGCGCTCGTGCAGGCGCTCGGCGCGTCTTATTGGAAGCCCGTGCAAGCTGGGCTCGACGAGGAGACGGACTCGCAAACAGTCGCGCGGCTCTCGGGCGCGCCGCGAGAGCGCATTCTTCCCGAGGCCTGGCGCTTGCGGCTGGCCGCCTCGCCGCATATCGCCGCACGCGCTGAAGGGGTAGAGATAGACGCCGCAAGCCTCACGCCGCCGGATGTCGCGGGTCCGCTCGTCATCGAGACGGCGGGCGGCGTGATGGTTCCGCTCACGGACGAGATACTGACGATCGACGTTTTGGCGCGCTGGCGCCTGCCCGTCATACTGGTGGCGCGCACGCGGCTCGGCGCGATCAATCATTCGCTCCTCACCATCGAGGTTCTGCGCCATCGCGCCATCGCCATTCATGGCGTCGCTTTTGTCGGCGAGGAAGAACGGGAGGCACAGGAGACGATCTTGCGGATCGGCAAGGTGAAGGCGCTCGGGCGCCTGCCGCGCCTTGCCGTCTTGTCGAAAGAAACGCTACGCACTGCTTTCGACGCCGCCTTCTCGCGAACGGATTTCGAATAGATGAGCATCGTCACCGATTCGCCTGTCTGGCGCCCGTTCACGCAACACGCCTTGCAGCCGGGCGCCTATAAGATCGCGCATGCCGAAGGCGCATGGCTGACGGCGGAAGACGGAACGCGCTTTCTCGACGCCATCTCGTCCTGGTGGGTGATCACCCACGGGCATCGCCGCCCCGAGATCATGGCGGCGATCCGCAAGCAGACGGAAACGCTCGATCAGATCATCTTTGCGGGCTTCACACACGAGCCTGCGGAAGCGTTGGCGCGCCGTCTCGTCGAGATTGCGCAGCCCGGGCTCGATTACGTCTTCTATTCGGACAGCGGCTCGACGTCGGTCGAGGTCGCGATCAAAATGGCGCTCGGCTATTGGCGCCATCGCGGCGAGACGCGCGCGCGCGTGATCGCGCTGGAGTACGCCTATCACGGCGATACGGTTGGAACCATGTCGGCCGGCGCGCGGACAGTGTTCAATGCGTCCTACGAGCCCTTGCTCTTCGACGTCGCGCGCGCGCCCTTTCCGCATGCAGGCGCCGAGCAGGAAACGCTCGACGCGCTGGAGAAGTTTTGTCGCGAGGGCGCCGCGGCCTTTATCGTGGAGCCGCTGATCCTCGGCGCCGGCGGCATGTTGACTTACAGCGCGCAAGTGCTGCGCGAGATGAAGCGCATCTGCGAAAAATACCGGACGCTCTTCATCGCCGATGAAGTGATGACGGGCTTCGGCCGCACGGGAACGCTCTTCGCCTGCGAGCAGACGGGCATCGTGCCCGACATCGCCTGCTATTCGAAGGGCCTCACCGGCGGCGCCGTGCCGCTCGCCGTCACCATGTGCAAGCGCGAGATCTACGAAGCGCATTATGCGCCGGACCGCGCCCGCGCTTTTTTCCATTCGAGCTCCTACACCGCCAATCCGATCGGCTGCGCCGCCGCCCTGGCCAATTTAGAAGTGTGGGAAAAGACCGACGCGCGCGCGCGAGTCGCAAATCTCTGCGCCATGCAGGCCGAACGCGCCGCGCGCTTTGCGCAAGACCCCCGTTTTTCGTCCGTGCGTCATCTCGGCACGATCGTGGCGCTCGATATGAAAGTCGCGCAGAGTGGCTATCTCGCCACGATCAGCCTCGACCTCATGCGCTTCTTCAACGCGCGCGGATTGCTGCTGCGCCCGCTCGGGCCAACGATCTATGCGCTGCCGCCTTATTGCGTGACGGGCGAGGAGCTGGACCTCGTTTACGCGGGGATCGACGAGGCGGCGCGCCAATTTGGAGGTTGACCCCCTCCCCAACCCTCCCCCGCTTCGCGGGAGAGGGGGCAGTGCGCGGCCTTCATGCAGAACGTTGTTCGTGAGCGTTCCCCTCCCGCCATAGGGCGTCGAAAGACGCCCGTCGTTCGACGGGCTTTAGCGGGGGAGGGACAGGGAGGGGGCCTACGCCTGCTCCTCATTGGCAGGCGCCTTGGGCCGCGCGAAATATTCGTCGCGCAGCGCGCGGCGCAAAATCTTGCCCACATTGGTTTTCGGCAGGCTCTCGCGGAACTCGTAAAAGCGCGGCACTTTGTAGCCGGTGAGCCGCTCATGGGCGAAGCGGCGCAGCTCCTCCGCTGTGAGGCTCGAATCGCGCGCGGTGACAAAAGCCATGGGCGCCTCGCCGGAATGGGCGAAGGGCACGCCGATGACGGCGACCTCCTTCACCTTCGGGTGTTCGGCGAGCGCCGCCTCGACCTCATTGGGATAGACGTTGAAGCCCGAGACGAGAATAATGTCCTTCAGGCGATCGACGATCTTGAACATGCCGTCCGGTTGCATGACGGCGACGTCGCCCGTCTTGAAGAAGCCGTCGGGCGTCATGGCCTTGGCGGTCTCGTCGGGGCGGCGCCAATAGCCCGGCGTCACCTGCGGGCCGCGCGCCCAGAGTTCGCCGCGCTCGCCAAAGGGCGCCACATCGCCGTGCTCGTCGCGCAAGGTGATCTCCGTCGAGGGCAGCGGATAGCCGATGCCGCCAGTGAACTCCACGATATCCGGGCGATTGACGGTCAGGATCGGCGATGTCTCGGAGAGGCCATAACCTTCGAGGATGGGCTTGCCCGATATCGCCTTCCACTTCTGCGCGACGACCTGCTGGGTCGACATGCCCCCGGCGATGTTCATCTTGAGAGTCGAGAAATCCACTTGTGCGATGCCCGGGTAATCGGCGAGGGCGGCGTAGAGGGTGTTCACGCCCGAGAAAACCGTGAAGCGGGTCTTGCGCAGCGTCGCAATCAGGCCCTTGAGGTCGCGGGGATTGGCGATGAGCAGGCAGCAGCCGCCGGCCCGCATCGTCAGCATGCAGCAGGCCGTGAGCGCGAAGATGTGATAGAGCGGCAGCGCCGTCACCATCACATGCGGGCCGGTCGGTCCGAGATAGGACTCGAGCCAGGCCCAGGTCTGCTCGACATTGGCGGCGACGTTGCGGTGGAGCAAGATCGCGCCCTTGGCCACGCCGGTGGTGCCGCCCGTATATTGCAGAAAAGCAACGTCCTCAGGCGCGACCTGGGCCGGCGTGAACGGGCGCTTGCCGCCTTCGCGCAAAACATCGGTGAAGGACAGGCTTTCTGGAATCGCATAGGCGGGAACCGCCCTTTTGATCTGCCGCGAAACGAAATTCACGAGGAAGCCTTTCAGCCCCATGAGATCGCCGGGCGCGACGATGATCGCCCGTTCGACCTTCATGCGTGGCCATGCGGCCTGCGCGGTATGTGCGAAATTCTCGAAAACGAAGAGGAAACGTGCGCCCGCATCGTTGATCTGGAATTCGAGCTCGACCGGCGTATAGAGCGGATTGACGTTCACGACGACGCCGCCCGCCAACAAAACGCCGAAGAGGATCGCCGGATAGGCGAGAACATTGGGCGACATGATGGCGACGCGGTCGCCTTTCTCCAGCCCTTGCCTTTGCAGCCAGGACGCGACGGCTTCGGCGGCGCGCGTCAATTCGCGATAGCTGAGCCGCGCGCCGAAGCTTTCCATTGCCGGGCGATCGGCATAGGCGGCCGTGCTTTTCCGCAGGAGATCGACGAGGGTCGAACGGCCTGGGTCGATCGTGGCCGGAACGCCCGCCGGATAGGAGGCGAGCCAGGGCCGCGCCGCATAGGGGTCGTGCTGTTGCTCTGGGCTCGTCATTTTCCACCCTCGAAAAAAGGAATCTGGCAATTCGAACGGTCTGGCGCCGAATCGTTTTCTGCAATCAAAATAGCGCGTGTGTCAGGCGTTTAACGGCAGCCGCGTCGCGGGAATTGTGCTGCGGCGCACGAAACTTACGATGCGCTGCAAGAAATGCCCATGCCGGCGAGCAACGCGACGCCAAGGCCGAAAACCAGAAGCGCGGCAAGAAGCTCGGCTGTGCGCGCGACGATCGCCATGCGCCGCGCGCCGCCGCCGCTCACGCGCAACGCCAGGTCCTTGGCGTAGACCGCGACGGCGGCGAGCGCGCCGGTCGTCACGGCTGTGCCCGCCGACATCGCCAGAACCGCGCCGGCGCCCGCAGCCAGCGTCTCCTGGGATAGCGTGAAGACCAGAATGAGAATGGCGCCGGAGCAGGGCCGCAATCCCGCCGCGAGCACGGTCGCGAGAGCGTCTCCCCAGCGAAAGCCTGGGCCTGAAAGTGTCGCCGGATCAGGCGCGCAGCCGCAGCTCGGACCATGCATATGGTTTGGATCGTCGATTGCTTCGCATAGGAACCGACCGGAGCCGTTGGCTGTAGCGATCGCCAAGGCCGGTTGGCGCAGAGCGCCGAGAAGGCCAGCGCCCTTGGACCATATGAGCCTCGCGCCCAGCGCGGCGATGGCGAGATAGCTCACGATTTCGATGACGCGTGCGGCGTTCGTCATCTGGCCCGCCGTGGCGCGGAAGACGAGCGCGGCGACGAGGACCAGCGCAATCGCCACCACCCCCTGCAGCAAAGCGGCGAGGGCGGCCAGCGCCAGCCCGCGCTTCAGCTGCACCTCATTGGCGACCATATAGGAGGTCAGCACGGCCTTGCCGTGGCCGGGCCCGGCGGCGTGAAAAACGCCATAGGCGAAGCTTGCCGCGGCGAGGGCAAAAAAGGCGCTCGCGTCGCTCTTCAGCAGGCGTGCGGCCGCCTGCAGCTCGGCGTTGAACTTGCCTTGCCAGGCGAGGATAAGCCCGGCGAGGCCCCCGGCGCCGCAAGCCGCCTCGCCGCCGCCGACGGCGAAGGGGTGGCGCTGGGCGGCCGCGGGCTCGATCGCGCAGAGCACGAGCGCCAGGACGGCCGCCGCAAGAAACCCCAACCGTCTCGGCGTCACGGGCAGGCCACGATGGCGCGGGTCGCGAGCTTCACGCCGAAATCGGCGCCGGGCGACATGTTCTGGAAGAAGGCTTCGCTCAGCTTTTGATTATCAGCGGCCACCAGCGGGGCCGGCTCGACAAGGCTGACCGAACAGCCGCCCGGCGCCTGGGCGAGCTTGACCGGGTCTTTCTTTTCAAAGGCAAAGGAAACGAAATAGGTCGGATCATAGACCTGGAAGGAAAAGGGTTTGGTAGCGGCGACCGGCGTCTCGAGCGGCAAGAAGAAATGCAGCGTCACGATCTTCTTGTCGTTCGCCTCCAGATAGACGCCCTCCGGCGGCTTGAAGGCGGCCTTGGCGCCGTTCTGCTTCGCATAAGTGAAATAGTCGAACTCGGCGAGCGACTCGACATTGGTCTTGGCGAGCGGCGCAAGCTCGTCCCGTGTGGGCGGCTTGCCGTCCTTGCCAAGCCCCTGGACGGCGAAGGCCGAATACATTTCGTCGAATTCCCAGGCATGGCGCACGCCCAGAATCTTCCCCTCGGGGCCGAAGACCGCCTCGCTGCGGACGGCGACCCAGACATGCGGGTGGGCTTGCGCCACGGCGACCCAGGCCAGGGCCAAAGCGGAAAGGATCGAGATTTTGAGGGGCTTCATGTCTGTTCCGACTGAGCGGGATTTCGGAAAAGCGCGTTGCGGTTTTCCGATAGAAATCCTGCCGGTCAACGAATCTAGCAGCCATTCCGTTGGGCGCCAACGGGATGGCTGCTTAGGGCCGGAAATCGGCGAAAACAGGGCGCGGCGCCAGCGCCTGTGCGTCTCTCTACATGGGTTCTTGAAAAGGTTATTGGCTCTGTCATAAAATACGATCATGGAGAGCCGCGCTCCCCGGGGCGCCAGCGGATGGCCATGGGATGAGAGGCAGGCAGCGGCTCGCGCCTTGCGATTGGGTCCTCGGAGAGAGGGCCCCTATGCTCGTTCCTAGTCGTTTTTGCGTTTGTCGCGCGTAGGCCAAGCGCGCGCCCTTTCGCGCAGGAGAGTTATTGTATGACGGATCACGTCGCCGGCGCCTTGAACCCCGGCTCCGCCTTTGCCGAGGCCAAGCTCTCGGATCGTTTCGACCTTGCCCGCGACCGCGTGCTGATCACCGGCACGCAGGCTATTGTGCGCCTGCTGCTGATGCAAAAGGAGCGCGACCGCCGGGCCGGGCTCAACACAGCGGGCTTCATCACCGGCTATCGCGGCTCGCCGCTCGGCGGCGTCGACGCGCAGATGCACAGGGCGAAAGCCCTCTTCGACGCCAATGACATTCTCTTCATGCCGGGCCTCAATGAGGATCTCGCCGTCACCGCCGTGTGGGGCGCGCAGCAGGCCGAGATGCGCGGCGAAGGCAAATATGACGGCGTCTTCTCCATCTGGTACGGCAAGGGGCCGGGCGTCGACCGCAGCGGCGATGCGCTGCGCCACGTCAATCTGGCGGGCTCATCGCGTTTTGGCGGCGCGCTGGCGCTTATGGGCGACGATCACACTGCGGAATCTTCGACGACTGCGCATCAGTCCGACTTTCATTTCGTCGATGTGATGATGCCGATCCTCTCGCCGGCCGGCGTGCAGGAGATTCTGGATTACGGCGTTTATGGCTTCGCAATGTCGCGCTTCGCCGGCGTGTGGGTCGGCTTGAAGCTTCTGAAGGACACGGTGGAGTCGACCGCTTCGATCGACGCTTCTCTCGATCGCGTGCAGCCGATTATCCCGGAGGATTTCGTCCTGCCGCCGGGCGGGCTGAACATTCGTCCGGGAGATCCCGTGCTGGCGCAGGAAGAGCGGCTGCAGGAGAGCAAGCGCGACGCCATGCTCGCCTTCATCCGCGCCAATCGCCTCAACCGCATCATCACCTCGGGCGGCGCGAATCCCAAGATCGGCGTCATCACCGTCGGCAAATCCTATCTCGACGTGCGTCAGGCGCTCGACGATCTCGGCATCGACGAGGCGCGCGCCAATGATCTCGGCTTGCGCCTCTATAAGATCGCGGCGCCCTGGCCGCTCGAACCCAAAGGTTTGCACGAATTCGCGCGCGGCCTCGACCTCATCATGGTTGTCGAGGAGAAACGCTCGCTCATCGAGGTGCAGCTGCGCGAGGCGCTATACGGCTCGGCGCATCAGCCGGTCTGCATCGGCAAGAAGGACGAGCGCGGCGACTGGCTCTTCCCGGTGAAGGGCGCGCTCGACGCCAATGACATCGCCATCGCCATCGGCCGGCGGCTGTTGAAATATCATCCTTCGGAGGAACTCGACGCCCGCGTGCGCCGGTTGGAGCGCCTGCAGGACCGGCGCAAGACGATGACCGACGTCACCGTGCGCGTGCCGCATTTCTGCGCCGGCTGCCCGCATTCGACCTCGACCCATGTGCCGGAAGGCGCGCGCGCCTATACGGGCATCGGCTGCCATTACATGGCGCAATGGATGGGCCGCTCGACCGAGGGCTACACGCATATGGGCGGCGAGGGCGCCAATTGGATCGGCGAGGCGCCTTTTTCGACGCGCAAGCATATGTTCCAGAATCTCGGCGACGGCACCTACAACCATTCCGGTTCGCTCGCCATCCGCTTCGCCGTCGCGGCCAAGACCAACATCACCTTCAAGATTCTCTACAATGGCGTCGTCGCCATGACTGGCGGCCAGAAGCACGAAGGCGAGCTGACCGTCGAAGCGATCGTGAGTCAGGTCGCCGCCGAAGGCGTGAAAAAGATCGCGCTCGTCTCCGACGAGCCCGAAAAATACCCGCCGAGCATCGCCTGGCCGCCGGGTCTCACCATCCACCACCGCAACGTCCTCAACGAGGTTCAGCGCGAGCTTGCGCAGACCGAGGGCGTCACGGTCCTCATCTACGATCAGACTTGCGCGACCGAGAAGCGCCGTTTGCGCAAGCGAGGCCTCTTCCCCGACCCCGACGCGCGCGTCATCATCAATGAGCTGGTGTGCGAGGGCTGCGGCGATTGTGGCACGGCGTCGAACTGCGTCGCCGTGCAGCCGGTCGAGACCGAATTCGGCCGCAAGCGCCGCATCGACCAATCTGTCTGCAACAAGGATTTCTCCTGCCTGGAGGGCTTCTGCCCGAGCTTCGTGACCGTGCATGGCGGGCGCATGAAGAAGGCGCCACTGCCCACCAAGGAAGACACGAGCGGCCAGCCGGCGCTTCCTGAGCCCAATGTCGCCGGGATCGGCGAAACGCCTTACGGCATTCTCATCGCGGGGCTCGGTGGCACGGGCGTCGTGACGATTTCCGCGCTTCTCGGCATGGCGGCGCATCTCGAAGGCAAGGGCGTCGGCGTGATCGACATGGCCGGCCTCGCGCAAAAAGGCGGCGCCGTCTATTGCCATGTGAAGATCGGGCGCACGCCCGCCGAGGTTCACGCCATACGCATCGCCGCGGGCGAGGCCGATGTGCTGCTCGGCTGCGATCTCGTCGTCGCCGGCGCGAAGCAAGTGCTGGCGACGGTCGAGCACGGCAAGACGCATGTGCTCGTCAACAGCGCCGAGGTCTTCCCCGGCGACATCGAGCGCAATCCCGATTTCGTTCTACCCTCGGAGGAGGTCAAGCAGGCGATCCGGCGCGCCGGTGGGCCCGACGCTGCTTTCATCGACACCACGGCGTTCGCCCAAACGCTGCTCGGCGACTCCATCGCCGCTAACGTCTTCATCCTCGGCTATGCCTGGCAGAAAGGTTATCTGCCGCTCTCCGAGGCCGCCATCCTGCGCGCGATCGAGCTCAACGGCGAATCCGTGCCGATGAATCACTCGGCCTTTCTCTGGGGCCGTCGCGCCGCGCATGACATGGAGAGCGTCGAGGCGGTGGTCGAGTCGCTGCAGCGTCCGACGCAGACGCGTGAGCGCTCCAAGACGCTCGACGAACTGATCGAGCGCCGCGCCGCCTATCTCGTCGATTATCAGAACGAGGCCTATGCCGCGCATTACCACGCCCGCGTCGCGGCGGTCGCCCAGCTCGAAAAGGCCCGCGTTCCCGGCGCGCAGGAATTGACCGAAGCCGTCGCGCGCTACCTCTTCAAGCTCATGGCCTTCAAGGACGAGTTCGAAGTCGCGCGCCTTTATACGACCGAGGCTTTCCAGCGCCAGCTTTCGGAGACCTTCGAAGGCGATCTCAAGCTCGATCTGCATCTCGCGCCGCCCATCCCCTTCCTGCAGAGCAAGACGGACTTCGGCGGCTCGCGCAAGATCACCTTCGGCCCCTGGATGTTCAAGGTGATGAAGGTTCTCGCCAGGCTCAAATGGCTGCGCGGCTCCTTCTTCGACTTCACGCGCTTCAACAATGACCGCATCGTGGAGCGGCGGCTGCTGGCGGAATATGAGGCGCTGATCGACGAGCTTCTCGCCTCGCTGACGCCGGAGAACCACGCCGTCGCAGTGGCGCTCGCCCGCGTTCCGGAGAAAATCCGCGGCTTCGGCAATGTGAAGGCGCGCCATATCGCGGCCGCCGACGCCGAGCGCGAGAGGCTCTTCGCCGAATTCCGCAGCCCTGCGGCCGTGAAGCTCGCCGCAGAGTGAAAGCCGCAGTGAAATTGGCTGACGCTCCGAAAACTCCCTCGCCGTCATTGCGAGGAGCCGAAGGCGACGAAGCAATCCAGCGCCACGACGCGGCCCCTGGATTGCCGCGCTTCGCTCGCAATGACGAAAGCCGCCGTATCCTTCTGCTGGCGGGGACGAGCGAGGCGCGCGCGCTCGCCGAGCGCATTGCGGCCGAGGCGCGCGACGAAGCCATCGCCTCGCTCGCCGGCCGCACCAGCGCGCCGATCGCGCTCGCCTTGCCGACGCGCATCGGCGGCTTTGGCGGGGTAGAGGGGCTGAAGCGTTATCTCGTCGACGAGCGCATCACGCATGTCATCGACGCCACGCATCCTTTCGCGGCGCAAATCTCCGCCAATGCGCAGGCCGCCTGCGCCGCGCTTGCCTTGCCGCTGGTCGTCTACGCGCGAGAGCCCTGGCGGCCCATGGCCGAAGATCGCTGGATCGAGGTCGACAGCAATCTTGAGGCCGTTCATGCGCTGGGCGGCGCGCCCCGCCGCGTCTTTCTCACCATCGGCCGGCAGGGCGTCGCGGATTTTCGCGGGGCGCCCCAGCATGAGTACCTGCTGCGCGTGATCGAGCCGCCTGAAGCAAGCGACCTCCCGCCCAAATGCGAGGTGATGTCCGCGCGAGGCCCCTTCACGCGTACGGATGAAATCGCACTCATGCGCGAAAAGCGCATCGATGTGGTCGTCAGCAAGAACAGCGGCGGCGCGCTCACCTACGCCAAGATCGAAGCCGCGCGCGAGCTCGGGTTGCCTGTCGTCATGATCCAGCCGCCGCCGCGCGGGGGCGTCGCCGTCGCGTATCGTATCGACGCTGTCATGGCGCTCCTCGCGTCATGAGCCGGGTCTTGATGATTCAGGGCACCGGGTCCGACGTCGGCAAGTCGCTCATCGTCGCAGGGCTCGCGCGCGCCTTCGTCAATCGCGGCCTCAGGATCGCGCCCTTCAAGCCGCAGAATATGTCGAACAATGCGGCGGTGACGGCGGATGGCGGCGAGATCGGCCGCGCCCAGGCGTTGCAGGCGCGCGCGGCCAGGCTGGCGCCGACGGTCGACATGAATCCCGTGCTGTTGAAGCCGCAGGGCGTGAACGGATCGCAGGTGGTGGTGCGCGGTGTCATCGCAGGACAGGCGAAGGCGCGCGAATATCAGGACTGGAAGCCGCGCCTGAAGCCCGCCGTCATGGAAAGCTTCGCACGCCTCAAGGCGCAAAGCGACCTCGTCATTGTCGAAGGCGCCGGCAGCGCGGCGGAGATCAATCTGCGCGCCAACGACATCGCCAATATGGGCTTCGCACGGGAAGCCGACGCGCCTGTCATTCTCGTCGGCGATATCGACCGGGGCGGCGTCATTGCGCAGCTCGTCGGCTGCAAGGCCGTGCTCGATCCACAAGACGCGGCGATGGTTCAGGGTTTCATCGTAAATAAGATGCGCGGCGACGCCTCCTTGTTCGATGACGGCATGCGCTTCATCGCCGCGCGCACCGGCTGGCGGGCTCTGGGCCTCGTTCCCTATTTCGAAGCGGCCACAAGGCTGCCGGCCGAAGATGCTTTCGGCCTGCGTGCCGCACGCAGCGGCAAGAGCAATGGCGTCGTCATCGCCGTTCCGCTGTTGCCGCATATCGCCAATTTCGACGATCTCGATCCGTTGAAGGCGGAGCCGGCAGTTGATCTGCGTCTCATTCAGGCCGGCGCGCCTTTGCCGGCCGAGGCGGCGCTCGTCATTCTTCCGGGCTCCAAGGCGACAATCGCCGATCTTGCGGCGTTACGCGCCAATGGCTGGGACATCGATCTGCTCGCGCATGCGCGGCGCGGCGGGCGCGTCTACGGCATTTGCGGCGGCTATCAAATGCTCGGCCGCGCGATTTGCGATCCGCAGCGCATGGAAGGCGATGTGGCGCTGGCGCCGGGACTCGGCCTGCTCGACATCGAGACGAGGCTCACAGACAAGAAGACGCTCACGAGCGTCACGGGGCGGGCGATCGCGTTCGACGCGCGCTTCCATGGCTATGAAATGCACATAGGCGAGACCTCGGGCGAAGATTGCGGGCGGCCGGTTTTGCGTTTTCACGACGGTCGCCTCGACGGCGCCATATCGCGCAATGGCCTTGTCATGGGCGCCTATGTGCACGGCCTCTTTTCCGAAGGCGCCTTTCGCGCGGCCTTCTTGCGATGGGTCGGCGCCGAGGCGTCGCCGCTGCGGTTCGAGGACATGATCGAGGAAACGCTCGACGCGCTCGCCGCGCATTGCGAAACGCATATCGACCTCGACGCCTTGTTGGAGATCGCGCGATGAGCGCGCATGCGCCGCTTTCGTCCCCGATTGCGCATGGCGGCCGCCTCGACGCTGCGCGCCGCGCTTATCCGAATGCGCCTGAGCCCTGGATCGACCTTTCGACAGGGATCAATCCGACACCCTACTCCTTGCCTGTGATCGCGCCCGAAGCTTGGACGCGGCTCCCTGATGAGGCGGCTTTCGCCAGCCTTGAGGCTGCGGCGCGCGCGGCTTATCGCGCGCCGCGCGATTGCGCGATCGTCGCGGGCGCCGGCGCGCAGGCTTTCATTCAGTTGTTGCCGCGCGTTTTCCCGGCGCGGCGCGTCGGCGTGTTGGACTTCACTTATGCGGAGCACGGCGCCTGCTGGGCCGCTAACGGCGCAAAGGTCGAGACGGTTGCGACAATCGAAGAACTCATGGGCTTCGACGTCGCGGTCGTCGTCAACCCGAATAACCCCGATGGCCGCATTGCTTTCCCGTGCGACCTCGGCCCGCTGGCGCAAGAGATGACGCGCAAGGGCGGATTGCTCATTATCGACGAGTCATTCATGGACTTCGCGCTCGATCACAGTGCGTCGCCTCTTGCATCGTTGGAAGGCGTCGTTGTGCTTCGGTCGTTTGGAAAAGCCTATGGGCTTGCCGGGCTGCGGCTCGGCTTCGCGCTCTGTGCGCCCGCTCGCGCCGCGATTCTGCGCGCAGCGCTAGGTCCCTGGGCGGTCTCCGGCCCGGCGCTCGCTATCGGCGCCCAGGCGCTCGCTGATTCGCGGTGGCGAGACGCCGCCGCAGCAGCCTGCGCGACTGAGGCCGCGCGTCTCGATGCGACGCTGACGCTCGCAGGATTTGAACTCCTGGGCGGCACGTCGCTCTTTCGACTGTTTCGTCACGACAAGGCGCGGGATTGGTTTGTGCGCCTCTGCGAGAAGGGCGTCCTTGTGCGGGCCTTTCCCGAGCGACCGAATTGGCTGCGATTCGGACTCCCGGGGTCGGAGACGGCTTGGATGCGGTTAAGCGCCGCTTTGGAGATCGGCTGATGGCGGGCGATCCGGGGGATAACCCGCCTTTCGACGCGGCTGAGATCGAGCGCGACATCGGCGTCGCTGCGCCCTTTGACGAGGTCGAGCGCGCGGCGGTCTATCGCGCGATCTACACCCGCCGTGATGTGCGCAATGAATTCCTGGAGGACGATGTCCCGCAGGATCTTCTGATGCGCCTTCTCGACGCGGCCCATCACGCGCCCTCCGTCGGATTCATGCAGCCGTGGAATTTTATCGTGATTCGCGACAAAGCGGTGCGCGGCGCGGTGCATGAGGCTTTTTTGCGCGGCGCGCAGTCCGAGGTTGAAATGCTCGCTCCCGAACGGCGCGCGCATTACCGCAACCTCAAGCTCGAAGGCATTCTGAAAGCCCCGCTCAATATTTGCGTGACGTGCGACCGCAATCGCCACGGCCCAACGGGGCTGGGGCGCACGCAACAGCCCAACACCGATCTTTTGAGCACGGCTTGCGCGGTGCAAAATCTATGGCTTGCGGCGCGCGTCGAAGGGGTCGGTGTCGGTTGGGTCAGCATCATGCGCGAGGAGGAGCTGCGCTCAATTCTGGGAATCCCGGAAGAAATCGCCGTCGTCGCCTATCTCTGCGTGGGTTTTGTCGAACGCGCCTATCGGCGGCCGGAGCTCGAGGTGAAACGCTGGGCGTCGCGCCTGCCGCTTGAAAGCCTGGTTTTCCAAGACCGCTGGGGTGTGTCTTGCCCGTTCACAAAGGCGCCTTAAATCTCCGTAATAAATCCTTCAGCGAAGAGTCATTCGGCTGTCAACCGCATCTTAAGCCTCGGAAGCCAGGCTGATTTAGACGCGGCCATACCCGAAAGATAGTCGCGACGCTCCATGGCAGGGGCAGCGGAGACGACAGAGATGGCTACGGCGCGATTCGAACAGCTTTTCGACAAGACATTCCCTATCGCCAATAATTTGATCCTCACCGTGACTGAGGTGCCCGAATGCGAGGAGGAGCTTATAAAGCTGCTCGAACGCGCAATGCTTCGCGGCTTCGATAACCACGCGCGCCTCACGCAGATCCAACTGCCGATGGAGCGCTTCCCTTTCATGGATTCTAAATTCTGGCACGTTCCGGTCGAGGATTGCGGCAAGGCGCAGGTGCTGCGCTTCTTCTTCGAACAGCCCGAGACCGAGGCGCATTGAGCGCGCGGCGCGCGTCTCACGTCCTTCCCAGTTGAACAGCTCGCATCGGTGCTTGTCATTCCTGGCGGGCTAAAAGCCCGACCGGGAATCCAGAACCACAAAAGCGCTGGTTTTGCTGTGGATCCCCGATCGCTCACTTTGCGAGCGTCGAGGACGACGTTAACGACTAAGCAGATTCGGTCTACTCGGCAGGCGCCGTCCGCTCGTGCGCAAACGCCTCCTCGCGACGTTTGCGACGCAGCTTGCTCATCAAGAGATAGATGACCGGCGTCGAATAGAGTGTCAGCATTTGGCTCAGCAGCAATCCGCCGATGATCGTGATGCCGAGCGGGCGACGCAGCTCGGCGCCGATTCCTCCAGCAAAAGCGAGCGGCAGCGCGCCGAACATGGCGGCGAGCGTCGTCATGAGGATCGGGCGGAAGCGTTCCTTCGCTGCTTCCAGCGCGGCGTCATGGATCGAAAGGCCGCGCTCGCGTTCCGCGTGAAGCGCGAAGTCGACGAGCATGATGCCGTTCTTTTTCACGATGCCGATCAAAAGCAGAATGCCGATGAAAGCGATTACAGTGAACTCCACGCCGAAGACGTCGAGGGCAAGGAGCGCGCCGAGGCCCGCCGAAGGCAGGGTCGAGATGATCGTGATCGGATGCACCAGGCTTTCATAGAGAATGCCGAGGATGATGTAGACCGCGAGCAGCGCGGCGAGGATAAGCGCCGCCATGCCGCGCGCCACTTTGCGGAAGTCTGCGGCGTCGCCCGCGAAACCCGCATGCAGGCTGCTCGGCGGATTCATCTCCTCGACCGCCTTTTCAACGGCTGCGGTGGCGGCGTCGAGGGTTGAGCCCGGCGCAACATTGTAAGAAAGGGTGACCGCCGGCAGCACGCCCTGGTGATTCACCACGAGCGGCATGGAGCTACGCTCCACGCGCGCCACTGCGGTGAGCGGAATCTGCGTTCCCGTAGCGCTCGACACATAGATTCCCGCGAGGTCGCGGATGTCGCGCTGGCGCGACGGCGGCGTCTCGAAGATGACGCGGTATTGGTTGCGCTGCGTGTAGATGATCGTGTCCTGCCGCTGACCAAAGGCGCTGTTGAGCGCATTGTCGATGGCGGCGATCGGCACATTCAGCCGCGAGGCGGCGTTGCGGTCGATGATGAGCTGCGCGCGCAACCCGCCGAGCTCTTTGTCCGACGTCACGTCCGCGAGCTGTGGCAGCCGTTTGAGCCTATCGAGAACCTTCACGCGCCACTCTTCGAGCTCGTCCAGCGAGGCGTCGGACAAGGTGAATTGATATTGCGCCTTGCTGACGCGGCCGCCCGAGCGCAGGTCCTGGGAGGGCACCATGAAAACGCTCACGCCCGCGATTTTTGCGAAAGACTTGCGCAGCCTGTCGATGACTTCCCGGCTCGATGACTTGCGTTCGCTGATCGGCTTCAGCGCGACGAAAACGCGCCCCTGATTTCCAGACGCTGTGAGCGAATTGGCGCCGATGAAGGAGCCGACATTGGCGACGTCGGGGTCGTTCATCAAGGCGTCGTTCACTTGCCTTTGCAGCCGCACCATCTCCTCGAAGGAGACATCGGGCGCGGCTTCCGACGTGCCATTGATGAGGCCGATGTCATCCTGGGGAAGATTGCCCTTCGGGATCGTCCGGTAGAGCTGCACCGTCCAGAGCACGGAGACCAGAATGACGACGAGCGTGATCCAGGGATGGTCCACGACGGGCCGCAAGGTGCGGGCGTAGAAGGAGACGATCTTGTCGAGCCCGTTCTCGATCAAGCGATCGAAGCGCGTCTTGTGGTCTCGTTTCGGCGCCGGCAGCCAGGCGCAAATCATCGGCGTGACTGTGAGCGAGACCACCGTCGAAATCAGGATGGCGAAGGTGAGGGTCACCGAAAATTCGCGCAGAAGCCGCCCCATCACGCCTTCCATGAAGAGCAGTGGAATAAACACGGCGATGAGCGACAGGCTGATCGAGACAACCGTAAAACTGATTTGCTTCGAGCCTTCGAGCGCCGCCTGGAGGCGGCTCAGGCCGCTTTCCTGATAGCTCTCGATATTCTCGATCATCACGATCGCGTCGTCGACGACGAAACCCACTGCGATCGTGAGCGCCATCAGCGATAGATTGTCGATCGAGAAGCCGGCCAGCCACATGGCGGCGCAAGTGCCGACGAGCGAGAGCGGCACTGTGATTCCGGCGGCGATGACGGGCGTCGCGCGACGCAGAAAGAAGAAGACCACCATCATCACGAGCGCGATCGAGATCGCGAGCGTCAATTGGATGTCGTGGATGCTGGCGCGAATCGTCTGGGTGCGGTCGGCGAGGACGTTGATCTTGATCCCAGCGGGAATCCACTGCTGCAATTGCGGCAGGAGCGCCTTGATATGGTCGACGGTCTCGATGACGTTCGCCGAGGGCTGCTTGGTGACGATGATGATGACCGCGGATCTGCCGTTGAACCAACCGGCGGACATGCGATTGCGCACGCCGCGTTCAACCCTGGCGACGTCGCCAAGCTTCACGATCGCGCCATTGCGCGACGCGACGACGATGTTGCGATAATCTTCCGGCGTCGAGAGCTGGTCCGTCGTATCGAAGGTGATTTCCTGCGTCCCACCGGAGAGGGCGCCGACGGCGGCGTGGGCGTTTGCGGTGAAGAGCGCCTTGCCCACCTCGTTGACGCCGAGATTCATCGCGGCCAAGCGGGCCGAATCGACTTGCACGCGAATGGCGGGCTGCTCGGCGCCGGCGATGCGCGCCTCGGCGACGCCGGGCACTTGCGAGATGCGTTGCGCGATCACCGAATCGGTGGCGTCGAAAATGGCGCTCGTGGGCAGCGTGTCGGAGGTCAGCGCCAGCACCAGGACGGGCATGGTGGATTGGCTGGCTTTGCGAAAGCTCGGCGCGGTGGGCAGATCGGTGGGCAGATCGACGAGGGCGGCGTTGATCGCCGCCTGAACGTCGCGGGCGGCGGCGTCGATATTCTTGTCGATGTCGAATTGCGCGATGATCTGCGTGCTGCCGAGCGAGCTCGTCGAGGTCAGCTCGTTCAAGCCCGATATGCCGGAGAGGCGCCGCTCGAGCGGCGCAGCGACGGAGGCGGCCATTGTCTCCGGGTCGGCGCCGGGACGCGACGCGCCGATGCCGATGGCGGGAAAATCCACCGCAGGCAGGCTCGCGACCGGCAGGAAGAAATAGGCGACGGCGCCGATCAGGAAGAGCGCGGCGCCGAGGAGCGTCGTGCCGACCGGCCGCCGGATGAAGGGCTCCGAAACATTCATTCCGCCGCCTCCCGCCGTTGCGGCGTCTCCTCGGTCGCCGCCCCGAAAGCTTCCTCTTCGTCGTCTTGCCGCAGCGGCTTCAAGAAGCGGCGGCGCAGCCGGTCGACCTGCAGATAGATGACCGGCGTCGTGTAAAGCGTCAGCGCCTGGGAGAGCAGCAGGCCGCCAATGATCGAGACGCCGAGCGGAATGCGCAACTCGCTGCCCGGCCCGGTCGCGAGGGCGAGCGGCAGGGCGCCAAAGAGCGCGGCGAGCGTCGTCATCATGATCGGCCGGAAACGCATATGCGCGGCATGTACAATGGACTCGCGCGGCGACATCCCTTCGTCACGCTCCGCCTCGAGGGCGAAGTCGATCATCATGATCGCATTTTTCTTCACGATGCCCATGAGCAGCACGACGCCGATCAGGGCGACAATCGACATATCGATGCCCAGGATCATCAGCGCGAGCAACGCGCCGACGCCTGCCGACGGCAAAGTGGTGAGCACAGTGAAGGGATGGGCGAAGCTCTCATAGAGCACGCCCAGCACCACATAGATGGCGATGATCGCCGCCAGAATGAGCCAGGGCTCGCTCGCCAGCGATTTGTTGAACTCGGCGGCGTCGGCGCTGAAGACGCCGATGATCGACGAGGGCATGCCGATCGCCGACTGCGCCTGCGCCATCAGCTTCACCGCGTCGCCGAGCGCGACGCCGTCCGCAAGATCGAAGCTAATGGTCGAAGCAGGGAACTGGTCCTGATGCGCCACGGAAAGCGGCGCAGCTTTGTTCTCGACGCGCACGAAAGTCGCGACCGGAGTCTGCGGCCCGCCGCCGACCGGCGCCACATAGAGCTTCTCGAGAGCCGACATGTCGCGCAAATATTGCGGCGCCGCTTCGAGGATGACGCGATATTGATTCGACTGCGTGTAGATCGTCGAAATCTGCCGCTGCCCGAACGCGTCGTTCAGCACATTATCGACGTCCTGCGCCGAAATGCCGAGGCGGCCCATCTTCTCGCGGTCGATCTTCATCAGCGCTCGCAGGCCGCCGTCCTGGGTCTCGGCGGCGACATTCTTGAGCCCCGGCGTTTTGCGCAATTCGTCGACGAGCCGGTTGGACCAGAGCATGAGCTCGCCCGAGTCGGCGGAGGTCAGCGTATATTGATATTGCGAGCGGCTCGGCCGCGTCGTGATCTGGATATCCTGGACCGGCTCGATGAACAGCGAGACGCCGGCGACCTTTTCCCCCGCAGCTTTCAGCCGATCGGCGATGACGTCGGCGCTGGTGTCGCGAATTTCGCGGCTGCGCAGGGTTACGGTGAGGCGGCCGACATTTGTCGTGGCGTTGAGCGGGCCGACGCCGAGCACCGACGTGACGCCGGTCACTTCAGGGTCTTTGCGCAAGACCTGCGTCACCTGCGCCTGCAGCGCCTTCATGCGCTCGAAGGACGCGTCGGGCGCGGCCTCCATAACGACGCTCAGCACGCCCGTGTCCTGGCGCGGGAGAAAGCCTTTCGGGATGACGATGTAGAGCGCCACCGTCAAAGCGAGTGTGCCGGCGGTCAGGGCGAGCATGAAGGTCTCGCGCTTCAGCGCCCAGTCGAGCGAGCGATAGTAGAGACGGTCGAGCCACAGTGACACGATTTCCCATGTCGAATGCGCGCGCGTCGGCGCGCTTTTGAGCAGCACCGCGCAGAGCATTGGCGTCAGCGTGAGCGAAATGACGGCCGAGATAACGACGGCGATGGAGAGCGTCAGCGCGAATTCGCGGAACATGCGCCCGACAATGCCGGTCATGAACAAGAGCGGAATGAAAACCGCGATGAGCGAGACGGTCAGCGAAACGACGGTGAAGCCGATCTCACGCGCGCCGTCGAGCGCCGCCTGAAGCGGCTTCTTTCCGCGCTCGATATTGCGCACGATGTTCTCGATCATGACGATGGCGTCGTCGACGATGAAGCCGGTGCCGATGGTGAGCGCCATCAGCGAGAGATTGTCGAGCGAGAAGCCCATCCCCCACATGACGAAGAAGGTGGCGATGATCGAGAGCGGCAAGCTGACGCCGGCGATGAGCGTCGCGCGCCAGCTGTGCAGGAACAGCAGCACGACCGCGACGACGAGGCCGCCGGCGATGAGAAGCGTCATCTCCACTTCGTGGATAGAGGCGCGGATCGTGTCGGTGCGGTCGTTGACGATGTCGAGGCTCATGCCGGCCGGCAGCTCGCCGCGCAGCTTCGGCAGCGTTTCTTTGACCAGCTCGACCGTCGCGATGATATTGGCGCCCGGCTGGCGCATCACGTCGAGCACAATGGATTGCTCGCCGTCGTACCAGCCGCCGACGCGGGCGTTTTCGAGTCCGTCCGCGACCTTGGCGACGTCGCGCAGCATGACCGGCGAATTATTGCGCCAGGCGACGATGATCGTCTCATACTGCTTGGCTTGAAGGATCTGATCGTTGGCGTCGAGCGTGTAGGACTGCCGCTTTCCGTCGAGCGATCCCTTGGCACCGGCGTTATTGGCGGCCGCGACGGCCTGACGCAAATCCTCCATGCCGATGCGGTTGGCGGCGAGCCGCGCGAGATCCGCCTCGATGCGCACGGCGGGGCGCACGCCGCCCTGCACCGACACCCGGCCGACGCCGGAGACTTGCGACAATTGCGGCGCAATCAGCGTGTCGGCGAGATCGCTCAGATCGCGCAACGTCGCGGTTTTGGAGCGCAGCGTGAGAGTCAGCACCGCGGTGTCGGCCGGGTTCACTTTGGCGTAAACCGGCGGGTAGGGGAGATCGCGCGGCAGCGTCGAGGCGGCGGCGTTGATCGCCGCCTGGACATCCTGCGCGGCGGCGTCGATGTCGCGGTCGAGGGCGAATTGCAGCGTGACCTGCGACAGGCCGAAAGAGCTCTGCGACGACATGCTGGCGAGCGAGGGAATCTGTCCGAACTGCCGCTCGAGCGAGGCCGTCACCAGCGAGGCGATGGTGTCGGGATTGGCGCCGGGAAGCTGCGTCGTGACCTGGATCGTCGGAAAATCGACCTGCGGCAGCGGCGAGATGGAAAGACGCGAATAGCCCAGCAGGCCGAACAGCAGGACGGCGAAGGCCATGAGCGAGGTCGCTACCGGCCTGTTGATGAAGGGCGCCGAAATATTCATGCCGCTTTCTGTTTACTTTCCGGGAGAGCCCTCTCCCTTTGCGCCGCCTTGGCGGCGATTGATCTGCTCTGGCTTGGTTTCGGGGCCGGCCGCCGCGGCGACGGGCTCCTCGGCTTTGATCACATGGACCTTGGCGCCCTCGGAGAGGCGCGAGAAGCCGCTGGTCACGATGGTCGTCCCGGGTTCCAGCCCCGATGTGACGACGACGATGTTCTCATCCTGCCGTCCGGTCGTGACGCTTCTTATATTTGCGTGACCGTCCTCGCCGAGAACATACACGAAGGCGCCATTCGGTCCGCGCTGAACGGCGGGGCTCGGCGCGACGATCGCGTTTCGGATCGTGTCGAGCATGAGCCGGACGTTGACGAACTGGCCGGGCCAAAGAGCGAGGTTATCATTTGCGAAACTGGACTTTAGTTTTACGGTGCCGGTGAGCTGGTCAATCTGGTTGTCGACCACTTTCAGCTCGCCGGTCTCGATCACGCTGGCGTTGTCGGAGCCGAGCGCGCGCACCTTGGCGACGCCATTGGCCTGCGCCTTCTGCACCGCGGGTAGGGCTTGCTGCGGCAATGTGAAGACGACGTTGATCGGCTTCAGCTGCGTGATGACGACAATACCGCTCTGGTCGGAAGCGTGAAGGATATTGCCGACGTCGACAAGGCGGATGCCGACGCGTCCGTCGATCGGCGAGCGGATCGTGGCGTATTCGAGGGTCGTCCTGGCGTTGTCGATCGCCGCCTGATCGGCGCGCACCTGCGCCTCGAGTTGGCTCACTTGCGCTTTCTGGGTCGCATATTGCTGCTGCGACAGAAATTTGCCTGCGACGAGCTTTTCGTAGCGCGCCATGTCGACGCGGGCGTTGGCGAGATTGGCTTCGTCCTGCGCTTTTTTGGCGACGGCCTGATCGTATTGCGCCTTGTAGAGCGCCGGGTCGATCTCAGCGAGGACGTCGCCTTTCTTGACGTCCTGACCCTCGGTGAAGTCGAGGCGCAGCAGCCTTCCGTCGACCTGAGTTCGAATAACGACCGAGTTGAGCGCCTGCACCGTGCCGACCGCATCGATCGTCACCGGAACGTCCTGGATGCGCGTTTGCGCCGTCGTTACGGTCACGATGGCGTCGCCGCGGCCGCGTCTTCCATCCGCCTGGTCGGCAGAGGATTTATCGGCGGCAGGAAAACCGGGCAGCACGCCAGCGCGATAGGCCCCGCCCGCGGCAAGAGCGACTGCGAGCGCGCCGAGCGCCATGAGAATACGCCTGTCGGCGCGTATCATGGATGAATCCCTTTGTCCGCCTCATAGGCGGCGTTTGCGGAAGCGATTTCGGCGTCTCGCGTGGTCGGTGACCAACCGCCGCCGAGAGCTTGATATAGGCTCGTCGCCGATTGAAAATAAGACAGCCGGGCCAGAGCAAGTTGATCCTGCGCCAGGAAGAGCGTGTTCTGCGTCGTCGAAAGGGTGACGATGTCGATCGTGCCTTCCTGCAGCCGCATCTCCGCCGCCGTCAGCGCGCGCCGGGCGGCCGCGACGGCGAGGCCCTGGAGCCTGACCGCTTGCGCGGTCTCCTTCGAGGCGATGAGCGCGTTCTCCGTGTCGGACAGCGCCGTCAGGATTTGTTTTTTGTAGAGCGCGCCAAGCTCGGCGTAGCGGCCCTTCTGCTGCTCGTAATTCCCCTGCAGATTATAGCCGTCGAAAATCGGCTGGGCGAGATTCGAGGCGATTTGCCAGCCGATCGCTTCGGGGCGCAGAAGATTATGCAGCAAGGCGGTCTGCACCCCGTATTGGCCGGTGAGCGTGATCGAGGGGAAGAACATCGCCCGGGCTTGCAGCACCGAGAATTCCTGCGAGGCGAGCTGGGCCTCGGCGTTGGCGACGTCTGGGCGGCGCAGCAGCATTTCTGACGGCAGGCCCGGCGCGACTTTCGGATAGGCGAGCTTGGTGAGCGATCCGCCCTTGACGGAGAGGCTCTCGGGCGTTTGGCCGACGAGAACGGCGAGCTGGTTGCGGGTCTGCCGCAAGGTCTGCTCGAGCGGCGGGATCGACGCCCGCTGCTGGGCGACAACGGTCTCCTGCTGCGCCGTGTCGAGCACGCTGGCGACGCCGACCTCGAAGCGCGCCTGAATGGCGCGGTACACACGCTCGGCGATGGCGACGTTATTGTGGGCGATATTCAGTCGGTCCTGGGCCGTCAGCACCTGGAAATAGGCGTTCAGCACCGCCGCGATCGTGGAGATCTCGACCGTGTCCCGGTTGAAGCGGCTGGCGTTGGCGAGCAGCCGCGAGGCGTAGGAGGCGTCTTCGTTTTTGCCCCAGAAGTCGATCTCATAGCTAGCCGTGAGGCCGAGCTGGAAGAAATTATATTCGCGCGCGCTGAAGCCCGTGGAGGAAGACGTGGTCGTCGAGGTCGACGTTGCCGGGCTCAAGCCGGTGCTCGCCGAGCCGATATTGGTCGTCGTGCCGGGGGTGCGCGTTCTGCGCGCGATGTCCTGCATGGCGACGTTCGGCCAGAGCGCCGCGCTCGAGACGCGCGCCTGGGCGTCCGCCTGCTGAATGCGGGCCACGGCGGCGGCGATGTCGAGATTGTCGCCGACCGCCTGCTCTACAAGCGCCGTCAGCTCCTTCGAGCCGAACCTTGCCGCAAAATCCGGGCCTCGCGCAATGGGTTTGGCGGAAGCGGATTTGGCCTCGCGAAAGGTTTCGGGCGGCGGCGTCGCGAGATCCGGCTTCTCCCATTCGAGGTCGCAGGACGACAGGCAAAGCGCAGCCGCCGCGCCAAACGCGGCTCGTCGTTTCTTCCCAGCAAAAGCGCAAACGACGTCAGCCCTCAACGGAAGCTCGTCCTTGTTTTTCCGCAGAGGTCTGTCCGCCAAAAACAGGCCGCGGTCAAGATAACTCTATCGAACATGTCGGAATTAGCCAGTCAGGGCAGGAAAAGGTCAACGCCGCCCATGCGACGCTTGCGCCGGGTCTGCCCGGACGCTCGCCTACCGCACTGCAAGCGTCAAGTTACCTATCGTTAACCCGCGGCGAAAGCCGCTCATTCCTCGCCGTCGCCCGATTTGGGCGCGGCCGGCTTTGCCGGAGCAGGCTTTGCTGGAGCCGCCTTTGCTGGCGCTGGCTTTACGGGCGCCGATTTCGAATCGCTCGGCCGGGGCGCTAGCTTTGCGCCCTTGGCGGCGTCCTGAGCCGCCGCTTTTGCCGGGGTTTTGTCTTTTTCCTTGTCGGCGGATTTGGCGGCCTCGGGCGCTTGAGCCTTGGCGCCCTTGGCTTCCGTCTTATCGACCGGCGCGACGGTCTTCGTCGGGCCGGAGATGCGCGTCCATGTCTCGCTTTGGCAAAGGAAGGCGACAAGGCAACCGCTCAGCGTCAGCTGATCAGACGTCTCAAAGGTAATTTTGCCTGTGTAGGTTTTGCCGTCCTCTGGATTGTAGAGGTCGCCCTTCCAGCTATTGGGGCCCGTCTTTGTCGCGTAACGCAGGATCAGCGGCGGCGGGCTGCCGTCGCGCATCGGAAGTATGCCCTTCGCGCAGAGCTTGCCGCTGCAATCGAAGAATTCGAGCTTATCGGTCGGGTGGCCGTCGCGCGCCCAGACGCCGTAGATTTCCGTCGTGGTGGCCGCGGCGGGCCCGCAAATAGCCGTCGCGGCGAGGATGCTCTGCAATAGTCTCTTCATGACAGCCCGGCCCCCGACCCGATTCGCTTCCTAAAATATATCGCTCTTCGCATAGCGAAAAACCGAATGGCGGCGCCGTCAAGGCGCATCGGCCTCGCCTTGGGCAGGATGTGGCGGCGGTCCGAGGAACGCCGGCACGATGATGAAGGCCGCAAGCAGGGTGAAGAAAAGCGAAAGCGTCAGAAATTCGCCCATGCTCGCCGTGCCGGGATGGCTCGATAAGAAGAGGCTGCCGAAGGCCGTTCCCGTCGTCAGGGAGCTGAAGAAGATCGCACGCGTCAGGCTCGACGCCAGCATATCTACGACGCCCTTTCGCCAGGCGACCACGTAGTAAATATGAAAGGCGACGCCCACGCCGAACATCAGCGGCAGCGCGATGATGTTGGCGAAATTGAGCGGCACGCCAAGCAATTCCGCCGCCTGAAGGCTCATGACGCCGGCGAGCACGAGCGGCCCGAGCGTGAGCGCGACGTCCTTGGCGTTGCGCAGGGCGATGGCGAGAATCAGGAAGACGGCAAGGAAAGCGAAGAGGCCTGCCTCCAGAAAGGCGCGGGTCACGGTCTTTCCCGCTTCCGAAATGATGACCGGCGCGCCGCTCGACTCCGGCGCGACCGAGAGCACCGCGTCGGCGAATTTCGACATCACCTCGAGATCATTGCCATTGCCCTTGGGCGTCGTCTCGAGCCGCAGGACGCCGGTGGCCGAGATCCAGTCCGATCGCAGTTGCTGAGGCAAGGAGTCGGGCGTCACGCGCTGGGCCTTTAGCGCGTCGCGCATCTGGCCGATGAGCTTTTCGAAGCCGGTGAAGGCGGCGGCGCGGGCCTTTTCGCGGGTCGCTGGGCTTGCCTTGGCGAGGCCCTCGAGCGCCGCAGCGAAGCGGAGCGTCTGCGGCGAAGGCGCTTTGGCGACGGCCGCGCGCAGCGCCTTGGCGGCGCCGATCAGGGCTTTGACGGTCTCCGCGTCGGTTGGCGCCGGCTTGGTCTTGGGGTAGAGCGCCCCATGCAGCTCCTTTGACGCGCGCTCGATGAGCGCGAGCTTCTCGTCCTGATCCACAGGGATGAGCGAATCGATCGAGTCCACATGATCGACCTCGGGCAAGGTTAGAATTTTCTCCTTGAGCTGGCGCGCCGCCTCAAAAGAAGAGGCCAGCGTCTCGATTTTGTTGGGCGCGGTTTTTGGGTCCTTGTTGAGGTCGAGGAAGGTCGCGACCGACTCGACTTTCTGGTCGCGCAAATTCATCGGGTTGGAGTCGAAACGCAGCCGCAAGAGATAGGGCGTTCCGGCGAGAACGACGGTAGCGGTGGCGACGAGAACGAGCTTTCGGTGATGGGCGATCCAATGATCGACCGCCGCAAGCGAATGGGTCGCGATCGGCACGTGCTCCGCCGGCGGACGCAGGAGTTTGATCGCCGCCGGCAGGAAGCTGAGCGTCGCGAGATAGGCGATGATCATTCCGACGCCGGCGATGAGGCCCAGCTCCGCGACGCCCAGGAAATTCGTCGGCAGGAAGCAGAAGAAGCCGGCGAGCAACGAGACGGCGGCGAGAGTGAGCGACCCCCCGATGCCGCGGGTCGCCTCGAGAATTGCGCGTTCCAGATCGCCTTGGTCGTGGCGTTCTTCACGATAGCGGGTCGCGAATTGGATGCCGAAGTCGACGCCGAGCCCGATGAAAAGCGCGGCGAAGGCGACCGAAATCAAATTGAAGCGGCCGATCAGCAGAACGCCCAAGCCGGAGGTGATGGCGAGGCCCGCGAGCAGGGTGAGGAGCACCGCGAAGATAAGCTTGGGCGAGCGCAGCGCGGCGAAAAGGATGAGCGAGACGACGACGAGCGTGCCGACGGTGTTCAGCGCCATGTTCTCGGAGAGCGTGGCGAATTCCTCATCCGCGAGCGGCGCCTCGCCGGTCAGGCGGAAGACGAAGCCGTTTTCCTTTGTAATGCCGAGCTCCGCCGCGGTTTTGCGCACAAGCGCGATCGAGTCGGCGGCGGGCTGAAGGGCGGTGAAGTCGAGGACGGGCGTAATGAGGACGACGCGGCGCTTCTCGGGCGGCGGGCCGGGCGGGGCGGCGTCGGCCTTGCCGCCAGAAAGCAGCTTCTCCCAGTCGACCTGGGTTTCCCGGCCCGCGAGCGCCTGCTCGAAAGCGCGCGAAAACTCATCGAGGCCGGAGAGATACATGGCGGTCGCGCGCTCGCTGCCGGCGGCGCGTTTCTGATTGGCGACGAGGACGTTGGAGAGGCCGCGCAAGGTCGGGTCTTCGGCGAGCGGCGTCAGCACGTCGCGCTGGCCGATCATCATGCCGACCGTATGCTCGACCTCGGGCAGATCGAGGTAGAGCAGGCCATTCTTCATGAAGAAGGCGGGATCGTCCGGGCGCCAGACGCGCTGCATCAGCGGCTTGCCCGTGAGCCCCGCGGTGAGCCGCGCCGCCGCGTCGTCAGCCGCCTCGCCGGTCTTCGCGTCGATGACCGCGACGATCGAATTCTCGAGCTGGGGGAAGGCGCGATAGAGCGCCGTCTGGTTTTTCCGCCATGCCATGTTCGGCGAGAAAAGATTTGTCGTATCCGTATCGATCGCGAAACGGTCGACCGTGAGGTAAACGCCCCCGCCCGTCAGGGCCAGCGTGAGAAGAACCACTGTCCAGGGCCAACGAAGACAGAAGGCCACCAGTTTTTCTAACATTACCCGACCCCGGACCATATTTGCGACGTTCATTCAGCGGAATAAGCGCCAATTATTGTGTTCTTCTATACGCGAGCGCAGTCCGCGCACCAAGGCGCCGGGATAGACAATTGCTGACAAGCGTTAAGGATTACAGATAACTCAGCCACCAGAGATCGCTCCTGCGGCGTTTGATTTCGGCAAACCACCGGCAGAGCGGGTAAAGTCCTATGACCACGAGAATCCAGATGAGGTAGGCGCCGGCAAGCCCTGTCCCGAAATCGTCTGGCGGCGCGCCGGATTTGACGACAGCGGCGATGTCTTCGAGCGAATAGCCCCGCCAAGCCGCGAGCGCCAAGACGGCCGCGACGCCGACATATAAATGCAGAACGTAAAAGAAGAGGGGCGTGCGGCCAAAAATCGCGAGCGCGCGACCAGCAGCGCCGCCAAGGCGCTCCAGCGCGGGCAGGGCGAGCGCCGCGCCGCCGAGCGTGACGAGCAAATAGAGCAGCGACGGCGGATATTTTGTGACGTTGAGGAAGGAAAGCGCCGAGCCGATCCCATCCGCCCGCAGCGCGAAGGCGCGGGGGTCGCCATAGAGATTGGGGGCCCGCAGCAGGATGAAAAGCGCCAGCGCGCCGAGCCCCGCCTTGAGCAGGATAGAATCGCGCTCCTGCGCGCTTCGTTGGAAGAGCGGTCCGACCCCATAGCCGAGCGCCAGGACCCCAATCCAGGGGAGGGCCGGGTACAGGACGCGGCCGGGGAGGTCGAGCGGCAAGGCGCCGGGTTCATGCAACAGTCGCCACCAGGGCGCGAAGGCTCCGAGGTCTGCGGCGTGAATGCCGTCGAGCAGGTTATGGCCAAGGATGATCGCCGCGCCTATGGCGAAAACCACCGCCGGCCGCGCGAGCGAAAGGACCGAGAGCGCCAGAAGCCCGCAACCGATCGCCCAAAGCGTTCCCAAGCTGATGCGCCCCGGGCCACCCCAAACCGGGCTGATCACGATAGCGTCGAGCAGGATGAGCCAGACGCCTCGCGTCGCCAGGAAAAGGCTCAGCGCTTTGTGGTTCCGCTTGGCTCCGTAAAGGAAGGCGCCGACGCCGGCCAGGACGGCGAATGTCGGCGCGCAGAAATGGGTGATGAAGCGGGTGAAAAACAGAAAGGGATAGGTGCGGTCGAGATCGGTGGGGCTGAATCGCAGCGCGTCGGCGTCAAAGAAGTCGCGCATATGGTCCAGCGCCATGACGACCATGACGAGACCGCGCAGCCGGTCGATTTCCGGCAGACGTGGATCGTCTGACCGTTCCTCGCTGGGGATCGCGCTCATCCCAGCGTCGCCAACCCCGGGAACAATTCGAGGAGCCAAAAGGACATTTCCTGCACGCCGCCGGTAAGGAAAGCGACGCCCGTGAAGATCAGCAGGACCCCGACGATCTTCTCGACCTTGCCGAAATGTCTACGAAAACGGGCGACGAAGGCCAGAAAGCGCCCGAGCGCAAAGCCAGCGACGATAAAGGGCAGCCCGAGCCCCAGAGAATAAGTGGCGAGCAAGGCGGCGCCACGCGCCACGGTATCCTGCGTCCCTGCGACGGCGAGAATCGCCGCGAGGATCGGCCCGATGCAGGGGGTCCAGCCGAAGGCAAAGGCGAGACCCATCACATAAGAGCCGAAAAGCCCCATGGGCTTCGAAATTTCCGCGCGCTTCTCCCGATAGAGCAGGCTCACCTTGAGCAGGCCGACGAAGTGGAGGCCCATCAGGATGATGATCGCCCCGGCGACCCAGGACAGGATTTGGAGATTGGCGCGGATCACCGCGCCGAAGGCGCTCGCCGTCGCGCCCAGCGCTACGAATACGGTGGTAAAACCGAGAACGAAGAGGACAGCCGACACGAGAACGTCGCGCCTTGCGCGCGAGCGCGACTCGATCTCCAAATCCTCCATGCTGACGCCGGCCAGATAGGTCAGATAGGGAGGCACCAGTGGCAGGACGCAAGGGGAGAGGAAAGACAGAAGCCCCGCCGCCGCAGCCGCTGGAAAAGTGACGTCCGCCGCCATGGTCATCCTCTAAAGCGTCTTCTCCGGAAAACCGGTCGCGGTTTCCCGAAAAGATGCAAAGTCGAGAGAAATCCAAGCAGCCATTCGTCGGCGCGTTTGCTTGGAAGGATTTGACGCGTTTGTGCCATAGCCCAGGCGCGGCGCAAAGGCCATTGCACAAACGAGTGGCTGTCGAACGGATTAATTTCCGTTAATCCGTTAACTTAATATGAGAACTTTTTGCTGACGCTGGCTTTCGAAACCTCGTCGTCGGTGGGCAGCATGGCGCTACAACCCGGATTTGAAATCGACATTAGCCGGACGCCGCTGCATGGCCCGGCCGTTGGCGTCGATCTGGACGCGTGTTTCAGCTCGCCTGACGGATCCGAGTATTCATGCCGAATCATCGCGGCATCCACCGGAGAAATGACGCTCTCGACGCCGGCCCGGCCGCGGTATGGGGACCGGATTATCGTTCATGTTCTGGAGCTTGGTCGCTTCGAGGGAAATGTTGAGCGTCAGATGGACGGTGGCTTCGCCATCAGTCTCGACCTCTCCGTGACGCGACGGCGCAAGCTGGCGGCGCAGCTTGTCTGGTTTGCCAATCGGGAGGTTTGCGGTCTCCCGGACGCTCGCCGGCACAAGCGCATCGTCCCGCGAATGCCGTGGACGATGATCCGCATGCCCGCCGGTAGGGAAAATGTGGCGCGGATCAATGATGTCTCGCTCTCTGGAATCAGCGTCCTGACCTCGGCGCAAGCCATGATCGGAGAGCGGGTGTCGCTCGGGGTCAAGACTGCGGTGGTGGCGCGCATCTTCGACGGCGGTCTTGTCGCGCAGTTCGACGAGTATTTCGAAGAGGGGCAGATTTCCGACATGCTCAGATTTTGACGCTTCAGCCAAATGTGACGAAAAAGCCACTTAACCGGAAATTAAGCCCTATTTCGGCCACGGCCGGTTGCGTCTCCGCTCGGGCGTTGAGATAGATTTGGCAAATAGAGGCAGTTGTTGCCGTTTTTCCAAATCTGGCATTTCCGGGGGACCTTCATGCGCAGAACCGCGATCGCGACAACCGCTCTCTGCGCTTTGACTTTCCCGGCGGCCGCCGAAGAGACGATCGGCTCCGCGGCCGCCATCGAGAAGGACGTGCAGGGCGCTTCCAGTGGGCGCAGCATGCGCCTTTCAAAGGGCGACGAGGTCTATTTCGACGAGGTGCTGACGACCGGCGCCGCAAGCCGCGGCAAATTCGTCTTTGCAGACCGCACCGACCTGCAGATGGGACCTTCGTCGCGTGTGAAGCTCGACAATTTCGTCTATGCGGGCGGCGCGGGCGCGACCTTCAACGCCGCCAAGGGCGCTTTTCGTTTCGTTTCCGCCCCCGGCGAGCACAAGCCCTATGACGTGCGCACTCCCACCGCGACGATTGGCGTGCGCGGCACCAATTACGGCGTGCGGGTGACCCCGGGCCGGACGGACGCCGTCCTCTACGCCGGCGCGATCGAGGTTTGCGACTCGACGGGCGCTCAGTGCCGCGTGCTGGATAAGCCCTGCACCACCGTCACGGTCACGCCGAACCATGTTTCCGAGCCCAAAAAGGTCGGCAAGAAGGATTGGAGCTTCGACAATACGTGCAAGGGCGCGCCGCCGCCCTCGGACCATGGCTCCAACCCGCCGCCGGGCGAACCCGCGCCGCCGCCCCCGCCGGGCGGGGAGGCGCCAAGCTTCAACTGGAGCGGTCCCACGATTGGCTTCACCGCCGGCTCGGTCGTCGGCAACAGCTATTTCGCCGATCCGGTGCCGCTCAACGGCGCGGCCTTCGCCGGCGGCCTCAAGATCGGCTATATGCTGCCGATCTGGGCCAATATTGTCGCGGGCTTCGAGACCGACGCGCAATTTCGTTCGTCGATCGGCGGCTCATCCAACGGCGAGGGCTCCGTTTCCGGCTCGCGGCCGGGCTATATCGGCACGGCGCGCCTCAAGTTCGGCTACGCCTTCGACCGTATCCTGGTCTACGGCACAGGCGGTCTTGCCTACGGCCATATTATCGCGCCCAAAAGCTACTCCGGCTTCAACGTCGGCGGTGCGGGCTATTCGACCGGCGCGAGCCTCGACCACGCCTTCCTGCCGGGCTGGTCGGTGGGCGGCGGCGTGAGCTACGCGCTGACGCAGAACATCTCCGTCAACGCCGAATATCTCTACATCAAGCTCCAGCACCATTATCCGGCCTACACCACCAGCGCCGCGCCCGGGGCCGTTGCTGTCGGCGACCACAGCGCCATGCACGGCATTCGTTTCGGCGTGAATTTCGGCTTCTCGCCGGCCGATCTGGCCCGCCTTATCCGGTAGAGCGCATTCCGCAAAAGTCGACAGACTTTTGCGAAAAGAATGCGCTCCAGCTTTTTGAATTTGCGCGATCCTATTCGAGAACAGCCGCAGCCATGGGCGGGACGCCGCCCGCCGAGGCTGCGCCAGGCGAAGCCTGAAAGCGTTTCGAGAGCGCGTGGCCATAGCCGACGAGCTTCAGTTCCAGCGGGAATAGCAGCAGGCAGAGCAATACGACCGCCGCCAGCAGGGCCAGTTGCGAAACGGCGTCGAGGCCGTTGAAGACGGGGCCGTTGCAGAGCTGTTGCCAAAGATAGATGGAATAGCTGGCGCGGCCGAGATGGGAGAGCGCCCGGTCGGAGAGGATGCTGCGGAACAGGCTTGTCGCCCCCGACAGCAGGACCATGGCCGGGATGGCCACAATATAAAGCAGCCGATAATAGGCGATCAGCTCCGCCCGCGCGGCTTCGTCTTGCCCGAAGGCGGCGACGACGCCGCGCGGCAGGAAGACGATCAGCATCGCCACGATCAGCGCCGGGACGCGAAAGCCCTGCGCCGCCGCGACCACGCGCTCGCCGTGTTTCGCCGCCGCATAGCCGGCGAAGAACAGCGCATAGGCAATGACGAAACCTGTCTTGCCGATCCACCAGACGGTGAAGACGAAAGGCGCCGCGGCGAAGAGCAGGACGGCGGCGGCGATGATCGGCCGGGGCGCTTTGCCGAATTCGAGGTAAGCCAGGGCCACGGGAAAGAGGCAGTAGAATTGCTCCTCGAAGGCGAGGCTCCACGTGTGGCCGACATACCAGTTGCAGGAGACGCCCGGCGCCGTCGTGTCGCACAGATAAAATGCGGCGCTCAGCACGTTTTCGAGAGAAAAGTCGATGTAGCCGGCCGCGCCCAAAGCGAGGCAGAACGCCAGATAGAGCATCAGCGGCGGGACGATGCGGAAGAAGCGGCGCGCATAGAAAGCGGGCGCGGAGAACGCGCCGGAGCTTTCGACCTCGGCGAGGCAGGCGCGGCTGACGACATAGCCGCTGATGAAGAAGAAGATGAAGACGCCGGTCTCGCCATATTGGGAAATAAAGCCGATCGGGCTCGCCTCGTAAAAGGCGCCGATCTCGCGGTTCGCGCCGAGATGATCGAGGAAGACGAGCATGATCGCGAGCACGCGCCAACCGTCGATATAGGCAAGTCTCGTGGCAGGCGCGCGCATGTCTGATCCATAGGCGCCCGGCGGCGCGATTCGGGTGGGCCCGAAAATTTCAGATCATGACGCTAATGTGAAGCCTACGGTTGGACGAGGCGAGGCTCGGAATCCAGGTTAACAAACCCTACGCAGCCGCAGTCATGCCCGCGCTTGTCGCGGGCATCCACGCCAGGACATTACGACGAGCGGGAAGAAGAAGCGGCGTTGTTCCGCTCATGTTCCAGCTTTCCGCGTCGGCGCGGCGTGGATGGCCGCGACAAGCGCGGCCATGACGCTGGAACACATCTGCTCGTTAACCCGAATTCGGAGCCCTGTTGGACGACGCGGGCCCGTCATTGCGAGGAGGCGAAGCCGACGAAGCAATCCACGGCAGCCATCGCGGCCCTGGATTGCTTCGCTTCGCTCGCAATGACGGCCTAAAACCGATCCGCCCGATAGGGCGACGGGTCCGTAAAAGGCGTCTCGCCCGTCATCATCTCCGCGAGCAGCCGCCCGCTGACCGGCCCGAGGGTCAGGCCGTGATGGGCGTGGCCGAAGTCGAACCACAGACCCTTGTGGCGCGGGGCGGGGCCGAGGACCGGGAGCATATCGGGCAGGCAAGGCCGCGCGCCTTTCCACGGGGCCGAATCGAGCGCCTTCCCGAGCGGAAAGAGGCGCCGCGCGATCGGCTCGCACAGCTCGATCTGCACGGGAGTCGGCGGGGCGTCGCGGGCCGCAAATTCCGCGCCGCTCGTCAGCCTTATGCCCTTGGCCATGGGCGCGAGCAGATAGCCGTTATCGGCGTCGAGCACAGGGTGATTGAGCTTGGTGCCTTCTCCCGGCGCGTAGTGCATGTGGTATCCGCGCTTGAAGCCGAAAGGCATATCGTAGCCGAGCGGCTTGAAGATCTGGTCCGACCAGGGGCCGAGCGCCACGACGGCGTCGCTTGCGACGATGCGTCCCTCTGGCCCCGCGACGCTCCAGCGCCCGTCCGCCTCCTGCGTCAAGCTCAAGGCGTCGCCGTGAACGAAACGTCCGCCGCGCGCGAGGAAGAGATCGGCGTAAGCCTTCGCCAGGGCGCCGGGATCGCTCACCGAGGCGGTGTCGAGATAATGCACAGCGCCCGCCACAGGCGCGAGATGCGGCTCGCGTGCGGCGACATCGGTCGAATCCAGGATGTCGATATGGAGGTCATATTCCGCCAGCTTCTCGGCGTCCGCAACGCCGGCCTTGAAGGTCGCTTCACTGCGGAAGAGTTTCATCCATCCGGTGTGGCGCAGCAGTGCGCCCGCGTCGGCCTGCGCAATGAGCGCTTCATGCTCGCTGAGACTGTGCTCGATCAGCGGCAGGCGCGCGGCGATGCTTTTTGCAACGCGCTCAGGCGCGCTCTCGCGCCAATAGCGCAGGAGCCAGGGGCCGACGCTTGGCAGCGCCGTCAAATGGTAATGCGCCTCGGGCAAAAGGTTGAGCGCATATTTGACGAGCCGCGCCGGGTCGCGCGGGAAGACATAGGGAAAGATCGAGGCGCGCTCGATGAGGCCGGCGTTGCCGAAGCTCGTCTCGAGCCCCGCGCCGCGCCGGTCGATCATGACCACCGCGCGCCCGCGCGCCTGTAGGTTCAACGCCGCCGATACGCCGACCATGCCCGCGCCGAGAACGATGACATCCGTGGTCTGCATGCCGCCTCCAGGTTTCTCATATGGTCGCGCGCGCTTTGCAATACAGCCTCGCCGATGCAAGCGCCATGCAACAGGCCGCCCGTTTCGTCAGCCGAAAAACGAGGCGAGATAATAGGCGGCGCCCGCGGCAAGCCCGCCCACAAGGAAGGTCTGAAAGCCCGACTTGAACGGATCGACGCCCGTGAGCTTGCCCTTCACCCCGCCGAAGATGATCAAAGCAAGGCCGGTGAATCCCGCTGAGTAAATGAGCGCCTTTTTGATGTCGCTCTCGATCATGTAAGGCGCGAGCGGGATCAGCCCCCCGACGAAGTAAGCTGCGGCGATGGTTGCGGCGCTGATCGGCGCGCGCTTGGGGTCGGGCTTTTCGAGGCCGAGCTCGAAGCGCATCATGAAATCCACCCAGCGCTTCTTATCCGCCGAAAGCGCTGCGACGACAGTATCGACCTCGGGCTTGCCGAGCCCATATTCGCCGAAAATCTCGCGCAGCTCCCGCTTCTCCTGGTCGGGGAGCTTTTCGACCTCGGCATATTCGCGCTTCTCTTCGGAGTGAAAATGCTCCTGATCGCTGCGCGCGGCGAGGTAGCCGCCCAGCCCCATGGCGGTCGCGCCCGCGACGATCTCGGCGAGGCCTGCCGTCACCACGACGCGGGTGGAGGCGATCGCCGCCGTAATGCCCGCTGCGAGCGCAAAGGGGACCGTAAGGCCGTCCGCCATGCCGATGACGACGTCGCGCACCGTCTCGGAGTTGAGAAAATGCCGCTCGACATGCTCGCCCGACGCGGCTTTCGCGCGATGCCCAAAGAGGATCGTGCGCAGCTCTTCCGTCCCCAACACGCGTTCGAGCTCCACGAAGGCGAAGAAGGGAATGAGCCCGACGCTCGCGATGATCGCCGCCATCAGGATCGCCTGCAGCGAGCCGTCCCCCAGCTTGGGAATGGCCTCCGCGACCGTCTTGTCGTGGAAGAAGACGCCGATCGCCGTTTCCTCAACGACATGGAAGGCGACGAGCAGGACGCCGAAGAGCAGGGATTTGAGGAGCGCGGGGGCGGCGACAGGCGAGTCCTTTTTTGCTTCGCCGAGATGCAGCTTTTGGCCGATGAGGATGATCTTGGCGAGCGCCAGCGCGTTCACGAGCGCCAGACCCTGGTGATAGGTCAGGAGATCCTCGTTGAAAATGAAAGCTCTATGCAACGAGAACAGGGTCAGCAGGACCCAGAGATAAAGAAAGATGACGAGGAGCTGTTTTCCCTCCTCCACGACGCCGGATTTGATCCGCGCTAGACGTTCCTGCTCCATCCTTGGCCTCCCGAGACCCGCCACCGCTCTGCTTGCGGCTCCCATCATAACCGGCTCCATCAGAGCCGTCATCGCGAGGAGCGAAGCGACGACGCGACCCAGAGCCGCGATGGCTGCCCCTGGATTGCTTCGCTACGCTCGCAATGACGGGATGGGCGGTCTGCGAGCCCGAAGGCTCGCGGTCCGAGGCGCTCTTTTGCGCTTTCCGCCGGGCTATGCTAGCGCGAGCCCTCCAATGCGTTCCAGACCTGAGCTGCGCCCATGATCCCTCGCTATTCTAGATCCGAGATGACCACGATCTGGGAGCCGCAGACGCGCTTCCGCATCTGGTTCGAGATCGAGGCCTATGCCTGCGACGCGCTGGCCGAGCTCGGCGTCATCCCCAAGGAAAGCGCCAAGAACATCTGGGACAACGCGGATTTCGTCGAGTTCGACGTCGCCCGCATCGACGAGATCGAGCGCGTGACGAAACATGACGTCATCGCCTTCCTCACGCATCTTGCCGAATTCATCGGTCCGGATTCGCGCTTCGTGCACCAGGGCATGACGTCCTCGGACGTGCTCGACACCTGCCTTGCCGTGCAGCTGTCGCGCGCCGCCGATCTGCTGATTGCCGATGTCGACGCGCTGCTCGCGGCGATCAAGAAGCGCGCTTTCGAGCATAAATTCACGCCGACCATCGGCCGCTCGCACGGCATTCACGCCGAGCCCACGACCTTCGGGCTCAAAATGGCGCAGGCCTATGCGGAGTTCACCCGCGCCCGCGAGCGGCTTGTTCACGCCCGCAAGGAAGTCGCGACCTGCGCCATCTCCGGCGCTATCGGCACTTTCGCCAATATCGACCCGCGCGTCGAAGAATATGTGGCGCACAAGATGGGCCTCGTCGCCGAGCCCGTTTCGACGCAAGTCATTCCGCGCGACCGCCACGCGGCATTCTTTGCGACGCTCGGCGTCGTCGCGTCTTCGGTCGAGCGGCTCGCCATCGAAATCCGCCATTTGCAGCGCACGGAAGTGCTGGAGGCCGAGGAATATTTCTCGGCGGGCCAGAAGGGCTCGTCGGCCATGCCGCATAAGCGCAATCCGGTGCTCACCGAAAATCTCACCGGCCTCGCGCGCCTCGTGCGCGGCATGGCGATTCCGGCCATGGAGAATGTGGCGCTTTGGCACGAGCGCGATATTTCGCATTCCTCCGTCGAGCGCATGATCGGCCCCGACGCGACCGTCACTCTCGACTTCGCGCTGGCGCGGCTCACCAACGTCGTCGAGAATCTTCTCGTTTACCCCGAGAATATGCAGAAGAATTTGGACAAGCTCGGCGGCCTCGTCCATTCGCAGCGCGTGCTGCTCGCTCTGACGCAAAAAGGCGTCTCGCGCGAGGACGCCTACGCCATGGTGCAGCGAAACGCCATGCCGGTCTGGCGCGGCGAGGGCGAGTTCCGCGATCTCCTCGGCAAGGACAAGGATGTGAGCGCCAAACTCTCGGCGGCGGAGTTGGACGAGCTGTTCGACCTCTCGTACCACTTCAAGCATGTGGATACGATCTTCCGCCGGGTCTTCGGGGAGGGCTGAGGCCAGCCTCTCCCTGATAATTAGCCTGCGTGACGCGCTTCATTCCGGACGGGCTGAAAGCCCGCCGGGAATGACATGTCCCCATGCGAGCTATTCAAATGGAAATGGTATCACCCCTCGGCGGGCGCCTTTAGCCGGTCCCTTTGCTTCATCAGCATGGCGGCCGCGTCGATCTCCGTATAGGCGAGCTTTATTTCCAAAGCGAAGGCGACCAGCGCGCCGGTGAAAAGCGTCATGGCGATCATGAAAAGAAGCCCCGCGCCGAATTCGTGGCGAAAGCGGAAAAACGCCGATGCGAAGGCCACGATGACGAGAAAGCTCGTCACCACGCAGCTCGCAACGCCCCAATAGATCGAGCGGTGAATCAGCTCCGCGCGGTCACGCAGGATCGGCAGCTCGAGCTTGCGATGCGCCCGGGCGTGCCCGTCGTCGAGGTCGGCAAGCTCGCGCGCGCGATCCACGATCCGATCCTGCCGTGAGACCAGCACGCCCAATAGCTGCGCCTCGGCGGCGAGCAGAAAGGCTGGGGCGGTCACCTGCGATATCACAATGGAAAGCTGCTCGATGGTCGGCGCGTCGAAAAGCATCGGCGGTCTCGCATGAAAGTTTGCCTGACGCATCTTATAGCGTTTCCTCCGCCGGGAGGATGTCCCGCCTGAGCGGATCGCGGCGGAAGCCGCATTTCTCTTTCAAAGCGCCCGGCAAAGCCTTAAACAGCGCTTCCATGATGTGGCTCATTTTCGCTCTCCTCACCGGCGCCGCGGTTATGGCGGTTCTCCTGCCGCTCGCCATGCGGGGCGACGCGAAAGACGCGGGCGACGCCGATATCGCCTTTTTCGAGGAGCAGCTCGCCGAAATCGCGCGCGAGCGCGCGGAGGGCCGCCTCGACCCCGTCGAAGCCGAGGCCGCGAAGACCGAGGCCGCCCGGCGCCTGCTGCGCGCCGAAGCGGCTCCGAAGGCGAGGGCTCAGGGCTCCCGCAAGGCGGCGCTCGCGGCGGCGCTTGCGGCGATCGTCATTGTCCCGGCGGTCTCGGTGCCGCTTTATTTGCGCCTGGGCAAAGTCGAGATGCCCGACATGCCGCTGACGGCGCGGCTCGACTCCCAGCCCGACAGGGGCGATCTCGCCGGCGCCGTCGCCCGCATCGAGCAGCATTTACGCGAGCATCCCGAGGATGGCCGCGGCTTCGAGGTGGTGGCGCCCTATTACCTGCGCTCCGGGCGGGGCGAGGAGGCGATCGACGCTTATTCCAAGGCTTTGATGCTGCTCGGGGCCACGGCGGAGCGCCACGCCAATTTGGGCCAGGCCCGCATGATCGTCGCCGAAGGCAAGGTGACGCCGCCGGCGCGGCAGGATTTCGAGGCGGCGCTGGCGCTCGACCCGGGCAATGTGATGGCCGCCTATTATCTCGCCGTCGGCGCAGAGCAGGCGGGCGAGAAGGACAAGGCCGTCGGGATTTTTGAGAAGCTCGAAGCCGAAGCCTCGGCGGACGCGTCCTATCTTCCGGTCGTGAAGCGCCGGCTGGCGGCGTTGCGGGGCGAAAACACGCAAGAGCGGCCGCCCTTCGCGCAGGGGCCCGCGAGCGATCAGGGCAGGGCCATCGCCGCCATGCCGGCCGACGAACGCGCGGCGACGATCAAGGGCATGGTCGACAAGCTTGCATCGCGGCTGGAAAGCAAAGGCGACGACGTCGAAGGCTGGCTGCGGCTCATCCGCGCTTATAGCGTGCTGTCGGAGCCCGAAAAGGCGAAAAAGGCTGTCGAGGAGGCCCGCAAGGCGCTCGCCGGCAAACTTGATGAGGTCGCCCGCATCGAGGCGCTGGCGAAGGAATTGAACATCGGGGGGTGAGAATGCGGCCCACGCCAGATTGTGGCAGGACGCGCGGCCCCCTCCCTGTCCCTCCCCCGCTGCGCGGGAGAGGGGACGCTCACGAGCGGCGTGAGCGGCTGCATCGATGAAGGCCCTGGCCCGACTCCCTCTCCCGCGTAGCGGGGGAGGGCTGGGGAGGGGGCAAAACGGCGGAACAGACATGACGCGCAAAGGCAAGAGACTGACGCTGATCATCGGGGCGCTGGCGGTTTTGGGCCTTGCGGCGGGTCTGATGCTTTTCGCTCTGCGCGACAATATCGTCTTCTTCTACACGCCTTCGGAGCTGGCCCAGAAGCAGGTTGCGCCCGGCGCGCGGCTGCGCATCGGCGGGCTCGTCAAGGAGGGGAGCGTCGTTAAGAACGGCAAGGACGTGGCCTTCACCGTCACGGATAAAACCAAGGACCTTGCCGTGGCCTATACGGGCCTCTTGCCCGATCTCTTCCGCGAGGGGCAAGGCGTCGTCGTCGACGGGCTGTTGCAGCCCGATGGCAAATTCAAAGCCGACAGCGTGCTCGCCAAGCATGACGAGCGCTACATGCCACGCGACGTCGCGGACAAGCTGAAACAGCAGGGCGTGTGGCAGGGAGAGAAGAAGTGAAGCATCCGGCGCCCTTCCCCTCTCCCGCAAGCGGGAGCGGGTGGCCCTCGCGTCAGCGAGGGCCGGGTGAAGGCGCTCATCCGTCACCGCTTCGCGGCGACACCTTCTCCCGCAGGCGGGAGAAGGAGGAGACACCCCAATGATCGTCGAAACCGGACATTACGCGCTCATTCTCGCGCTCGCCCTGGCGCTGCTGCAATTCGTCATTCCCTCCGCCGGCGCGCGGCTGAACGATCCTTCGCTGATGCGCGTCGCGCGGCCGGCGGCGATTGCACAGTTCCTCTTCGTCGCCTTCGCCTATGGCGCGCTGACTTACGCCCATGTCGTTTCCGACTTCTCGCTCGTCAACGTCATCGAGAATTCGCACTCGCTGAAGCCCTTCGTCTATAAAATCTCCGGCGTGTGGGGGAATCACGAAGGCTCCATGCTGCTGTGGGTGCTGGTCCTTTCCTTCTGCGGCGCGCTCGTTGCGATTTTCTCGTCCGCCGTGCCGGATAGGCTGCGCGCCGACGCGCTTTCCGTTCAGGGCCTGCTCGGCGCGGCCTTTCTGCTGTTCATCCTGCTGACCTCCAATCCCTTCGCGCGCGTCGATCAGCCGCCGTGGGAGGGACGCGATCTCAATCCGATCCTGCAGGACCCCGGCCTCGCGATCCATCCGCCGCTGCTGTATCTGGGCTACGTTGGTTTCTCGATCGTCTTCTCCTTCGCCGCCGCCGCGCTGATCGGCGGCCGCATCGACGCGGCCTGGGCGCGTTTCGCCCGGCCCTGGACGCTCTTCGCCTGGACCGCGCTGACGCTCGGCATCGCCATGGGCTCCTACTGGGCCTATTACACCCTCGGCTGGGGCGGTTTCTGGTTCTGGGATCCGGTCGAGAACGCGTCGCTCATGCCCTGGCTCGCGGGCACGGCGCTCCTGCACAGCGCCGCTGTGATGGAGAAGCGCGAGGCGCTCAAGGTCTGGACGATCTTCCTCTCCATTCTGGCATTCTCGCTCTCGCTGCTCGGCACCTTCCTCGTGCGCTCTGGCGTGCTCACCTCGGTGCACGCCTTCGCCAGCGATCCTGAGCGCGGCGTCTTCATTCTCGGGATTCTGGTTTTCTTCATCGGCGGCGCTCTGGCGCTCTTCGCCTTGCGGGCGGCGTCGCTCCCTGTCGGCGGCGTCTTTGCGCCGATCTCGCGCGAGGGCGCGCTGGTGGTGAACAACCTCCTGCTCTCTGCGAGCTGCGCGACGGTCGTCATCGGCACCCTTTATCCGCTGGCGCTCGAGGCGCTTACCGGCGAGAAGATTTCAGTCGGCCCGCCTTTCTTCAACACGGTTCTCATCCCGATCGCGCTACCGCTCGGGCTGCTCATGCCCATCGGCCAGATGCTCGCCTGGAAGCGCGGCGACTTGCCGGCGGCGCTGCAGCGCCTTCGCGCAGCCTTCGCCGTGGGCGTGCTGGCGGCGGCGGCGCTCGGCGCCCTCTATGGAACGCCTTTCCTGTCCATCATTTCGGGGGGTATCGCGGTCTATCTCGTCGTCGGCGCGGTAAGCGATATCGCCCAGCGCGCGACCTTCCGCGCGTCCTCGACGGGCGCTGTGTTCGCGCGCCTGCGCGGCCTGCCGCTCTCGGCCTGGGGCACGTCGTTCTCACACGCCGGCATGGGACTGACGCTGCTCGGCCTAGCTGCGACCGGCTGGGGCGTCGAGACCATCGTCGCCATGAAACCCGGCGATTATTACGATGTGGGGCCCTATAAGCTCGGCATAGAAGAAATCTCGCCGCGCAACGGCCCGAACTATTCCGAAACCTACGCCGTGATGGCGGTGCGCTCGGGGGCCGAGACTGTGGCCAAGATCGAACCTGCCAAGCGCTTCTATCAGGCTCGCAAGATGCAGCGCTCCGAGGCCGGCATTGTCACGCTGGGCCTCGGGCAGATCTACGCCGCGATCGGAGACTCGCATGAGGACGGGACGATCGACGCCCGGCTCTATTGGAAGCCCTTCGTCACGCTGATCTGGATCGGCGCGCTGGTGATGGCCTTTGGCGGCGGCTTGTCGCTCGCCGACCGGCGGCTGCGGATCGGCGTGGCTCGGCGGGCGAGCGCGGTCGCGATGCCGGAGGCTGCGGAATGATGTGGAAGGCCCCCTCCCTGTCCCTCCCCCACTGCCGCGGGAGAGGGGACGCTCACGATCGGCGTGAGCTGATCTCGCGCGGCGACGGCAATCTGGCCCCCTCTCCCGCCGGAGGGCGTCTTGCAAGACGCCCGTCTTTCGACGGGCTATGGCGGGGGAGGGCTGGGGTGGGGGCCGTAGCAATGATAGCTTTGCTCTTCATCACCCCCGCCCACGCCGTCACCCCCGGCGAAATGCTCCCAGATCCGGCCATGGAGGCCCGCGCCCGAGCCATCACCAGCGAGCTGCGCTGCCTCGTCTGCCAAAATCAGTCGGTCGACGATTCCGACGCCTCCCTAGCGAAGGATCTGCGCGTGCTCGTGCGCGAGAAGCTGAAGGACGGTCTGAGCGACGCGGAGGTGAAGGAGTATGTCCATTCGCGCTATGGCGACTTCGTTCTGCTGCGGCCGCCGCTGAAGCTGGAGACGATCCTGCTTTGGACCGCGCCGCTCCTCGCGCTGCTCGCCGGCGCCGCGGCCGTCTGGATCGCCTCGCGCCGACGGGCGCCCGCGAGTTCCATAGAGCTTACGGCGGAGGAGCGCGCGCGGCTCGAGGCCTTGGGGCTTTCCGACACGCAAGGCCCTGATCAATCAATGTGACGTCGAGGTTGTTTTCAACCGCTTTTAATCCGACGCCCGGTCGAGGCGTCGAAGGCTTATTATTAGGTAAGCGCACGGCTTCGCTTTACTTTCTGCTCGGCCATATGGTCAAAATGGCTGGCTACGCCGCCGCGGAACGATGAGCGGCGACTTTTTTATGCGCGCGTTCGTTTTTTGTTTTTTGATGTCAACTGCGCGCGCTCTGAGTCGTTCATCGTAAGTGCGCGAGACGCTGGCGCTTTGTGCATCTTTCTAGTTGTTTCGGAGAAATGCTTATGTCCGACAAGTTGAAGCAAGCAATGTTGCAACCGGCGGGGCCAACCGACATTTTTGGCGTCGCCTATCTCCAGCTTTGCCAGATCTCCTACGCGCTCCCCTCATCCATCCCGTACCTCGTCAATAACAAGATGCCGCCGTTCAGCGCCGACGGCCGCTGGGAATGCGTTTGGGGCCCGGCGGAAAGCGACGATTTGGCGAACCTCGTGTTCGTCGCGGCCTATTATGACGGCCCGGGCCTGCCGCCGACTTTCGCCGCGGTCGTCACCCGCGGCACGGATGTCGACGTCGATGATTTTTGGGGCGTCCTGCAGCAGGCCTTCGAGGATTTTTACGTCATCTTCCAGAGCACGCCGCCGTGGTTGCCCGCCGATAGCCCGGCGCTCGTGGCCGACGGAACGCTTTACGCGCTGGAGACGATCCAGGGCTTCACCTCCAATGGGGTGTCGCTTTCCGCGTTCCTGGCCGATTTCCTCCAGTCGCCGCAGAATGACAACCCGGTTCTCGTGTGCACGGGCCATAGTCTCGGCGGATGCGTCACCACCGTGCTGGCGCCTTGGCTGCAAGCCTCGCTCGCCGCTGTCGGCGTCACCAACCCGATCGTTCCGGCGACCTTCGCGGCCCTTACGGCGGGCAATAGCGCCTTTGCCGATTATTACACATCGACCTTCAGCTATTGCCCCCGCTACTACAACACGCTGGACGTCGCGCCGCTCGCCTGGGGCAATTTGGACGCCGTCTCGACCATCTATGAGCCCTGCGGCATCCCGATCCCGGACGCAGCCTATATCGCCCTCGTCCTATGGCAGGACTCGCTGCTGCTCGAAGGCGCAAGCTATTTGCAGCAGCAAGCCAATAACGCCCCGCTACCGGGCACATGCTTCGAGCTCTATCCGGCGGACTGGTACACGCAGGCCTACATGCAGCACCATACCGGAACCTATATGCGCCTGCTCGGGGGAACCTCGATCGACATCGGTCCAAGCCTGGCCGCGCGAAGCCGGCCGAAACGGCGCGTCTCCCGTTACCGCCTGCTGTCGCAGGTGAGGAGCCGCGAGAACTTGCTGCTGAAGTCTAAGAAGGCTTAAGTCCACTCAGGCGCGGGGGGACGCCCCCGCGCCCCCTATCCAATTCCGCTGGGCTGCAATATAGGGGGCGGCAGCGTTGTCGAGCCGCCGGCGCGGCGTCACCTGAAAGAGCGGACCATGGCCGAACATTCCACGCCCCACTTCCACAATACGCCCGGCGTTGCCCAGATTCGCGTAGGGGCGAAGGAATTCATGTGCATCGGCGCGCTGCCGCCGTTCGACCATCCGCATGTCTATATCGATATGGGCGCCGATACGCAGGCGGTCTGCCCCTATTGTTCGACGCTTTACGTCTACGACGCCTCGCTTCACGGCGGCGCCGATCCGGCGGAATGCGTCTATCACGATCAAGCCGCCGACGCGGCCTGACAATTTTCGGTGACCGCCCTGGGGGCTCCTTCCGCCATGGCCAACCACGCCGATCGCGAAAACGAGCTTAGCCGGAAAGCGCGCCCATGAGCGCCCCCATCGTCATCGCCGGCGCTGGCGTCGGCGGCCTCACGGCGGCGCTGTCCCTGGCCCGCGCGGGAAAGCGCGCGCTCGTGTTGGAGCGCGCGCCCAGGATCGAGGAGGTCGGGGCCGGTTTCCAGATCGCCCCCAACGCCGGACGGATTCTGGCGGGCCTCGGCCTCGAAGAGGCGCTGGCCGCCGTCGCCCTGGAGCCGCAAGCCATCAATATCCGGCGGGGACGCGACGGCGCCGTTCTCGCCAAGCTCGATCTCTCAGATTCCCGCGCCCGCTGGGGCGCGCCGTTCCGGGTCTATCACCGCGCCGATCTTCAGCAGGTTCTGCTGCAGGCGGCGCTCGCCCATGAGGCGATCGAGGTTCGCGCGGGCGCGCGGGTGGGCAATTTCGAAGCGCGTGGGGGCGGCGTCTGCTTGCGCGTCCACGCCGGCGACGGCGTCGAGGAAATCGAGGGCGCCGGCCTCGTCGGCGCCGATGGGCTGCGCTCGGCGGTGCGCGGGCGCCTTCTGCCCACCGAAAAAGACGCGCCTGTCTATTCCGGCCTCACCGCCTGGCGCGCGCTCGTGCCGGCGGAGCTGGCGCCTGCCGTCTTTCGCGCCCGCGAGAGCAATTTGTGGATGCTGCCAGGCGCCCATGTCGTGCATTATCCGCTGCGCGACGCAAGCATCATCAATGTCGTCGTGATCGTCGCCGAACCGCCGCGCCAGAGCGAGGGCGCCTCGATCCTCTCTCTCGATGGGGCGCAGCTCGCCCGCGCGCTCGAGCGTCTGCGTCCCGCCGCGGAGTTGCGGGCGCTGATCGAGGCGGGCGCGTCCTGGCGGCATTGGCCGCTTTTCGGCCGCCCGCCGCTCGAAAACTGGAGCCAGGGCGCCGTGACGCTGCTGGGCGACGCCGCCCATCCCATGCTGCCCTTCCTGGCGCAGGGCGCGGCTCAGGCGATCGAAGACGCCGAGGCTTTGGGCCGCGCCTTTCTGCAGCTCGGCGCGACCGCCGAGACGGCCTTTGCAGCTTATGAAAAGGCCCGAATCCCTCGCGCCTCGCAAATCGTTCGGGCCTCGCGCCGGCAGGGCGATTATTTCCACCTCGCCGGTCCGACGGCGCTGGCGCGCGATCTTGCGATCCGGGCGCTGGGCGGGCGCGGCATGCTCGCCCGCAACGCCTGGCTCTACCGCCAGCCCTGAGAACCCCGTTCGTGAGGACTGCCCGCCTATCAGAGTGTTGCGCAACGGCTACGCCTGCCAAGATGCTGACGCTTTAGCGTGGCAGAGAGTGACAAGCGGGGCCGGGGCTTGTTAAAGAACTATCAAGAAGCGTGTTGTGAGGGCTGTTTTCGTTGCGATTCGGAGTCGTCAAAATTTGGGGCGCGGCAGCCGTCGCCGCTTGGTCCTGCGCCGGCGGCGCCGGAGCGGCGGAACTGATTCCCCCGCCCAAGACAGACGCAAATGGCTGGATCGTCACGGTGAGCGTCATCGGCGCGATATCGCCGAGCTTTCCGGGCTCTGGCCAGGTCCGCCCCTATCCCTTCCCGGCGGTCGCTGTGCGCCGGGTCGGCGAGGCCGAGACCTTCTCCACGCCGGATGAGGGCTTCGGCTTCCCCGTCGTCGATCTGGATTATGTGCGCGCCGGTCCGGTCGCGAACTTCGTCTTCCAGCGCGGCCAGCGCGACGGGCTTTTCGGTCTGCATCGCGTCGCTTTGACCCATGAGGTGGGCGGCTTCGTCGAGCTTCATCCCTTCGACCATTTCCGCATGCGCGCGGAGATGCGGCAGGGAATCGACGGGCACAAGGGCTTTGTGGCGGCCCTCTACGCGGACGCCTATGAGTCGGTCGGCCCCTTCCGCTTCTCCGTGGGGCCTCGACTCAATTTCGGCGACAATTCCTATGCGAACGCCTATTTCTCGGTGACGCCCTTCGAGGCGCTGCTGAACGGGCGCCTCACCCCCTATACGGCGACCGGCGGCTTCACCGCAGCCGGCGGCATGGCGACGGCGCGCTATACGCTCAACGACAAGGTGAGCGTATCGATCTATGGCGGCGGTCAGCGGTTGCTCGGCAGCGTGGGTTCGAGCCCGATCCCCAATTTGATCGGCTCGCGCAATCAGTTCAACGCTGGTCTCGCACTCAATTACTCTTTCATCGTCCATAATCCGTTTCAGTAATCGGCGCTCATCTCGTTGATTTCATCGCGCTCTTGTCGGGCGCGCTGATCTCGCGACGGCGGCGCCGGCCCCTTTTTGGCCGCGTCTCGGCCACAGGGATTGTCCGCGCGCTCGCCTGTTAACCTGCGGGCGGCCTTTGTATTTACTGAGACGAACAACAAGTTGAAAAAGGCGAGGCGCGGTCGGGCGGCGGTGCAACGGCGCGTCAGAACTTCATGATTAGAATCAGCGGTCTATGTTGATCTCGCGAATTTTAGGCATTCCGGTTTGGAAAAATTATACTTAACTATCGCCCGGACAATTCTAAACGTCTTCGCCTAAAATGCGCATGAATTACTTTCAGGGACAGCAAAAGAAGAAACCTATTCTCGTCTCGTTACAGGAGACGGGAAATGGTTGGGTTTATCGGCAAATCGGTCATGGCGCTCGGAATGGCTGGGACGGCGCTTGTCGCGGTCGTGGCGACGAGCTTCGCCGGGCCGGATGTGTCGAGCTTCGCTATGCTTGGTCCGGAGACCAGCATCCCCTATGGCTGGGTCGATTTCTGTCAGCGCTATCGCGGCGAATGTCAGACCGATTACCGTACGCCTCAGGACATCGATCTCACCGCCGCCAACTTCAACAAGATCGCCCGCATCAATCTCTGGGTGAATAAGAATATCACCCCCATTGCCGATAACGAGCATTGGGGCCTGGTGGACGCCTGGGATTATCCGACCGACGGCAAGGGCGATTGCGAAGATTACGCCCTTTTGAAGAGGCGCATGCTGATCGAAGAAGGCTTCCCGAGGGAAGCGCTGCTCCTGACCGTGGTCAAGGAGAAGAACGGCGACGGCCATTCGGTCCTGACCATTCGCACAAATCGCGGCGAATTCATTCTCGACAATCTCGCCGACCAGGTGCGGCCCTGGACCAAGGCGCCCTATCGTTTCGTCAAGCGCCAGTCCCAGCAGGACCCGAATATCTGGGTCGCCATCGGCGCGCCGACATCCGCTCCGGCCTATGTGTCGAACGGACCGTGAGGAATCACTCGTCGCGGAACGGTTTGTAGTGTCGGTGGCGCCGGTGCGCGGGAATGGCGGTCTGCCACTTCGCGTCGGGATGCGGACGCACGATGGTGGGCTGGCCGCCCGCCCGCGCATTGGACGGCGCCGTCTGCATGGTCCCGTGAGGCAGGGCGTTGCCCGACGAGGGCGCCAGAACGGTGGGGTTGATTGCCTGCTGGGCGCGCGCGGCGTGGCCCGCGGAAAAGCAGACCACTATGGGAATGGCCAAAAATGCGCACAGCCGTCTCTGAAATTTAATGAGCATGGCGAGGCTCCTTCGGGCGCGCCTCTATGGATAGCACTGAAATCCCCCTTGCGCCATTTGGCTGCGCGGCGCCGGCGCGGCAGGCCCGTAAACCATAAGTTAAGGTCTTCCTAACGCGCATCTTGGCAAAGCCGCCGCAACTGTTAAAAATTCCTTAACAGTCAGTTGATGCTTAGGGTTGCGTTAAGATGTATGTCGCGCGTCGCATCCTGCAGGGTTTCGTTCTCGCCTTTGCCGCGCTGAGCCTCTCGGTCTCCGCCGCGCATGCCGGCGCCCGTTTGCCGGTGTCGAGTTTCTCGCCGCTTGGCCCGGAGACGAGCGTTCCCTTTGGATGGTTCGACTTTTGCCAACGCTATAGCGGCGAATGCGACGACGGGCCCCGACCGGCGCAGACCATCGAGCTGACGGCGGGCGCCTATCGCAAGATCGAAGGCGTCAATGCGCTGGTGAATAATCAGATCGAGCCCGTTTCCGACCCCCAGCACGCCGGCGTTCCCGACGCTTGGGACTATCCCGAGGACGGCAAGGGCGATTGCGAGGATTACGCGCTGATGAAGCGCCGCCTGCTGATGCGCGCTGGGTTTCCACGCGGCGCGCTGCTGCTCGCTGTGGTGAAGGACGAGCATGGCGACGGCCATTCGGTGCTCATGGTCCGCACCAGCCGTGGCGATTTCGTGCTCGATAATCTCGCCGACGAGGTGACGCCCTGGGCGCAAACGCCCTACCGCTTCGTCAAGCGCCAGTCGCAGGAAAATCAGAACGTCTGGGTTGCCGTCGGCGCGCCGACGAGCGCGCCGATGTATGTGGCGAAGTAACGCTTAAGGGACGATCTCGACCAGCCCCTTTGCAAAGCGCTGGCTGTTTTCGACATAATGCTTGGCGGACTCGAGAAACTTCTCTCGCGAATCGGCGTCGAGAACCCGAATGACCTTGGCCGGCGCGCCGACGATCAGCGAATTATCCGGAAATTCCTTGCCCTCCGTCACCAGCGCATTGGCGCCGACAAGGCAGTTGGCGCCGATCTTGGCGCCGTTGAGAATCGTCGCGCCCATGCCGATGAGGCTGTTGTCGCCGATCGTGCAGCCATGCAGGACGACATTGTGGCCGATAGTGCAGTCTGCGCCGATCGTCAGCGGAAAGCCCATGTCGGTGTGGAGGATGCTGTTGTCCTGGATATTGGTGCGGGCACCGATCGTGATCCATTCATTGTCGCCGCGCAGCACGCAGTTGAACCAGACATTGGCGTCTTCCTGCAGCTCGACGCGGCCGATGAGATGCGCGCCGGGCGCAACGAAATAGCGTCCCTCGGCGGGCAGGCGCGGCGCGACGCCGTCGAGCGTGTAAAGCGGCATTCAGTTTCTCCTACAAGGCTTGAGCGCGCCGGACATTGCCATTTCCGGGCGCGCGCGAAAAGCTGCGACGGCCAATGGATGGCGTGGGCTTGGCGCAAGAAAGCGCAATCGCGTCCGGTCGAATCTCGGAAAATAGTGTATAAACCGTTGCGCGCGCTTCTCTCTCAGCCATGGAGCGGGCAGTTTGCCGGTTAGATTTCGCGCCATGTCAGGCGCGCCGGCGAATGGAGGATGCGACCTGGACGGCGGCTCTTGGGACCGGATGCGGATGTCGGGCGTATTGGCGGCGGCCAACGCCGTCGCGCGCTCCGCCGCAACCCCCTATCATATTGTCAAGTCGAGGGCGATCGCGCCGCCGGAGCGGCTGCGAATCGCGCCGCCTGACATTCGTACGGCCGATCCCACTGTCGCCGACGAAATCTACGCGGGTTATTTCTCCTTCGCCGGCAAAACGCTGCAAAGCTACGGCGAGTCGCCCTTCGCGCTCATGCCGCCGTCGCCCGCCTGGCGACGGGCGCTGGCGGGATTTTCCTGGCTGAGACATTTGCGCGCCGCCGACAAGACGCTGGCGCAGGAGAACGCGCGCGCCCTCGTTGCCGATTTTCTCGCGATCAAAAAGCTGCCGCCGGACGATCCGGCGTTGGAGCCCGCGGTGGCGGCGCGCCGTCTTCTCTCCTTCCTGGCGCAGTCGCCCGTGCTGCTCGAAGGGGCCGACGCCGAATTCTACGACGCCTTCATGCTGTCGCTGGCCCAGAGCGCCCGGCTGCTTTGGCGCGCGCTGGCGACCGGCCAGGCTCAGGCGGCCGATCGCGCGCTTTCCGCGATCGCCCTGGCCGAGTTCGCGGTCTGCGCCGACACGGGCCGCAAGATCGCGCCGCAGGTGTCGCATGCGCTTTCTGCAGAGCTCGACCGCCAGATTTTGGGCGACGGCGGCCATGTCAGCCGCAATCCGCAGATCTTGGTCGATCTGCTCCTCGATCTTCTGCCGTTGCGCCAGGTGCTCGCGGCGCGCGGGCTGCAGACGCCGCCCGCCATGCTGCGCGCGATAGACCGCATGATGCCGACCTTGCGCATGCTGCAGCATGGCGACGGTTCGCTGGCGCTCTTCAACGGCATGGGGGCGACGGAGCTCGACCGCCTCGCGAGCGTGCTCGCCAATGAGGACACGCGCGGCGCGGCGCCCCTGAAGGCGCCTTACGCAGGCTATCAGCGGCTCGAAGCGGCGGATGCGGTCGTTCTGGTCGACGCCGGCGCTGCCCCGCCGCCCGAATTTTCGCTCGTCTCCAATGCGGGCTGCCTGTCCTTCGAGTATTCGCTCGGGACCGAGCGGGTCGTGGTGAATTGCGGCGCGCCGGCGCCGCCCCATGAGGATCTGCGCGAGCTTGCGCGCGCCACCGCCGCCCATTCAACGCTCGTCATCGGCGACCGCTCCTCCGCGCGCATCGCCAGCAAGGACGCCGGGCGCTGGCGCGCCGGCCGGCTTTTCGAGGGGCCGCGCCATGTCACGGTCGAGCGCAGCGACGGGCCGTTCGGGACGACGCTTTTGCTCACCCATGATGGCTACGCCAAATCATTCGGCTTCATTCACGAGCGCGAGTTGATCCTCGCGGCCGACGGGTCTGCGCTGGCGGGCAGGGACAGGCTGCTCGGCGTCGAAGCCGGCGGCCTCGGGCCGGGCGAGCTGGAATTTACGATCCGCTTCCACCTCCACCCGCGCGTGCGCGCCGTAGAGCTCTCGGAGGCGATCGAATTACAGCTCGCGAATGGCGAGACGCTCATTTTCGAGGTCGAGGGCGCCTTTCCCGCCATCGAGGAAAGCATATTTTTCGCCTCGCCCGGCGGCGCGCGCAAATGCGCCCAGATCGTGCTGCGCGGAAAGGCCGCGCCTGGCGCCGAAGTGAGCTGGTCCTTCCAGCGCGCGGGATGAGGGGCGTTGAATTAGGACCGCGCGCCTTCGGGCGCGCAGCGAGCGAGCCAAAGGCTCGCGGTCCAAAGCGCGGGGGCCAAGGTTCCGCGACTTAAGGATGTGTGATAAGCGCGGCGTAAATTCCCTTTAGGAAGGACATCCATCCCATGCCGGTCGATCAGCGTAAAGTCGCGCGCGCGCTTCTCTCCGTCTCCGACAAGACGGGCCTCGTCGAATTCGCGCGCGCCCTCGCGGGCCATGGGGTCGAGCTTGTCTCCACCGGCGGCACGCGCAAGGCGTTGGCGGACGCGGGCCTTGCGGTGAAGGATATTTCCGACCTCACCCATTTTCCCGAGATGATGGACGGGCGGCTCAAGACGCTGCATCCCAAGGTCCATGGCGGGTTGCTCGCGATACGCGAGAATCCCGAGCATGAGGCGGCCATGCTTGCGCATGACATCCGCCCGATCGATCTTCTCGTCGTCAATCTCTATCCCTTTGAAGCGACGCTCGCCAAAGGCGCGCCTTTCGAGGAATGCGTCGAGAACATCGACATCGGCGGGCCGGCGATGATCCGCGCGGCCTCCAAGAATCACGACGACGTCGCCGTTGTGGTCGATCCCGCCGACTACGCCGCCATGGTGGAAGAGTTGAAGGCGACCGAAGGCGCGACGACCCGCGCGACGCGCCGGCGCCTTGCGCAAAAGGCCTTTGCTCGCACGGCCGCCTATGACGCGGCGATCTCCAACTGGCTGGCGCAAGAACTCGGCGAGGCTTCGCCGCCGGTTCGCGCCTTTGGCGGCAAGCTCTCCGAGCCCATGCGCTATGGCGAGAACCCGCACCAGTCGGCGGGCTTTTATCTCACCGGCGAAGCTCGGCCCGGCGTCGCGACGGCGCGGCAGGTTCAGGGCAAGCAGCTCTCCTACAACAACATCAACGACACCGACGCCGCCTTCGAATGCGTCGCGGAATTCGATCCTGCGCGCACGGCCGCCGTCGTCATCGTGAAGCACGCCAATCCTTGCGGCGTCGCGGAGGGCGCTTCGCTCGAAGACGCCTATGTGAAGGCGCTGCGCTGCGATCCTACTTCGGCCTATGGCGGCATTGTCGCCCTGAACCGCAAGCTCGATGCGCAGGCGGCGCGCGAGATCGTGAAGATCTTCACCGAAGTGATCATCGCTCCCGACGCTGAGCAGGAGGCGATCGAGATCGTCGCGGCGAAGAAGAATCTGCGGCTGCTGCTGACGGGCGGACTGCCCGATCCCCGCGCGCGCGGTCTCGCCTTCCGCAGCGTCGCGGGCGGCTTTTTGGCGCAGTCGCGCGACAACGCCGTGGTCGACGACATGGATGTGAAGGTCGTCACCAAGCGCGCGCCGAGCGAAAAGGAACTCGCCGATCTGAAATTTGCCTACCGCGTCGTTAAGCATGTGAAGTCCAACGCCATTGTGTATGCGCGGGATCTTGCCACGGTCGGCATTGGCGCGGGGCAGATGTCGCGCGTCGACAGCTCGCGCATCGCCGCGCATAAGGCCGGCGAGGCGGCGCAGGCGGCGGGGCTCGCCGAGAGCTTGGCGAAAGGCGCGGTCGTCGCCTCGGACGCATTCTTCCCCTTCCCGGACGGGTTGCTCGCGGCGGTGGCGGCTGGCGCGACGGCGGCCATTCAGCCGGGCGGCTCGGTCAATGACAAGGATGTCATCGCCGCCGCCGACGAGAAGGGCATCGCCATGGTGTTCACCGGCGTGCGCCACTTCCGGCACTAGTTCGCATTCCGTAAAGGATGGCGCGAATTCTTGGCGCTCGCGCGATTCCGTGCGAGCGGGACGCGCGTTAGGGTGGCGCTCCGCAAATCTTTCCGGAGTTCGCGTATGCGTCGCGCTTTGACCCTGTCACTTTGTTTTGCCCTGGCCGGCGTGTTCCTGTCTGGGGACGCGCTGGCGAAATCGCGCAAGCGGGCGCCCGCGCCGCCGCCTGCCGTCGTCGAAAGCAACGACTTTCCGATTCCGCTGCCCAAGGAGCTGACGTCGAACCTGGACTGGCTCAACGACGGAGCAGGCGACCCGGCCACCGGCAATCTGCAGCCGAACGCGCACGCCAACGACAATTATTTTCTCGAGCAACAGGATTTTCGTAGAAACGATCCGACGCGCTTCACCGAGATGGGCACGATCTTCGACAACTGGTGGTAATCGCGGCGATCCGGGCCGGCGCCCGCCGGCCCTTGTCGCTTTCCTCATACGCCGAGCTCAGCACACCTGAACCTGACGGTAGCCGACGAAATAGCCGTGACGATAAACCGGGCGGCTCTCATAATAGCAGCTCTCGCTCTCCGCAAGGGCGCCGGCAACGAGGCCAAGAGCAACCGCGCCCGCCGCGCCGGCCGCATAGGGGCCCCAGCCATAGCCGTGGTGATGCCAGTAATAAGCCGAGGCCGGCGTGGCGCTGGCGATCGAGCCGGCGACGACAGTGGCGGCGATCGCGGCGGCGAGGGATTTCTTTGATTTGAACATGACGCTCTCCTCTTTGTTTTCGCAGTCTCGCTGCGAATGGAGAGAGACTAGACGGCTTCGCGCTTGGGCGCCGTGCGTCCTCGCACATGACAAAATTCAGCCGGCGCACGCCTGGACCGCGAGCCTTCAGGCTCGCTCAGCAGCATGCGAGCCCGAAGGCTCGCGGTCCATGAAGTCACGCCTCGCTTTGCGCGAGGAGCTTTTGCTGATGGTCCGTGGTCAGCGCGTCGAATATTTCGTCGAATTCGCCTTCCATCACGCGATCGAGCTTGTACAGCGTTAGATTGATGCGATGGTCCGTGACGCGCCCTTGCGGAAAGTTATAAGTGCGAATTCTCTCCGAGCGGTCGCCTGAGCCGACTTGCGCCTTGCGGTCGTCGGAGCGCTCCTTGTCGAGCCGCTGCCGCTCGGCGTCGTAGAGGCGCGAGCGTAGCACGTTCATCGCCTTCGCTCTGTTGCGGTGCTGCGAACGCTCCTCCTGCATCATCACGACGATGCCGGACGGGATATGCGTGATGCGAATGGCGGATTCCGTCTTGTTGACGTGCTGGCCGCCGGCGCCTTGCGCGCGCATCGTGTCGATCTGCAAATCCCTCTCGTCGATGTCGAGATCGACCTCCTCCGCCTGTGGCAGCACGGCGACCGTGGCGGCGGAGGTATGAATGCGGCCCTGCGTTTCCGTCTCCGGCACGCGCTGCACGCGATGCACGCCGGATTCAAATTTCAGCCTTCCATAGACGCCGCGGCCCGTGATCTCGGCGACAATTTCCTTGAAGCCGCCGAGCGCGCCCGGGCTCTCCGAAATAAGCTCCACGCGCCAGCCTTTCAGCGCGGCGAATTTCTGATAGGCGCGGAAGAGATCGCCTGCGAAAAGCGCGGCCTCGTCGCCGCCCGTGCCGGCGCGCACTTCGAGGATGACGCCCTTTTCATCGGCTTCGTCCTTCGGCAGCAAGGCGAATTGCAGCGTTTGCTCGGCGGCTGCGAGTCTCTCGCGCGCCTCATCCACTTCCGCCTCGGCGAGCGCGCGCATGTCGGCGTCGAGCGACGCGTCTGCGAGCATCGCCGCAAGATCATTCGCCTCGCGTTCGGCGGCGCGATAGGCGCGGATCGCCTCGACCACCTCGTCGAGCGTCGCACGCTCGCGCGAGAGCGCGACAAAGGCCTGTCCGTCGGCGCCGCTGGAAAGCTTTTCGCCGATCTCCTCATAGCGGCGCAGAATGAGATCGAGCTTGTCTTGTGCGAACATTGCGAATTTCGGTGTCGGAGTGGAATCGTCAAGTAAAGGCGACGCGCGCCGCTACAGCGGCACGCCGCGCGCGACGGCATAGTCGCGCAGCTTCTCGCGCACGGAGGGCGCGCCGTCGTCGGAGGCGAGCAGGGTCGCGAGATAAACCTGCGCCTCGTCGACATCGAGGCTGAGGATCGTCGACTTTACCGGGCCGATGGCCGCCGGCGCCATGGAAAGCGAGCGATAACCAATGGCGATCAGCGCCAGCGCCTCGAGCGGACGTCCGCCCATCTCGCCGCAGAGCGTCACCGGCGTTCCAGCGCGCCGGCCGGCGTCGGCGACGCGCTCCAGCGCACGCAGCACCGGCGCGGAGAGGTTGTCGTAACGCTTCGAGACGCGCGTATTATCGCGGTCGGCGGCGTACATATACTGCACGAGATCGTTCGAGCCGACCGACAGAAAATCCGCGCGCGCGGCGATGAGGTCGAGCTCCCAGAGGAGCGAGGGCACCTCCACCATGGCGCCGAGCTTGAGCGTGCGGGGCTCGGGATAGCGATGGCGGCGCAAATGCTCCAACTCGCGTAGCGCAATGGCTTTCGCCGCCTCGAATTCCGAGACGTTCGCGATCATCGGGAACATGATGCGCAAATCTCGTCCGGCGCCGGCCTTGAGCATGGCGCGCAGCTGCATGCGCAAGAGGCCCGGGCGGTCGAGACCGATTCGGATCGCGCGCCAGCCGAGCGCCGGGTTCTCCTCCTCGATCTTCGCCATATAGGGAAGGACCTTGTCGGAGCCGATGTCGAGCGTGCGGAACGTCACCGGGCGATTTGGCACGGCGTCGAGCACGCCTTTGTAAAAGCGATACTGCTCGTCCATCCGCGGGAAGCGCGACGCGAGCATGAATTGCAATTCCGTGCGAAACAGCCCGATCGATTGCGCGCCTGTGTCGTGGACATGCGGCACGTCGATGGCGAGGCCGGCGTTCATATGCAGCGCGATCTCGACGCCGTCCTTGCTGATCGCCGGCACGTCGCGCAGCTTGGCGTATTGCTCCTGGCGCCTCGCGCGCAGCCGCGCCTTTTCGGCGTAGGCGTTCTGCACGTCCGGCTGCGGACGCACATGCACCTCGCCGGTCGAACCGTCGACGATGATCGGATCGCCCGTCTCGGCGAGGTCGATGATCCCCCGCACGAGGCCCACGGTCGCGACGCCGAGCGCGCGCGCCACGATGGCGACATGGCTCGACGGGCCGCCTTCCTCCAGAACGAGGCCGCGCAGCCGCGCCCGGTCGTAATCGAGCAGCGCCGCCGGCCCCATGGTGCGGGCGACGATGATGGCGTTGTCCGGCACGCTCTCCCGGTCGGCGACATAGCTCTGGCCGGTCAGCTGGTGCAGCAGGCGGTTGGCGATGTCGTCGAGATCGTGCAGCCTATCGCGCAGATAGGGATCGGTCTGGCGCTGCATGCGGGCGCGGGCGTCGTTCTGCACGCGCTCCACCGCCGCTTCCGCCGTCAGGCCGGATTTCACCGCCTCGCGCAGGCGACGCACCCAGCCCTGGTCATAGGCGACCATGCGGACGGTCTCCAACACGTCGCGGTGCTCGCCGGCGCCCATGCGGTCGCCATGGGCGACGAGCTCGTCGATCGAGGCGCGCATGGCGTCGACTGCCTGCTCCAGCCTGCTCAATTCGCGCGAAAGATCTTCCGCGACGAGCTGCTTCACGACGACGCGCGGCTCGTGCAGCAGCACATGGCCGAGCCCGACGCCCTCGCACATGGGGGCGCCTCGCAGCGAGGCCGGGCGATACAGCGCGAGGTCGCGCGGGTCCTGGATCGCCTGCAGCTCGCCCGAGGCGATGAGCTCGGCGAGCAGCATCGCGGTCGTCTGGAGCGCCTCGACCTCCTCCTCGGAATAAACCCTGCGGACCTTGTTCTGGACGACGAGGACGCCGAGCGTCGATCCGCCGCGCAGGATCGGCACGCCGAGGAAGGAGTGATAGGCTTCTTCGCCCGTCTCCGGCTTATAGGCGAAGGCGGGGTGGTCCTGCGCCTCGGAGAGGGCGAGCGGCTCCGCACTCCTGGCAATAAGGCCGACGAGGCCCTCGCCCGCATGCATGGTCGTCTGGTGGACCGCCTCGCGGTTCAAGCCTTCGGTCGCATAGAGCTCCAGCCGCTGGTCCGCCCGCAGCACATAGACGGAACAGACCTCGGCGACCATATTCGCGGCAATCTGCACAACGATTTTGTCGAGACGCGCCTGCGCGCTCACCGACTCCGCGCTGATCTCGCGCAGTCGGCGCAGCAAAAGGCGGGGGCCGCCAAGGGCGCTACGCATCCGTTCCATTCCTATCCACAGCGCGCCGCCCGCGGCCGGAGCGTCGCGAAAAACTGCCGTTCACCTTTGTCGGAGATCCGCGCGCGCCGCGCTGCTGACATCCTCAAGCGTATATTTACGGCTTCCGCCGTCCGCAAGCGCAGCCGAATTTCCCTCGCAAAGACCATACCGCATTTTCGGCAAGCTTGAATCGACTTGCGGACGAGAGCCGAAGGCTCTACTGATTTTTCGGGCTTCTCAAGCCGCTCGGCGCGGCGCCGGCCTCGCCCGGAGGCGCATCGCGGACTGAGTTGCGTGGCGTCCAATATTCTGGCTTCCAGTAGGCGGGATGGCGGCGAGTTGCAAGTTTCGGCCGCGCAATCGTCTCGCCGTGGCCGCGATCCGAGCATAGCGAACCGCCCCTTCGAGCGACAGGCTCCACAGCCGAGAAGTGAATGTGCGTCTCCAAACGATTCTGATCGCCCTCTTTGGGTTCCTGGTCTCGACGACCGCCGCGTTTTCAGTCGAATCGGTGCGCGTGCCGCAGGGCGCGCGGGCGATTGACCTGACCCATGTGGTGGAAAAGCATTATTCGCAAAGCGACCGCCTGCAAGTTTCCACCGCGCCGGGCTCGGATGGCATTGTGCGCCGCATCGAAGTGGGCGCCAGGGAGGCTGGCAGCCGCCCGAACTGGATCGTCTTCGCCCTTACGAACGACACGGACGAGCAGATCGAGCGCCTGATTGTTGCGCCGCACTTTCGCCTGCAGGGCTCCGGCGTCATCTGGCCCGATCTCGGCTCGACGCGCATTTCCGCGATCACCGCGAGCCAGGGCTTCCCGCCGGAGGCCGAAGATTCCGCCGACGCCGACGTCTTCCGCCTGACGCTCGATCCGGGCACGACCGTCACTTATGTGGCGGAGCTGCGCACGCCCAACCTGCCGCAGCTCTATTTGTGGGAGCCCGACGCCTATAAGGACAAGGTGACGAGCCTGACGCTCTACAAGGGCATCGTCATCGGCATCGCCGGCCTGCTGGCGCTCTTCCTCACCATCGTCTTCGTGGTGAAGGGGGCCGTCATTTTCCCGGCGGCGGCGGCGCTCGCCTGGGCCGTGCTGGCCTATGTCTGCATCGACTTCGGCTTCTGGGACAAGATTTTCGGCTCGGACGCCAATGCCGACCGCATCTGGCGCGCCGGCGCCGAGACCGTGCTGTCGGCGACGCTGGTCGTCTTTCTGTTCGCCTATCTCAATCTCAATCGCTGGCATGTGCGCGCCTGGCATGTCGCGGCGCTGTGGCTGCTGATTCTGCTCGATCTCGCCGGGCTCGCCGTCTTCGACGCCCCCGTGGCGGCAGGCGTCGCGCGCATCTCTCTGGCGACCGTCGCGGTCGTCGGCTTCGTGCTGGTGCTTTATCTCGCCTCGCACGGTTTCGACCGCGCCATCATGCTGATCCCCACCTGGTTCCTGCTCGTCGTCTGGGTGGCGACGGCGGGCTTCGCCGTCGCCGGCTGGATGACGAACGACCTCGTGTCGCCCGCGCTTGTCGGCGGCCTCGTGCTCATCGTCATGCTCATCGGCTTCACGGTGATGCAAAACGCCTTTGCCACAGGCGGACTCTCCCATGGCGCCATCAGCGACGTCGAGCGCAAGGCGCTGGCGATGACCGGCGCCAATGAAATCGTCTTCGATTGGGACGTGCCGTCCGACCATATTTACGTCAGCCCCGAGGCGGAGGCCGCGCTTGGCCTCGACCGCGGCGGTCTGGAGGGCGCCGCCTCTTCCTGGCTCGACCTTCTGCACCCCTTTGAGCAGGACCGCTACCGCGCCTGCCTCGACGCGCTGCTGGAGCAGCGCCGGGGCCGCATCAATCAGGAGTTCCGCCTGCGCGGCGCCGACGGCCATTATCTTGCCTATCGGCTGCGGGCGCGGCCCGTGGTCGGGCCGGATGGCGAAGTCATTCGCGTCGTCGGCACGCTGACCGACGTCACCGATGAGCGCAACGCCCAGGAGCGCCTGCTGCACGACGCGGTGCACGACAATCTGACCGGCCTGCCCAATCGCGAGCTGTTCTTCGACCGTCTCGAAGCGGCGCTGGTGTTCGCGCGCATGGAGAAGGACGTGCGCCCGACGGTGCTCGTCATCGACATCGACCGCTTCAAGCAGATCAACGAGCAGGTCGGCATCGCCATGGGCGACAGCATCCTGCTCACCGTCGCGCATCGCCTCACGCGCCTGCTGCAGCCGCAGGACACGCTGGCGCGGCTGCATGGCGACGCATTCGCGATCATCCTCGCCTCCGAGACGCACGCCGACCATGTGATTACGCTCGCCGACTCGGTGCGCCGCTCGCTGGCGACGCCGGTGCGTTTCACGGATCGCGAGATCGCGCTTTTCGCCTCCATCGGCATCGCGCTCTACGACCAGCAAATTCACCCCGGCGCCGACGACATGCTGGAGGACGCCGAGATCGCCATGCGGCACGCCAAGCGCACGGGCGGCAATCGCATCGAGGTTTTCCGTCCCTCTATGCGCGCGCAACGCTCCGACCGTCTGACGCTCGAAGCCGATATGCGCCGCGCGTTGGAGCGCGGCGAGGTGAAGGTCTTCTTTCAGCCGATCGTGCGGCTGGAAGACCGCACCATCGCCGGTTTCGAGGCGCTGCTGCGCTGGGACCATCCGCGCCTCGGCCGCCTGGAGCCCGGCCAATTCATACCGATCGCCGAGCAGACCGGCCTCATCATCGACATGGGCCTGCTCGCCCTGGAGCGCACGGCGCGCGAGCTTGCCGCCTGGCAGCGCGCGCTGGCGGTCGATCCGCCGATCTTCGCTTCGGTGAACGTCTCCTCGCGCCAGCTTCTGCGTCACGATCTCCTGCGCGACGTCAAAAGCGTGCTGATGCATCACGACATTGTGAAGGGCAGCCTGAAGCTGGAGCTCACCGAGAGCTTGGTGATGGAGAACCCCGAATATGCCGCGCAAATGCTGGCGCGCATCAAGGAGCTCGGGGCAGGGCTGTCGCTCGACGATTTCGGCACGGGCTATTCGTCGCTCTCTTATCTGCAGCGCTTCCCCTTCGATACGATCAAGATCGACCGCTCCTTCGTCAAACAGAGCGGCAAGGGCGCGCGCCCCGTCATCCTCCGCTCGATCATCGCGCTGGCGCATGATCTCGGCATGGATGTCGTCGCGGAGGGCGCGGAGACCGAGGCCGACGCGATCGAACTTTATCAGCTCGGCTGCGGCTATGCGCAGGGCTACGCCTTTGGGCGCCCGATCAGCGCGCAGGAAGCCCGCCGTCTCGTGGGCGCAGCGCCGGAGGCGGCGTAGCATCGGAGAGGCCTATGGCGGCGCGGCTGGAGTTCTGGTTCGAATTCGCGAGCACCTACTCGTATCTCGCGGCGGAGGAGATCGAGGAAAAAGCCCGGGCGGCTAATGTCGAGGTGATTTGGCGACCGTTCCTGTTGGGGCCGATTTTTGCCGGCCAGGGTTGGTCGGACTCGCCTTTTAATCTCTATCCGGCCAAGGGCGCCTATATGTGGCGCGACATGGAGCGGCTCTGCGAGAGAAAAGGGATCGCTTGGCGGCGTCCGAGCGTTTTCCCGCGCAGCGGTCTTCTGGCGGCGCGCGTGGCGGTCGCTCTCGAAGGGACGGACCGTTTGGCCCCCTTCGCTCGGGCGGTTTACCGCGCGAATTTCGCGCAGGACCGCGACATAAGCGACCCGGCAGTCCTCGAAGAAGCGCTGCGCAGTCTTTCCTTTGAGGCGGAAGAACTGCTTCGGCGCGGGACAGAGGACGACATCAAGGTTCGGCTGAGGGCGAATACGGACGAGGCCATCCGCCGGGGCGTTTTCGGCGCGCCCAGCTTCTTCGTGAAGGATGAGCTATTTTGGGGCGGCGACCGCTTGGATCAGGCGCTGGAGATGGCGGCTGCCGGATGAGCGCTCGTCGAGGGTCGTGAGCGGGTAACGCCCAGAGTGACACCTTCATGTCGCTGCCCGCGTCATGGCGGGGCTTGTCCCGGCCACCCACGCCACGCAAATGACAGCTCAAGCTGGGCATACATCTCTTCGGAGTTGGAGCCTCCAAAGCCCTGCATCTATCCATAGTGATAACGCGTCTTGTTGGGTTGTGCGCCTGGGCGTGGGTGGCCGGGACAAGCCCGGCCATGAAGGCTCGGAAAGATTGCCGTTAACCCGATTTGCTCTCGCGGCAGAGCCCCTCGCGCCGCCGCCCCGAACGCGGTAGGTTGCACCGCTTCGTATTTCCCCGTCATTGCGAGCGAAGCGAAGCAATCCAGAGCCGTAATGCGGTTGTGGATTGCTTCGTCGGCTTCGCCTCCTCGCAATGACGGCTGTAGGCCCGCATTGCGACATGACAAAAAAGCCTGCCACGCATTCCCTGCCCGTTGAAGAACTGTCGCTCGCGCAGGCGCGCGCCGAACATGCGAGCCTCGGCGAAGACATCGCCCGCTATGACCGCGCTTATTATCAGGAAGACGCGCCGCTCGTTCCCGACGCCGACTATGACGCGGCGCGCCGCCGCTACGAAGCGCTGGAAAAAGCCTTTCCCGAGCTCGTCTCTGAGGAGTCGCTGACGAAAAAAGTCGGCGCCAAGCCCAGCGAAAAATTTGCGAAAGTGAAGCACGCCGTGCCGATGCTCTCGCTCGGCAATGTGTTTTCGGATGAGGAGGTCCGCGACTTCGTCGCGCGCGTGCGTCGCTTTCTCGGCCTCTCCGAGACGTCGCCCATCACCTGCACCGCCGAGCCGAAAATCGACGGCCTCTCCTGCTCGCTGCGTTACGAGCGCGGCCATCTGGTGCAGGCGGCGACGCGTGGCGACGGCTATGAGGGCGAGGACGTCACGGCCAATATCCGCACCTTGAAGGAAGTGCCGCAGCGCCTGCACGACGGCGCGCCAGAGGTGCTGGAGGTGCGCGGCGAAGTCTATATGACGCATGCGGCCTTTGCCGCGCTCAACGAGCGCCAGAGAGCGGCGGGCAAGCAGATCTTCGCCAATCCCCGCAATGCGGCGGCAGGCTCGCTGCGCCAGCTCGATTCGCGGATCACCGCCGAACGGCCGTTGCATTTCTTCGCTTACGGCTGGGGTGAGGTGAGCGCCTTGCCGGCCAGAACGCAATGGGGCGTGCTGCAGGCCTTCAACGCCTATGGGCTGAAGATCAATCCGCGCACCCGGCTTTGCGACAGCGTCGAGGAGATGGTGGCGCATTATCACGCGATCGAAGCGGATCGCGCCACGCTCGGCTATGACATCGACGGCGTCGTCTACAAGGTCGACGACATTGCGCTGCAGGAGCGGCTCGGCTTTGTCTCTCGGGCGCCGCGCTGGGCGGTGGCGCATAAATTCCCGGCCGAGCGCGCGACGACCATTCTGCGCGACATCGAGATAAATGTGGGCCGCACCGGCGCGCTGACGCCCGTCGCGCGGCTGGAGCCGGTGACAGTCGGCGGCGTCGTCGTGTCGAACGCCACGCTCCACAACGAGGATGAGATCGCCCGCAAGGACATCCGCATCGGCGACACGGTCATCGTGCAGCGCGCCGGCGACGTCATCCCGCAGATCGTAGAGGTAGTGGCTGACAAACGCCCGCATGGCGCGAAGCCTTACGAATTCCCGCAAGTCTGCCCGCGCTGCGGCTCGGCGGCGCTGCGTGAGATCGATGAAAAGACCGGCGAGGCGGATGTCGTGCGCCGCTGCACGGGCTCGCTGGTCTGTCCGGCGCAGGCGGTCGAGCGGCTGAAACATTTCGCCTCGCGCAACGCCTTCGACATCGAGGGGCTGGGCGACAAGCAGATCGAATATTTCTTCGCCGAAGGCCTGATCAAAACGCCCTCGGATATTTTCACGCTCGAAGAGCGCGATCGAAAGAGCCTCACCAGGATCAAGAATCGCGAGGGCTTCGGCGAGACCTCGGTGCGCAATCTCTTCGCGGCCATCGAGGCGCGGCGGGTCATCCCGATCAATCGTTTCCTCTTTGCGTTGGGCATCCGCCATGTGGGCGAGACCAATGCGCGCCGCCTCGCCCGACACTTCGGCGATTTTGCATCTCTGCGCGAGACGGCGCGCGACGCTGTGCCCGGCACGGAGGCGCGCGCCCGCATCGATTGCATCGACGGCATCGGCCCGGTGGTCGCCGAGGCTTTGCACGACTTTTTTGCCGAGCCGCATAATGAGAAGGAGCTCGACGCTCTGCTCGAGCAGGTGACGATCGAACCGATGCCGCAGGTCGCGTCGTCCTCGCCTGTGGCCGGCAAGACGGTGGTCTTCACCGGCTCGCTGGAGCGCCTTACCCGCGACGAGGCCAAGGCCCAGGCCGAGCGCTTCGGCGCGAAGGTCGCGGCGTCCGTGTCCAAGAAAACCGACTTGGTGGTGGCGGGGCCCGGAGCCGGCTCGAAGCTCGCGAAGGCGCAGGAGCTCGGCATCGAGGTGATTACGGAAGACGAGTGGTTCAAGCGGACGGGGCAGGAGTAGTCGCCCTAATGAGTCTCTTGGGCCGGGGCCGTGTCATTCCAGACGGGCCGTAGGCCCGATCTGGAATCCAGGGCAACCTCCGCTATGCTGGCTCTGGATTCCCGATCACTTCGCTGACGCGAAGCGTCGGGAATGACGTCCCCACCGAGGGTTGAAGAGTCTCACGCGAGTGCATCGCGTAGCAGAAGCGCGATGTGCTCAAGGGGACTGGGCAAGGGGTACGCCACGATGGCGACCGTCATTCCAGACGGGCCGTAGGCCCGATCTGGAATCCAGGGCAACGCCCGCTACTTTGGCTCTGGATTCCCGATCACTTCGCTGACGCGAAGCGTCGGGAATGACGTCCCGACCGAGGGTTGAAGAAGCCTCACGCGAGCGCGTCGCGCAGCAGCAGCGCGATGTGCCGGGCTTTCCGGCCGCTGCCGTGCTCGATCTGGTGACGGCAGGAGAAGCCGTTGGCGATCAGCGGCGTGTCTTCCGACGCGGCGCGCACCGCCGGCAGTAGCGACTGCTCGGCCATCGCCATGGAGGCCTCGTAATGCTCGGCCTCCAGGCCGAAGCTTCCCGCCATGCCGCAGCAGCTCGAGTCGATCACCTCGAAGGAAAAGCCCGGTATCCAGCTCAACACCTTGCGCGTCGCCTTCATCACGCCGAAGGCTTTCTGGTGGCAATGGCCGTGCAGCAGCGCCTTGGGCAAATCCAGCGGTTTCAGCTCCAGCCGCAGGCCGTTGTTTTGATGCTCGCGGGCCAGAAATTCCTCGAAGAGGTAAAGCTGCTTGCCGAGATCGCCGACCTCGGGCCCCAGTCCCAGGCTGTAAAGCTCGTCGCGCAAGGAGAGAAGGCAGGACGGCTCCAGCCCGATGATCGGCGTCTTGGCCGCAATCGCGCCTCGGAAGGCGGCGAGAACGCGGCTGGCTTCGCCCTTCGCCTTATCCGCCATGCCGGTCGTGAGATAGGTGCGACCGCAGCAGAGCGGCCGGTTGGGCTCGGCGTCGGTCGGCGCGGGTCTGGCGAAGCGCACGCTGTAGCCCGCGTGTTCCAGCACCGCGACGGCGGCCTCGGCGATCTCGGGGTCGAAGTGATGGCAGAAAGTGTCGACGAACAGAATGACGTCGCCGCGCGCGCCCGCGCTTGCCGCTTTGGCGGGAGTAAAGGGTTTCACCGCCAGCTCCGGAAGCGGGCGGCGCGCCGTGATCCCGAGCCGTCTCTCCGCAAATTTGGCGAGCGCCGAGAAACGATTGCGCAGGCGGATGGCGAAGCCCAGCACAGCGCGATGCCGGCCGGTCCATTCCGGCACGCCGCCGAAGAGCCGCGTGCGCAACGGAACCCCCGTGATGGCGTGGCGCTGGGCGAGATATTCCGTCTTGATCAGCGTCATATCGACGGCGCTGGGGCATTCCTTCTTGCAGGCCTTGCAGGAGACGCACAAATCCATCGCTTCCGCGAGGCGCGGATCCGCGAAGGCGCGCTCATTGGCGGGGTCGTTGAGGGCGGCCTTGAAGGCCGCGACGCGCGCTTCGGTGGAATGTTTGGGGTCGCCGGTGATGCGGTAGCTCGGGCACATGACGCCCTTGCCGGCTTTCTGACAATCGCGGCTGTGCATGCACACAGCGACAGCCTTGGCGTAATTGCCGCCCGTGGCCGGGATGCCCGAATAGGCGTCGCCAATGCCGTAGGTGTCGTAAGCCGACCAATCGAGAAAGGTTTTCATGCCGGGTCCATTTCCGGCAGCAAAAAGCAAAATCGGGGCCGCTGATGGGGAAACTCACAAAAGCGTTACTTTGGCTTTGGGTTCCCGGTCGGGCTGTCAGCCCGCCGGGAATGACACGGCCCTAAGCGCGTTATTCAAAGGCTCAAACGGCCTTGGTCCCCGGCGTCTCGCCCTTCTGGTAGGCCGTGCCGAAGACATAGTCCCACCAGATCGCATGCACGCCGAAACCCTTCTCGGCGTCGCGGAAATGGTGAAGCATATGCAGGCGCTTCACCAATTTGCCGAAATCGGAGGTCGGCTGGCCGTGATGCGTCCAGTAATGCACGCAGTCATAGGCCACATAGCCGGCCATGAAGCCTGCGAGCACCGGCCAGGCGAAGGTCGCGCCGAAGATCAGCCGGATGATCGTCAGCGCGATGAGCATGATCGGCGCGGAGAGCAGCGGCGGCATGACGAGCCGCAGCGGGTCGCTCGGATAGATGTGATGCACGCCGTGGATCAGGAACTGGAAGCGCGGTCCGAAGCCGAAAGGCAGCGGAAACACCGTGTGGAAGAGATAGCGGTGGCCGAAATATTCGGTCAGCGTCCAGGCGACATAGCCGATCACGAGGCCGAGCAGAACGAGCCCTGCGCCCTGCAGCGACAAGGAATAGAAGAGCAGGCCCAGAATGATCGGCGTGTAGATGATCACGGGCGTGAGGTGATGCACGCGCGAGAAACGGTCGAGAAGGTCGTTCTCGAAAATGCGCGGCGAGGCGTCCAGCGCTTCTGTGCGTGTGTCCTGCGTCATGATTTTACTCCGCCGGGGCAGCGATCTGCTGCGCCGCTTGCGTGACATTTACCGACCGCGTGCCGAGCGAATAGGTCGGATCGAAGATGAAGGTGACGAGCAGCGCAAACCAGGAGCGGTGGCAGCGCAGCGTGTCGTAGAACTCCGGCGCCATGGCCGTGAGCTCCGGCAGGCGGTTCCAGGGAATCTCATGAAAGTCGTGATGCTCGTTGTGATAGCCGATATTGAGCGCGAGCTTGTTGAGCGGGCCGTAATAATCGAATGTGCCCTGATCGGGCCCGAAGGCGAAATGCTCCTGCAGCCAGCGCGCACTCAATGGATGCAGCCCGCCAACCGAAAACCAGAAGGAGAGGAACAGATAGAGCAAGGCGTTGGGGCCGAAGGCCCAGAGCATGAAGAGATCGAAGGCGATGATGACCGCGATGTTGATATAGGTCCATTTGCCCATGATCGGCACGGTGCCCTTCAGCCGCGACAGGCGCGCGAGCTGGATGGCGGGAAAGGCAAAAAGCCAGGCGGCCTTGCGCCAAGCGCTATTGCCGACCCACTCCACTTCCCACTGGCTCGGCACGTCGGCGTCATAGTCATAGGCCGAGAGATGCGAGTGGTGCTTGATGTGATAGCAGCGGAAGCCCATCGCCGTGGGGAAGCCATTGGGGAGATCGGCGAGGATCGCCGTCCATTTATTGGCGAGCGGGTCCTCGAAGACGCAATTATGAATCGCGTCGTGGATGATGACGAAATTCGCGTGGTTCGCGAAGGCGCCGACGCAGATCGCCAGCAGCAGCGACAGCCACCAATAGGAGAACCCGAGCCAGCCCATGACGGCCGCGATCACGAATTGGCCCGCGAAGATGCCGGCCGTGATCTTGAAGGTCACTGGGTCTCTGCCGAAAAGCTCGCGCACCTGCGGATATTTTTCCAAGATCAAGCGGCGGCGCTCGACATGCGAGCGGTCGGCGCCCTGGGCGGTGACCGAAATGCCGTTCATGGATCACGTTTCCTTCAGTTGGAAGCGGAGCAATCGGGTGGATAGTAACTGGCGTCGTTAGCCCTCCAATACCTCCCCTTTACGGGGAGGTCGGCGGATGCAGGCAAGTCTACGCAGCCTGCGTAAACTTAGCTGCGGGGCCGCCGGGTGGGGTTCACGCCGCAATGACTCTGATGGGGCTTTACCCCACCCGACCCCGCTTGCGCGGGGCCACCCTCCCCGTAAAGGGGAGGGATTGGCTCACGCCCGACGCCCCCACTGGAACCTGAACTCAACCGATACGCTTCTCATAAATCCGGTGAACCTTGTCGATCTTGCCGCCGAACATTTCGATCGGCTTGCGCATCGCCATATTGTCTTCGAGCACCCAGCCCGCCTCCATTTGGGTGACCGAGGCCTTGGCGCCGCGGCGACGCATCTCCTCGATCATGGAGAGCAGAATGGCGCCGCCCGTCGCGCTGTTTTGCAGCGCCTTGCGCGTGCCGAGCAGCACGACGCGCGCGGCGTCGAACTTGTGGTTGCGCATGCGCGAGATCAGCTTCGGCAGGCCGAAGGGGAACAAGCGGCCGTCGAAGTCGGAGACGATCTCGAAGAGATTGGGAAGCGCGACCAAGAAGCTCACCGGCTCGCCGTCGAGTTCCACCATGACGCCGAATTCCGGCGGCATGACATATTTCAAAGCGTCGGCGGTCGAATCAAATTCCGCCTTGGTGAAGGGCACGAAGCCCCAGTTATCGCGCCAGCCGTCGTTGAAGAGCTCTTCCATCAGCGCTGTCTCGGTCGTCTTCAGATTGTCGAGATCGAGCGGGCGAAGCTTCAAACGGTCTCGCCATTCCTTGCGGTTCGAGATGAGGGGCTTTTCATTGAGGAACGTCTCGTCGATGGCTATGCGATAGGAGACGAGGTCCTTGGCCTTCTCATAGCCGAGCGCCGCGAAATGGCGCGAGAGATAGGGCGGATGCCAGGGCGTGAGGAACATGGGCGTCGCCTCGAAGCCCTCGATCAGCATGCCGACTTCGCCGTTAATCGTCGGCGAGAAGGGGCCGTTGATCCGCGTCGCGCCCTTCGCCTTCAGCCAATTCTCCGCGGCCTCGACGAGTGCGCGCACGACTTCCAGGTCGTCGACGGCGTCGAGCGCGCCGAATTGCGCCGGGCTCGCGGCGACGGGCGTGATCCCTTCCTTATAGACATGCGCGGCAATGCGGCCGACCCATTCGCCGTCGCGGCGGGCGAGGAATTTCTGATCCTCGACCAGCTTGTAATGGGGGTTGAGCATATGGGCGAAGAGCGTCCAGCGCTCGATGTCGAGCGGCGGCGCGAAACCCGGCGCGCCCTTGTAGAGAAGGCGCGGCAGCTTGCAGAAGGTCGTGAACGTCGAGAGCCCAGCGACCGGTACGATCTCGATTCGCGCCATGCTTGATTCCTTATGCCTTTGCGGGGGAACGCGGAAAGCGTCATGATGACGCGCCCGCGCTGTCGTATCAGGCGGCGGCGCCGGACATGGCGGCGGCCACGATGCGCTGCGCCTCCTCCGACACAGGCGGCGTATCCCGCAATGCCTTTATGACGCCGCGGATTTCAGCCTCCGTATGGTTCGCCGAAAAGAAGAAGCGCAGGCGCGGTCCGTCCTTGGGCACGCCGACTCGCACGACCGGCGGCACGTAATAGCCCTTTTCGAGCAGATGCCGCGCCGCCCACATGGTCTCGAGATCGTTCTCGAAAAGGATCGGCACCACGCCGCGGCCGATCGCCGGGCCGGTGGAGAAGCCGTTCTCATGCGCGACCTGGCGGAAGAGCTCGGCGTTCTGCGCGAGCTTGCCGATGCGCCAGGTTTCCTCCTGCATCAGCCGCAAGGCGGTGCGGGCCGCTGCGAGAATGACCGGCGAGAAACCGACGCTATAAACAAAGCCCGGCAGCGTGTAGCGGAACCACTCGATCACTTCCTTCTTGGCGCAGATATAGCCGCCGCAGGAGGCGAGCGATTTGGAGAGCGTGCCGATGATGAGGTCGATGCGCTGCGGATCGACGCCCTGATGCTCGGCAAGTCCGCGGCCGTGATCGCCCAGAACGCCGAGCGAATGGGCTTCGTCGACCATCAGCCAGATTTGATATTTGTCCTTGATTTCGTAAAGGCGCGGCAGATCGGCGGTGTCGCCGTCCATGCTGTAGACGCCTTCGACCACCACGAGCACGTTGCGATATTCCTCGCGATGGCGCGCCAGCAGATGGTCGAGATGATCCATGTCGTTGTGGCGGAACTTGATGACATGGGCCGGCGCGCCCTCCGCGCCATAGACGATGCTGTTGTGGGCGAGCTCGTCGATGAAGATCGCGTCGCGCTTGCCGTTCATCAGATAGGAAATGGTGGTGACGTTCGAGAGATAGCCGGAGACGAGCGCCAGCGCGCTCTCCATGCCGATGAATTCGGCGATCTCCGCCTCGAACTGCTTATGTGTGGTGCGTTCGCCGCCCACGAGACGCGAGGCGAGCGCCCCGACGCCGAGTCCGTCGACCTCGCGCTTGGCTTCCTCGCGGATGCGCGGGTGATTGGCGAGGCCGAGATAGTCGTAATTCGCGAAGCTGACGAAATGCGTCCCCTGCGCTTCGAAGTCCGCCTTGAGCTTGTCGATCTGCGCGAAGAAGGGGTTGTTGAACTCGAGCAGGGCGTTGCCCGCGAAGCGGAATCTCCGCGAGGCATAGTCGGGGAGGCTTCTGTGTCTCGTCACTGAATTCGCAGTCCCTGAATGGCCGGGCGCGGCCGCGCGCGCTTGCTTTTCCCGAAGAATCAAGGCGCCCTGAGCCCTCAGGGCGCCCGGAAGTTGATCGGGTCCCTTAGCACCCTCCTCGGCCTCGCGCCAGTGCGCCTGCGCTCAGGGCAGGCGGGCAGGAAAGCGCGAGCGCGCCTATGGCGCTTGCGCCCGGCTTTCTCTATTGGCTTTGCTCATGGAAATGAGCCCGCATCGCCCCCATGCAGATGTCCGTTCGGCCCTCCGGCTGACCGTGGAGAATCTCGCCGTCTCCCGCGGCGGCCGGCCCGTGCTGGCCGATGTCAGCTTCGCCCTTTCGGGCGGCGAGGCGCTGGTGGTGACGGGCCGCAACGGCGCCGGGAAATCGACTCTGCTGCGCACGCTCGCGGGCCTTTTGCCGCGCGCGGCCGGCGAGATGCGGTTGGAGGGCGCCGGCGAGGAGGCCGAATTGCCCCAGCAGGCGCATTATCTCGCGCATGCCGATGGGATGAAGGCGGCGCTCTCCCTCGAAGAAAATCTCGAATTCTGGTCGGCCTATCTCGCGCCCGCGCCCGATCCGCGCGCCCGAGCGATTTCAGAGGCGCTTGCCACCGTCGGCCTCTTATTCGCGTCGCGCGCCCCATTCGGCGCGCTCTCGGCGGGTCAGAAGCGCCGCGCCGCGCTCGCAAGGCTCCTCGTGGCGTTCCGCCCGGTGTGGCTCCTCGACGAGCCGCTGACCGCGCTCGACAGAGCCTCGCGGGAAAAATTCGCCGCCGTCATGCGCGATCACTGCGCCAAGGGCGGCCTCATCATCGCCGCAACCCATGAGCCGCTGGGGCTCGAGGAAGCTGGCGAACTTGCTTTGGGAGGCGCGAAATGACCTCGCCGATCGGAGCGCTCTTCCTGCGCGAATGGCGCATCGCCCGCCGCGTCGGCGGCTCGGGGGCCATGGGGGTGGTGTTCTTCCTCACCCTCGTGACCATCGTCCCCTTCGCCGTGGGGCCGGACCCGAACCTCCTCGCCCGCATCGGCCCGGCGATCCTGTGGATCGCGGCGCTGCTCGCGAGCCTGCTCGCCTTCGATCGGCTGTTTCAGGCGGACGCCGAGGACGGCTCGCTCGACCTCCTGCATCTGGGCGAGACGCCGCTGGAGCTGGCCGTGCTGGTGAAATGCGCCGCGCATTGGGCCGCGACCGGGCTCCCGCTCATCATCGCAGCGCCCTTTCTGGGGCTGATGCTGCAGCAGGAGACGATGGCGCTGGCGGGCGTGGTCGCGACGCTCTTAGTGGGCACCCCGGCGCTGACCCTCATCGGCGCCATCGGCGCGGCGGCGACGGTCACCGTACGGCGCGGCGGTCTGCTGATGGCGCTGCTGGTGCTGCCGCTGACGATTCCCGTGCTGATCTTCGGCGTCTCGGCCTGCGAGGCGGCGACGGGCGGGACGGTGCCTTTCTTTTCGCCCTTCGCAATCCTCTGCGCCATCACGCTGGTTGCGCTGGCACTCTGCCCCTTCGCGGCGGCGGCGGCTTTGCGGCATTTGGGGGAATAGGGACGACTGCCGTCATTGCGAGGAGCGCAGCGACGAAGCAATCCAGGAGCCCCGATGCGGCTCTGGATTGCTTCGCTACGCTCGCAATGACGGACCTGCTGTCATTGCCACATCACGGCTATCGCCACTCCGCCGCCCGCTTTTCCAGAAACGCCGCAATCCCCTCTTTCGCGTCCGCGGCGAGCATATTCTCCACCATCACGGCGCTTGCGAGATCATAGGCCTCGGCGAGCGGCTTCTCGCGCTGGGCGTAAAACGCCTTCTTGCCGAAGCGGATCGCCTCCGGCGACTTCGCCGCGACCAGCTCGGCGAGCGCCCGCGCGCCCGTGCGCGCGCCGTCCTGCGAGACGCGGTTGACGAGCCCGATGCGCAGCGCCGCCTCCGCGCCGATAGGGAAGCCGGTGAGCAGCATTTCCAAGGCGTGTTTCGGCGCGAGATTGCGGGAGAGCGCCACGGCGGGCGTCGAGCAGAACAGGCCGATGTCGACGCCCGGCGTGCAGAAGCGCGCGTTTGGGCCGGCGACGGCGAGATCGCAGCTCGCGACGAGCTGGCAGCCCGCCGCAGTCGCCATTTCGTCGACGGCGGCGATAACGGGTTTCGGCAGGGCGACAACCTTTTGCATCAGCGCCGAGCAGGCGCGCATCGTCTCGTCGAAGAATTCACGCCCGCCGTCCGGGTCATTGCGGTGCGCCGTCAGCTCCTTGAGATCGTGACCGGCGCAGAAGGCCGGGCCCTCGGCCTGCAGCACCACGACCCGGATGTCGCCGCGCTTCTCAAGGGCGTCGAGCCGCTCCGACAGCGCCTGCAGCATCGCTATCGACAAAGCGTTGCGCGACGCCGGCTTGTTGAGCGTCAGTCGCGCGACATGCCCCGCCTCTTCCAGGAGAACGAATTCACTGCTGTCGGCTTCTGCGGTCATGGGTGAGGGCTCTCCTGAAACGTCCAGATTAAAAATAGAGCGGCCGGAAACTTTCGTCTCCAGCCGCTTTCCTCTTGATCAGTAAAGCCCGCCCGTGCCGCTGCCGACCTGTTGGTCGACGTCATGCGGCGTATTGAGCTGGCGGGGGCCGCCTTCGCCGCCGCCAGAGTAGGAATCGGGCGGCGCGGTGCCCGGCTTGAACGGCCAGAGCTCGCCGCCGCTCGCGGTGCGCAGGCCCGTGCTCGGATTGACCGAGATCAGCTTGATGCCCGGCGGCACGCGGAAGGGCGTGTCCGGCTTGTCCTTGAGGGCGACCGTCATGAAGTCGCGGAAGATCGGCGCGGCGAAGAGCGCGGCCTGGGCGTGGCTGCCCATGGAGCGCGGGCGGTCGTAGCCGATATAGACGCCGACGGCGAGGTCGGGCGAGAAGCCCACGAACCAGAGGTCCTTCGCCTCGTTGGTCGTGCCGGTCTTGCCGGCGAGATGCTTGCCAACGGATTTGATCGACACGCCCGTGCCGCGCTGGATCACGCCTTCCATGATGTTGGTGATCTGATAGGCGGTGAGCGGGTCGAGCACCTGCTCGCGCTTGTCGATCAGCTTGGGCTCATTCTGATTGTCCCACTTGGCCGCGTCGCAACCCAGGCACTGGCGCTCGTCGTGGCGGAAGATGGTCTTGCCCCAGCGGTCCTGCACGCGGTCGATCAGCGTCGGCTTGATCCGCTTGCCGCCATTCGCCAGCATCGAATAGCCGGTGACCATCTTGAGCAGCGTCGTCTCGCCGGCGCCGAGCGACAGCGAGAGATAGGGGCCCATGTCGTCGTAGATGCCGAAACGCTTGGCGTATTCGGCGATGAGCGGCATGCCGACGTCCTTGGCGAGACGCACCGTCATCATGTTCTTGGAGTGGACGACGCCGTAGTTCAGCGGATGCGCGCCGGTGCCGTGGCCGCCTTCGAAGTTCTCCGGCGTCCAATAGCTGCCATCCGCCTGCTGGATCGAGATCGGCTCGTCGAGGATCGACGAGGAGGGCGTATAGCCGTTGTCGAGCGCCGTCGCATAGACGAAGGGTTTGAAGGAGGAGCCCGGCTGGCGCAGCGCCTGGCTGGCGCGATTGAACTCCGACTGGTCGAAGGAGAAGCCGCCGACCATGGAGAAGACGCGGCCCGTATAGGGGTCCATCGCCACCATGGCGCCGGAGATCTCGGGGATCTGGCGCAGGCGGTAGTGACCCGGATTGCCGACCATGGGCTCGACATAGATCACGTCGCCGACGGTGAGCGTCCCGCGGGGTCCGCGGCCGGTCCAGCGCATGCCTTCGGTCGTGAGCAGGCCGGTCTCGCGTTCGCGCGCCACTTCGCCGGACGCTTCGCGGCCGGGCTGCAGGCCGACGCGGGCGCCGCCGTCGCTCATGTCGAGCACGACGGCGAGGCGCCAGGGCTTGATGTCGCCGAGCGCGGGAATGCCGGCGAGCGGGACGCCCCAGTCGGACGAGACGTCGATATGGTTCATGGCGCCGCGGAAGCCATGCGCCTCGTCGAAGCGCACGAGGCCGTCCGCCAGCGCCTTGCGGGTCCAGGCCTGCATCTTGGGGTCGAGCGTCGTGCGCACCGACAGGCCGCCCTCGTAAAGGCCCTTGTCCTTGTAGCGGTCGAGCAGTTCGCGGCGCACTTCCTCGGCGAAATAGCCGGCGACGTAAGTGTTGGGCGAGAGCGCGCGCGGATTGACGCCGAGCGGCTCCGCCTTGGCCTTGTCCGCCTCCAGATGCGTCACGACGCCATCGGCCTCCATGCGGTCGATGACATAGTTGCGGCGTTCGATCGCGCGGTCGCGATGCTGGAAGGGGTGATAATTGTTGGGGCCCTTGGGCAGCGCGGCGAGATAGGCGGCTTCGGCGAGCGTCAGCTCATTGACCGATTTGTTGAAGTAATTGAGCGCCGCCGCGGCGACGCCATAGTTGCCGAGGCCGAGGTAGATCTCATTGAGATAGAGCTCGAGGATGCGCTCCTTGGAATAGGCGGCCTCGATGCGGAACGAGATCAGCGCCTCGCGAATCTTGCGGTCGATCGAGCGCTCGTTGCCCACGAGGAAGTTCTTAGCGACCTGCTGCGTGATGGTCGAGGCGCCCTGCACATGCCGGCCGCCCTGCGCCAGCACGCCCAGGGCGCGCACGACGCCTTCAGGGTCGATGCCGTTATGGGTGTAGAAATTCTTGTCCTCAGCGGAGATGAAGGCCTGCTTCACGAGCGTCGGAATGGCGGAGCTCGGCAAAAACAGGCGCCGCTCGCGGGAGTATTCGGCCAGAATCGAGCCGTCATTGGCGTGGAGACGCGTCGTGACCGGGGGCTCGTAGTTTCGCAGCTGCGCCGTATCCGGCAGATCCTTGGAATAGTAATAGACCAGCGCGGAGGCCGCGACGGCGCCGATCAAAAAGACGATCGTGCCGGTCGCGAAGACAAAGCCTAGAAACCTTGCGAGAAGTCGCATGAAATTCTTCCTCTCAGCGGGCCGGGAAGCCCGTGGCTTTTCGCCTGACCTTATATGGCGCCGGCGCCCGCCCTTTCGCTAGGGCTGGCCGGCAAGCGCGCAATTCGGCGTTGTTCCGCCGCCACGCGCGCGATTAGCTTTTCTGGATGGGGCCCACTCGAAACGGAAATCACCCGTCAATTCGCCTCGTGGCGCGGCCGATGCTTTAGCATCGCCGACGCCCGCCGATCCAGTGGCTTTTGGCCGATCGTCGCGCCGCCGTCGTGGCCAGGCGTGAGCTCGCCGGTCTGTTTCTGGCGCGCAGCGAGCCGCGCTCTCTGACGGCGCCTTCTCCTGAATGACCCGATTTTGTGTTTTATTGTGGGCGCTCTTGCTTGACGGGCGCGCGCGCCTCCCGCGAACGCGCGGCGAAAAAGGCCTCGATCGCTTCGGCGGTCTTGCCTGCGGCGCGATCGCGCCATTCCACCGAAGTCAATCGCGCGAGGTCCTTCTCGCTGGAAAGATAGCCAAGCTCCAACAGCACCGAGGGAATGTCGTAGGATTTGAGCACGACGAATCCGGCTGCGCGCGCGGGGTTCTTATTGAGGCTGCCGGCCTCCTTCCAATGCGAGATCAGCGTTTGCGAAAACTGGGCGCTGAAAGCGCGGGTCTCGCGCTGGGTGAGCTCGAAGAGGATGTCGCCGACCTGCTCGACGTCCTGCTTGCTCTCGACGCCCGCCGCCTTGTCCGCCAAATTTTCCTTTTCCGCGATTTTCGCGGCCTCGGCGTCGGAGGCCTTGGTCGAAACCGTATAGACCGTCGCGCCCTCGACATGGCCCTCGGCGAGCGTGTCGGCGTGGATCGACAAAAAGAGCGCGGCGTTGTTGCGATGGGCGATCTGGACGCGCTCATTGAGCGGCAGGAAAATGTCCTCATTGCGCGTCAGCACGGTTTTTAGCCGGCCGCCCGCCTCGATCTTCGCCGCGAGCGCGCGGGCGAATTCGAAAACCACGGCTTTTTCCTGCTCCCCGTGCTTGCCCGTCGCGCCCATGTCGACCCCGCCATGGCCGGGGTCGATGACGACGACCGGCTTGTCCGAAGGCGTCGCGGCGGCTGTCGCCTCGGCGGGCGTGGGCTCGGCCTGCGCCAGGGCGGCGGCGCTCTGGGCGGCGGCGGCGTTGAATTGCGCTTCGGAGGTCGGCGCCAGCTCGACGATCAGTCGCGACCCGTCGCCGGCGGGCTCGCTCTCGGCCCGTAAAATCTGCGCCGGCGCCGCAAGGTCGATGACGACCCGCGAGCGGCCTGGCGCGAATTGGCCGTAACGGTAGGATTTCAGGAGCTTGGATTTGCCGGAGGCGTGGCCGTCCTTGGGGTCTATATGGAAGGCGACCTCGGGCAGATCGACAATGACGCGCGCCGGATTGGCGGAAACATGCGCATTCGCCTTCACAGCTTGCGTCAGCTCGAAAACGAGGCGGGCGTGGTCGGCGAGCGTCTCTACGTGGCCGGCGATCGCCGAGATAGGGGCGGGGGGCTCCGCGGCCCGGGCGACGCCCAAGCCGGCCAGAACGGCCGCCGCCGCGCCGAAAGCGAGGCGCGAGCTGGTCTTTTTCCGGCAGAAAGGCGGCTGTCGCATGGCCCGAATCCCGCAAAATTGCGTCAAACTGGAAGACTATATAAACGATTCTTCAAGCGCGTCCCTTAAGGGACCGTTAGCATCCACAGCTTCAGCCTGAGAGTCGTCTCTTTTTTGGAGCCATGCTGTAGTAAATGTCGCAGAAGCGACGCTTGCGCGTCTTGCGGCCGACCGCTATGAAGTGCGAAGCGCTCTGTGGAAGTCTGTCGCCGCAGCCGGGGCAGGCGCCCCTTGCATTGGCGGTCGATGGATTTTCAGGACGGGCTGACGTCTTTCGTCACGCGCGGCCTTGTGCCAGTTGTGACGCATACTCGCCGCCTCTGGGCGTCGCGAAAGGTTTTTTGACGATCTCATGGCTACGACCATGATAAGCGCTGCAGCGAAGGCTCGTCTCGCCCGGTTCGTCCGCGCGATGCGGCTGCGCTCATATCTTGCGCTTCGTGATCTTTGCCCGATGGACCGCGACTCCAGAAATGGTCGCGTTCGGGATCGTCATCTTATTCGGTCGATCGCCGCAGTCGCGGCGATCCGCCCAGGCGACCTGTCCGCCGGCCTTAGCGCCGGCCAGCGTGTTCGAGGCCTTCGGCCTTTTCCCTTTTCCCTGACAACAAGCGTTCGCGCCCTCGCGCTTCGCCGAACAGCGGCCGCCGCATCCTTGAACGGATCGCGGCTTGCTCCCCCGGCCGTCGCGCGCGCAACGCCGCAAAGAGTCCCCCATGGCAAACAAAATGCTGATCGACGCCTCCCATCCGGAGGAGACGCGCGTCGTTGTATTGCGCGGTAACCGCGTCCAGGAATTCGACTTCGAAGCCGCAGACAAAAAACCGCTCCGCGGCAACATTTATCTCGCCAAGGTCACCCGCGTGGAGCCTTCGCTCCAGGCCGCCTTCGTGGATTACGGCGGAAATCGCCACGGCTTCCTGGCCTTCGCCGAGATTCACCCGGATTATTACCAGATCCCCGTCGCTGACCGTCAGGCGCTGATCGAGGAAGAGAGCCGCGCGCATCGCGAGCATGAGGAGGAGGAGCACCGCCCGCATGGTCGCCGCCGCTCCCGCCGCCGCCAGCACGAGACGGCCGAAAAGCGCGCCGCCGAGGATGAGACGCTCGTCAGCGAGCCGGTCGACGTCGAGGCCCTGATCGAGGCCGCCGAGGAGGGCGAAGCCCCCGACGCGGAAGCCGGCGCGCCGACGATCGTCGTCGAGGCCGAGTCGGCCGAATCTTCCGAAGCGGTCGCGCCGACGGACGTCGAAGTCGAGGCCGAAACGGTTCAGCCTGAATCCGCTAAGGCCGAGGAGGCCGCTGCGCCTGTCGCCGAAGAGGCGCGTCACACGATATCCGTCGATCCCTCGGGGTTCGGCTCGGTGGAAGAGGGCGAGGCCGAAGAATTCGCCGAAGAGTCTTCCGCCCCCGACCATGAGCTGAAGGCCCGTCGCCAGGACGAGCGCGACGAAGAGCGCGAGCGCGCCCGCGAGGAAAACACGGACGAAGCTCAAGAGGACGAGGAAAGCTCGGACGAGGAAGGCGCGGAGGCCGATGAAGAAGAGGCCGCGATCCACGCCCGCGCCCCGGCCGAGGAAGAACATCACGACGACGACCACGACGACGACGACCACGACGAGGAAGAGCACGTCGAGCACATCGGCGGCGACGCCATGGACGAGGCGCCCTTCCGCGTGGTGCGTCCGCGCCGCCAGTATAAGATCCAGGAAGTCATCAAGCGCCGTCAGGTGCTGCTCGTTCAGGTCGTCAAGGAGGAGCGCGGCAACAAGGGCGCGGCCCTCACCACCTATCTCTCGCTCGCCGGCCGCTATTCGGTGCTGATGCCCAACACCGCGCGTGGCGGCGGCATTTCCCGCAAGATCACCGACGGCGCTGACCGCAAGCGCCTCAAGGAGATCGTCCACGACCTCGAAGTGCCCGAGGGGATGGGCGTCATCCTGCGCACCGCCGGCGCGACCCGCACCAAGGCCGAGGTCAAGCGCGACTTCGAATATCTGCTGCGGCTCTGGGAGAGCGTGCGCGAGCTGACGCTGCGCTCTTCGGCGCCGATGCTCGTCTATGAGGAAGGCTCGCTCATCAAGCGCGCCATCCGCGACCTCTACGGGCGCGACGTCGAGGAGATCGTGGTCTCCGGCGACGACGCCTATCGCGAGGCCAAGGACTTCATGCGCATGCTCATGCCGAGCCATGCGAAGAATGTGAAGCAGCATCGCGAGCCGGTGCCGATCTTCGCGGAAGCGGGGGTCGAGGCGCAGCTCGACGCCATGTTCTCGAATAACGTCACGCTGAAGTCCGGCGGCTATCTGGTCATCAACCAGACCGAGGCGCTGGTCGCGATCGACGTGAATTCCGGCCGTTCGACCCGCGAGCACAATATCGAGGACACGGCGCTGCGCACCAATCTGGAGGCGGCGGACGAAGTCGCCCGCCAGCTCCGCCTGCGCGACCTCGCCGGCCTCATCGTGGTCGATTTCATCGACATGGAGGAGAGCCGCAACAATCGCGCTGTCGAGCGGCGGCTGAAAGATGCGCTCAAGAACGACCGCGCCCGCATCCAGGTCGGCCGCATTTCGCATTTCGGCCTTTTGGAGATGTCACGCCAGCGCATCCGCGCCGGCGTCGTCGAGGGCTCGACCGTGCCCTGCCCGCATTGCGCGGGCGCCGGGCATGTGCGGTCCACCGCCTCGGTCGCGTTGCACGTATTGCGCGTGCTGGAGGAGGCGCTGCTCAAGAGCGCGTCGCATGACGTGACGCTGCGCACCCGCGCCGTCGTTGCGCTCTACATCCTCAACCAGAAGCGCTCCCATCTGCAGGCGATGGAGAATCGCTTCGGCGTGCACATCACCGTCGCGGCCGACGATACGTTGACGGGCGCCAATTATCACGCGCTGGAGCGCGGCGAGCCGGCCTCCGGTCCGCGCATCCCCGCCGCGCCGGCGCCGCTGCGCGTCGATTCGGTCGAGGCTGAACCGCTCGAGGAGGAAATCCTCGAAGAAGAGGCTTTCGCCGAGGAAGAAATCGCCGAGGTTGGAGAGCCTGCTGTCGCCAATGGTCGCCGCGAGAGCCGCGAGCCGCGTCACGCGAATGGGGAAGAAGGCGAAGAGAGCGCCCAGCGCTCCCGCCGTCGCCGTCGCCGTCGCGGTCGCGGCGGCGGGCTCAATGGTGAGGCGGTTTTGACCCCTGGCGCCGAGCAGCCGTCCGACGAGGGCCTCGCCTTCATGGCGGCGATCGAAGGACAGCCCGCGCCCCGCGAGGCGCGGGAGCCGCGGGCGACACGCGGCCGCGGTCCAGGCCGCTGGCGCCGTTCGGCGCCGCTGCCGGACGAGTTCCGCGATCCCTCCGCACTCTTCCCGTCCGACGAGGGCGCGCAGGAGCAGGAAGCTTTGGTGACCCCGCGCGAGGCGCATATGCCGGACTTAGCGCCCGAGGCGGAGGGCGCTGCGTCGACCATAGCGACGCCTGCGCCGCAACTGCCGGCGGAGTCGCCTTTGGCGCCGACCGCGCCCGAGCCGG